>CAYOFH010000091.1:0-13526 GCA_964403175.1 uncultured Marinilabiliaceae bacterium
TTCTTCGATAAGACAAATATAGCTCTTTTTGGCGTGGTCTTGCCTGCTAAAAGCCTTTTAGCACAGTGATAAGCGAGGATATTAATTTTTGAAACTACTCTTTTTAAGCTAATTTGTAAGAATTTATTGAAAGCTGTAGTAAAATCAACATAATTGATTGTTGTAACCAGAAAGTAATCTTTTCTGAATTTATTATCTTCACAAAAAATTACATTATCCTTTTAATTCCTGAAAAAGAAATTGCATGGAACAAAAAGCGCAAAATAACACTGTCCGTCGCTTCGGTACAGCTCCCGTATTCATCACTGCTATCTCTACTATTTTAGGAGCCATTTTATTTCTCAGATTTGGTTATGCTGTTGGAACCATAGGATTCCTTGGAAGTTTATTACTGGTTTTTCTCGGGCATTTAATAACTATTCCAACTGCGCTGGCCATTTCTGAACTATCAACTAACACAAGGGTTGAAGGTGGCGGAGAATATTTTATAATATCACGTTCTTTTGGGCTCAACATAGGGGCAACCATAGGTGTGGCCCTGTTTTTTTCTCAGGCTATCAGTATAGCTTTTTATATTATTGCTTTTACCGAAGCATTTGAGATGTTTTTTCAATGGTGGTCCACCCAATATGGATGGGAGTTACCACGTCAGATCGTGAGTCTTCCAGTATTGCTTATTCTTGCGGTCCTTATTATTCGTAATGGAGCCAACATGGGTATCGGATTATTATATGGTGTGGCGGGAATTTTATTTTTGTCGCTGATTATGTTTTTTCTCGGTTCCGGGGAACCTGAATTGGCTAAAGGAGATTATTTCAGTTCAAATTTCACTTTTTCCAACCGGGAAGATTTTTTTACAGTATTCGCTATTTGTTTTCCTGCCTTTACCGGAATGACCGCCGGAGTTGGACTTAGTGGTGACCTGAAAAACCCGGGAAAATCTCTTCCCATAGGTACAATGACTGCAACCATTACAGGAATGTTAATTTACATCCTGGTAATATGGAAGATGTCTGCATCTGTTTCCACCGAAGCATTGTTATCCAATCAGTTAATCATGTCTCAAATAGCTGTTGGAGGAAGTGTTTTTGTATTACTTGGTCTGGCAGCCTCCACTCTTTCCTCAGCATTAGGATCGGTACTGGTGGCTCCACGCACATTACAGGCCCTTGCCAGCGATAAAAGTTTTCCGGTTCCTGGAATAAATCGCAAACTGGCCAAAGGGAAAGGGCAAACCAATGAACCCCGTAATGCCTCGGTTGTGGCGTTTATTATTGCTTTTGTGTTTGTGGCAATGGGTAATGTAGATGCTGTGGCAGAAATTATTTCAATGTTCTTTCTGATTACCTATGGATCGCTTTGTCTGATTAGTTTCTTAAATCATTTCGGCTCATCTCCTGCTTACCGTCCCCGATTCAGGTCAAAATGGTATTTTTCACTTATCGGCTTTATTCTTTCGGTGTGGGTCATGTTTATGATTAATCCTTTATATACAGTTATAGCCTACTCACTAATAATTATTATTTACCTGGTAATTGAGCACCACAATAAAGACAGGAAAGGACTTGTCAATCTTTTTAAGGGCTCTCTTTTTCAGTTAAATCGAAAAATTCAGGTTTATATGCAAAAAAACCAATCATCCGTGGAAAGTGAAGAATGGAGACCTGCTGCGGTTTGTATTTCGGCCAATTCATTTGAAAGGGAGAAGATTTTTGATTTGATGAACTGGATTTCCTACCGCCACGGATTTGGCACTTATTTTCATTTTATAGAAGATTATTTTAGTCGTCAAAGTTTTCTGGAGTCAAGAGAAATTATGCATCAGATTATTGATTTTCAAAAAGAAGAGGATAGCACTTTGTATATAGATACCATGATTTCACCGTCATATACATCTGCCATTGCTCAGATTATTCAGGCTCCCAGCATTTCAGGAATGGAAAATAATATGGTGGTTTTCGAATATGATAAAACCCAACCTGAAGAGTTGGAACGTATCATAACCAATATTGCATTAACCAAGGCAGGTGATTTTGATGTATGTGTTTTTGGGATGGTACAAACTGCTACCAGGTTTCGTAATGATATTCATGTATGGATAAGACCGGTGGATTATTTAAATGCCAACCTGATGATATTACTTGGGTACATTATTTTGGCTCATCCCGACTGGAAGAAGAGTAAAATAAAAATTTTCAGTATTTGTGCACCCAACCAAGTACAGCAGACAAGGGAACAATTAAATCATCTCGTTGAAGAAGGCCGTTTACCTATTACTCTTTCCAATATTGAAATAGTTTCAGCCGTGGAGAACCGACCAGTTCACGAAATTGTAGAGGAAAAATCCAAACGAGCCGGATTAACGATTATTGGTTTCCGGGATGAACATATTAAGATGCGTGGAGCAGAATTTTTTAATGATTTTTCAAATCTGGATGATGTTCTGTTTGTAAATGCCTCGCAAGCCCCCAAAATTGTTGAAAAAGAAGAATAATTCTGCAGGGTCAACAGGCTTGAATTTACATGTTAATGCCTTACTGCAAATACTCGTGTTTTTTGGCAAAATATTATCCAGTAGTTTAACGCAAAATAGCTGCGCCATTTCTTGTTTTGGTTCCACGAATTGCCTAGGAATTAGCCCATACGGCTAATTCCCATTTGATTCTTTTAATAAATGTTCGGTTCTGGCTATCCCGGTTTAGCTTTAAGGGATTTCCGGAATTGTTAATTAAAAGCTTTGAAACTTCTGTGATTTAACACCTCAGATTAGTCAAACATTGGTATCAGATACCACACAAATACCATAATACCTGTGGCGACAAGAAAAATTGTCAGAACAAGGGAAAATACCACTGAATTGGAGAAGGTCTTTTGATCCAAAAGTCGGGATGTTTTCCTGTATCGAAAATAGGACATAAGGGCCAATAAAATCCCTGCCCCAACCATAATCATCCCAATGAATGGGGAGTTTTCATCTTTGCTGACAGATTCTGATTCCACCCAATAAGCCATCTCCTGGAGAAAAACAGTGAATTTTATTATTACAAAGCCAAATCCCATTAATGCAATACTGGTTCTGATCCAGGCCAGAAAGGTGCGTTCATTGGCCAGATGCTCACGTGACATGGGAAATGTGTTTTTCACAATCGTGTTTTCCATTTTTGTTGATTCTGTTAATTGATCGTTTTCATCACCTTTCATGATTTTTTAGACCGTTAGATTTTTAGATATAAGATTTAAGATGAATCATATAATGTTGAAAATATGCATTTTAACACAAAAATCCGTCTGATTTCAAATAACTGAATCAGAGGCTCTTATAAAAGTTTAACGGACTATTGATGATTCTTTTATTCTGTAAATATAAGAAATACTGCGTTATTCATTTTCAAGCATATGGGAATTAACTGTTTACAAAACTAAAGAAATAAACTATAACTCTCTATTAATTAAAACTTTGCGTCATAACATTCATTACGAGCAAAGCGAAGCAATTTATTTTGAAGAAATAAGTTTCCCTACACAATAGAGAAAAAATAGCTAATTATGGGGATTGTACAAATTTTCTATCGTTAATATTTTTGTTACGCCGAAAAGTTGCAGACGCTTTTAAAATACGACAAACGACAATGACAAAACACTTAAAAGCTCAGTTTCTTCTAATAACTACCAATCCTATAGCTTTTGGGCAAAATACTGTAGAGTTCCACGACATTACGGCAGGACGGAAATAACACTTTTCTAAGCCCCCAGGGTAGCTACCATTACTGCTTTAATGGTATGCATACGGTTTTCGGCCTGATCAAAAACAATAGAAGCCGGAGACTCAAATACATCTTCAGTTACCTCAAGTCCGTCGAGACCAAATTTTCGAAAGATCTCTTCGCCCATTTTGGTTTCCCGATTATGGAAAGCGGGCAGGCAATGGAGAAATTTACATGACGGGTTTCCTGTTTTCTCCATGGTTAGAGCATTTATCTGATACGGTTTAAGTGTATCGATGCGCTCTTTCCACACATCATCGCCTTCTCCCATTGACACCCAAACGTCGGTGTAAAGGAAGTCACATCCGGCCACACCCTCATCAACATTGTCGGTAATTATGATTTGTGCACCTGATTCTTCTGCAATTTTCCGGCATTGCGCCACAAGTTCTTCATCGGGCTGAAGCGATTTGGGTCCGACAATCCGGACATCCATTCCCATTTTGGCACCTCCCACAAGTAATGAATTAGCCATATTATTTCGCACATCTCCCATGTAAGCGTACGAAACCTGCTCAAGGGGGACGGTGGAATGTTCTTCCATAGTCAGGAAATCTGCCAGAATCTGTGTGGGATGAAACTCATCGGTAAGTCCGTTCCAAACAGGAACTCCGGCGTATTCTGCCAACTCTTCAACGATATTCTGGCCAAATCCACGGTACTCTATAGCATCGTACATTCGTCCCAAAACCCGTGCTGTATCCTTCATAGATTCCTTATGCCCTATCTGTGAACCCGAAGGCCCCAGGTAAGTAACATGGGCACCCTGATCATGAGCTGCTACCTCAAAAGCGCATCGGGTACGAGTCGAGGATTTCTCAAAAATCAGTGCAATATTCTTTCCTGAAAGTTTTGGTTGCTCCGTTCCGGCATATTTTGCGGCTTTTAGTCTGTGAGCCATATCCAGCAGATACTTTATTTCTTTGGGAGAAAAATCCAATAATTTCAGGAATGATCTGTTTTTTAAATTAAATGCCATTTCTATTCGTTTTTTTTGTTGGTAATTATTCGGAATAATAGTCCGTTAAACTTTTGTAATTGTGTTATTTATAATATTTTATCAGATCCCCGGATTTGTCAATATCCGTAATCCCCACTACTACCTACTGACTAAATACTATTTTACTTTTCTCAGTCATATTTGTGTAAATCCTTATCATCATACTCCATGGTAATTTTTGTTCCATAAGACTTATCCTCCAGTTTTTTGGATTCCGTGATAATGCTTTGCTTCCCTCCCTTTTCGATGAAGGATAGAGCCGCTTTTATTTTTGGAGCCATACTTCCCTCTCCAAATGTACCCGCTTCTATATATTTCAGAGTGTCGGCATAATTAAGAAATTCCAGTTTCTTCTCACCCGGTTCTCTGTAATTGACATAAACAAACGGAACATCAGTAAGTACATAAAATTCATCTGCTCCAATTTGGGAAGCCAGTTTTGAACTGGCCAGGTCTTTATCTATAACTGCTTCAGAGGGTCGAATCATTCCTTCTTCATCAGTATAAACAGGAATTCCTCCCCCTCCAACAGCTATGACAATAGTGCCTCCTCTGGCGTTGCGTTCCACAACTTTACAGTTCATAATAGATTTAGGCTCAGGAGATGGCACTACACGACGATATCCCCCATTACTCTTCTGTTCCTCTTTAAAAACCCAGCCTTTTTCTTTATTCAACCGGTCAGCCTCTTCTTTAACCATTACTTTACCAATTCGTTTTGTGGGATTTTGAAATGCTTTGTCTTCCGGGTCCACTTCGGTAAGCGTCATCAGAGTCAGGATATTTCGTTTCAGGTTATGTTTTCGCAGGACATTTAGTAGGCACCGCTCAATCATGTATCCGATTCCTCCCTGGCTATCCGCCACACAGATATCGAGGGGCATTTGAGGAATTCCATATTGGTTTTCGCCCGCATCATTGCGCAACAAAATATTTCCTACCTGCGGTCCATTACCATGGGTAAAAACAAGGTTGTATCCTTCCTTAACAAGAAAAATAAGATTTTCAAGAGTTTCTGTAGTATTGGCTTCCTGCTCTTCGATCGTCCCGGACTGATTGTTTCTTAGCAGAGCATTGCCACCTAAAGCGATTACCGCAAGTTTGCTCATAATTTTTATAAATTGTATTTTTATTCAACAGTTCATCCGAATAAAATTTATTTTTTAAGATCGGATGGAACTCGCAATTCTTTTATACTTACATTTTTGTGCAGATTTGAGAAATCAAAGTTCCATGCTCGTTCCATCAATATAAAATTCGTCCAGGTTATTGATATGTTGGAACAAGTAATTGGTCGAATGGCACTTGCATGGAAAACTATTACCGCTTCATTCTCGTATAATATTTTAAATCTATTCTTTTGTGAAATCTCTGCTTAAAATATCATACTCGTTTTCTGTTAAAGCATATATTATCGGTATTACATAACTTTATTTACTTCTATAAATTCAACAATCTGTTAAACATTACGATATTCGAGAAAAAACAAAACTTTTCCTATGATCATTGTCAGCAATAAAAATATCGGTAAACAAAGAATTTTGACAAGTGAATCAAATCAAAAGATAAGAGATTGATTTTTCTGAAGATTTTAAGTTAGCTTTGAAAATCTAAAAGATCATGTTTTCCTTATATATTCATTTTATGTCTCATTTTTCTGATTGCATATTAAAATCACTAGCCATCACTCTCATTTCAAGCATGATTCTGTTTTCAGGCTGTAGTGAAAAAGCCAAGAAATCACCCCCCGTTGTAACAGAAGGTATTGTTAATTATACGATTTCTTATACTCCTGAAATAAAAGCAAAATCCTTTTCATTTCTGTTACCGGAAAAAATGCACTATTATTTCAAACCTGGAAACGAGCGGATTTCTTTTCGGGGTGATATGGGTATTTATTCACTTGATTTTATTTCTAATCATGGAACCAATAACAGTAGTACCCTTTTGAAAATAATTAACAGAAAAATGTATGTTCCTGCTTCGGAAAGTGACAATTTATTCATTTTTAAGCAATTAAAAGAAGGAAAAGTCATTCTTGAAAATGATACGGCACGTACTATTTTAGGTTATGAAGCCAGAAAGGCCACCATCAGGTTAAAAAACGATCAAAACGAAATTGTAGTGTGGTATACACCTGAAATAGCAATCCCGACTACTAATAAAAACACCCCGTTTGCTGAAATACCCGGGGTAATGCTGGAATTTTCCATTTCTTACCAGGATGTTCTTTTCAATTTGAAGCCTGAATCTATTGAAGGGGATACTCTTTCAGAATCTGTATTTCAGGTTCCTGCCGATTATAAGCGCACAAGCATAGAAGAAATTGAGGAAACAATAGCTTCCATCCTGACCAGGTAGGACAATTTCTTTTTTCTTTTTCCATTTTTTGGGGGCAATCTTAGATCTATATTCCTTTTTGAGGCCCAACTAAAATAATTCATGAATTAATCTGGCTAAAAAGCGCCGGCAATTATTATTTTTGCAAGAGGAAAATCAAAATAGCATCATGAATAGCGGCAAAAAGAAATCACCAGAAAAAAGAAATCGAAAATCAGGTCTCTCAAAATGGGAAACCAATCTTAAAAACTTTAAATTTCGTTTTATCTCAGGATTGGTACTCGTAGCACTGGCTTTCTATCTGGCCCTGGCTTTCTTATCCTTCTTCTTTACAGGGTTTGCCGACAGAAGCAAATTCGACATTGCCTTCTGGGAATATATTAAAAGTTCGGAAATCACTGTTGAAAACTGGACCGGGAAATTTGGTGCCTGGCTGGCAGACACATTTATTAATGATTGGTTTGGTGTTGCATCATTGTCTATTGTTGTCCTGCTGTTTTTGTCCGGCATAAAGCTCATCGGTGCCAAAATCATGGACCTGTCGAAAACTTTTTTTCATTTAGCCCTCATTACTATATGGACTTCTTTAACTCTTGGGTTCTTTTTCATTGATTCTGTAAATGACTCCTATCTGCTTCTGGGCGGTGCTCACGGATATTTCCTTAGTACCTGGCTTCAGGCTGCTATTGGATGGGCTGGAACCTTCATTCTCATTATTGTAACTCTTTTTGCTTACTTTTCCTTCAGTTTCGACTGGTTTATTCCACTAATTTCCAGGCCTTTTCACAAAAAAAATCCAAGCAAAACGCTAACATCAAAATTTAGGGAACAGAAAATTGAATACGAAAATAGCGAAGAAAATACAGAATTCATTTCTGACAAACCATTGGATGAAGAATTATCTTTGGAAAGAGCTGTGAGCGGATTTTCAGATATCTCTGAAAGCAAAAAGGAAAACTTTGAGCCTACAGAGAAAACAACAGCCCAAAAATATGAGCTCCATGATGAAAAAACCACGGAAATGGATTTTGATCCGCAAAACACTGACCAATCGCTTGAACATTCCAGTGACGAAGATCTGGAGCTTAAAATTGAAAAAGCAGCTACCGAGGAAGTCTTGGATCATAATGATGATAAACCACTGGGAGATTATGATCCGACCCTGGATTTGTCGTCCTATAAACTGCCTACCTTTGATTTGCTTGATGAGCATGACGCTGAATCGGGTCAGGTTGGTGAAGAAGAACTTATTTCCAACAAAAATAAGATTGTAAAAACCCTGGAGGACTATAAAATACAAATTAAGAGTATTAAAGCCACCGTTGGTCCAACTATTACTTTGTATGAGATAGTTCCTGCACCAGGAGTCCGCATTTCCAAGATAAAAAATCTGGAAGACGACATTGCACTTTCTCTCGCCGCATTAGGAATCAGGATTATAGCCCCGATACCGGGCCGGGGGACCATTGGTATTGAAGTTCCCAATTCGGAACCGGAAATTGTATCCATGCGTTCAATCATTACTTCACGTAAATTCCAGAACAGCAAGTTTGAACTACCCATTGCTTTCGGAAAGACCATCAGCAATGAAACTTTTATGATTGATCTGGTCAAGGCACCACATATGCTGGTTGCAGGTGCTACCGGACAGGGAAAATCGGTAGGACTGAATGCGATCATAACCTCTTTGTTATACAAAAAACACCCTTCGCAGTTAAAATTTGTTCTGGTTGATCCAAAGAAGGTAGAATTGAACATTTACAGCAAAATTGAAAAACATTTTCTGGCCAAGCTTCCGGATGAAGAGGAATCGATCATTACCGATGTGCAGCGTGTTGTTGCTACTTTGCATTCGTTGACAATAGAAATGGATCAGCGTTACGACCTTCTGAAAAAAGCTCATGCCCGAAATATGAAGGAATACAACCATAAATTTGTAAAACGTCAGCTTAATCCGGAAAAAGGGCATCGCTTCCTACCCTACATTGTGGTTATTATTGATGAGTTTGCCGACTTGATAATGACCGCCGGAAAAGATGTGGAAATGCCCATTGCACGAATTGCTCAACTTGCCCGTGCCGTAGGCATTCACATGATTATTGCAACACAGCGTCCTTCAACCAATATAATAACCGGGGTTATCAAGGCAAATTTCCCAACACGGGTAGCTTTCAAGGTCGCTTCGATGATTGACAGCCGGACAATTCTGGATTCTCCCGGTGCCAACCAGTTGATAGGACGGGGTGATATGCTTATTACTCAGGGCAGTGACCTTGTTCGTGTGCAGTGCGCGTTTGTAGACACACCTGAGGTAGAAAAAATAAATGAGTACATCGGAGTTCAACAGGGATATACCTCGGCAATGATTTTGCCCGAATATACAGGAGGAGATGGCGAAACGGGTGAACCCGGAGAAGTGGATTTATCAAAAAGAGATTCCATGTTTGAAGAGGCAGCCCGTGTAGTTGTTGTCAATCAATCCGGATCTACCTCTCTTATTCAACGCAGGTTTTCCATTGGGTATAACCGGGCCGGTCGCATCATAGACCAGCTGGAAGCAGCAGGAGTTGTAGGGCCTTTTGAGGGAAGTAAAGCACGTCAGGTACTTATCCCTGACGAATATGAACTGGAAAAACTTTTTGATACCATAAAATAATATACAAACAAGACATCATCACATTCTCGGTCGTTAGAAAGAAACGAAAATAAAGCCATGTTTTTTTCAAGATTCATGTAATTCTTCGAATAAAAGTGTTTGTGAGATATATACGAACTTGAATAATCATTTTTATACATAGGAAAACGTCAAACATAAAGCACACTCTGATTTTTATATCGGTTTTGGGTCTGGTTTTCCGGATGAAACGAGGATGACAAGGATTGTCACAACAGAACATGCATAAAATTCAACCATGCGAGTTCCATCAAACCAATAAACTTAGACGAATTTTATACGAACGAAATGAGGAAGTTTGCTTAGGTAAATGAGAGATTTTCAGGCAAACGTAAGGACACAAATGGAAATTTATTGACAAACACTAAATATTTTGGAACGGAAATTGATTGACATTTGAAAAATACATATACCATGAAGAAGATTTTTGCATTATTAAGTATTACTCTATTATTCGGGGCATTAACAGTCTCTGCCCAAAGTCCTGAAGTAATCCGGGCCAAAGAAATCCTGGATGAAGTTTCGCAGGTAACGAAATCATACAATTCTATTAAGGCCGATTTTACTTTTACACTGGAGAATAAACAAGCCGACATCACGGACACTTATGAAGGGACCATCCTTATATCCGGTAATAAATATAAAGCCTCAGTCATGAATGCTGACAGCTATTTTGACGGGGAAACGCTTTGGACTTATCTGACTGAAGTGGGAGAAGTAAATATTTCAACTCCCAATCCAGATGATCAAATGTCGCTGAGTCCTTCCAACATTTTCAGTATTCATGAAGAGGGATTCAGATATATCCACGCCGGTGAGGATACCAAAGATGGTAAACAGATTGATATCGTGGATCTTTTCCCTGAAGACAGGGATGAACCATTTTCACGTATAAAATTATATGTAAATAAGGATAATCATCATATTACCCAAATTACCCAGATTGGAAAAGACGGAAATAATTACATTATTGACATTGAAAAAATGGAAACCGATGTGCCGGTAGAATCATCTATGTTTATTTTTAATACAGAAGATCATCCTGATGTTGATATCATTGATATGCGGTAGTGAATTTTAATCTTGTTATATCAGGCTGTTGTTTTATTTTTGCTATACACAACAGCTTTTTTATGTCAAGACTTGTCTGCCTCTGCAATAAAGTTACTCAAAAAGAGATCGCCCTTATCGTCTCAAAATTTCCTCATGCCACACTGCCTGATGTCATAAACAAAACAGCAGCATCAACTTCATGTGGCAGATGCAAATCTGAGTTACAGGATGTTTTCAAAAAATTGAAATCAAAATATTCATCCCGGGCGAATAACAGTCAGCAGGTTATCCCTTTTGACTTTGAGGCCCGCTAAATCCCTCTAGTGATATCTAAGAGGTGGGGTTATCTTCAAAGAATAGGTCTGAAATCCTGCTGCATTTTTCAATAGCCTAAATTACACAGAGACCAGATTGTCACAGAGAGACCGGAGAAAAAGGTCTATGAAGTATGTGACTAAACAATTTTTTAAAAAGAGAGGCTACTCATTCGAATAGCCTCTCTTTTCAATTAATCAATTACTAAAAAGGATTGTTATAAAATATCCGTAATAAGAAGGCGTCAAATACAAAGCATTCGCAGCAATTAACGTTTTATTGCAAAGATTACATTAAGAAACTTAACATGATACCTGCAGCAACAGCAGAGCCAATTACACCCGAAACGTTAGGAGCCATGGCGTGCATCAGCAAGTGATTAGTCGGATCACTTTTAAGACCTTCGTGCTGAACCACTCTCGCACTATCGGGAACGGCAGATACACCAGCTGCTCCAATTAGTGGATTAATTTTACTTCCATCTTTAAGGAACATATTCATGATTTTTGCAAAAAGCAATCCTCCTGCTGTGGCCACGATAAATGAAACTGCACCCAACACAAAAATCATCATGGATTCTTTGGTGAGGAACACACTTGCCTGTGTGGAGGCTCCAACGGTAAGGCCAAGCAGAATGGTAATAATATCAACCATTTTGGTTCTGGCCGTTTCTGCCAAACGTTCTGTAACCCCACACTCTTTAAGTAGGTTTCCAAAGAAAAGCATACCCAGCAAAGGCAGTGCTGTGGGAGAAATGAACAATGTAAGAATCATTCCTATAAGCGGGAAAAGAATCTTTTCCAGTTTTGAAACCGCTCTTGGAGGTTTCATTCTTATCAGACGGTCTTTTTTACTAATCATCAACTTCATAATAGGAGGCTGAATAACAGGAACCAATGCCATATATGAATAAGCAGCAATGGCAATACTGCCAATCAGCTCGGGAGCAAGTTTTGCGGATGCAAAAATTGCTGTAGGACCATCGGCCCCGCCAATAATCGAAATGGCACCTGCATGATGAATTTCAAAGCCAAGGGCCATAGCCCCAATAAAAGTCGCGAAAACACCAATCTGAGCTGCAGCCCCGAGAAGCATCAACCGTGGGTTGGAAATGAGAGAAGAAAAGTCAGTCATGGCACCAATGCCAAGAAAGATCAGAGGTGGATAAATTCCTTTTACCACACCGAAATAGAGATAGTTAAGAACCGAACCCTCTTCGTAAATACCTATCTGGAACCCTTCTACAAACGGAATATTTCCAAGAATAACCCCTGTTCCTATAGGTACTAATAGTAATGGTTCATAATTAAATCGAATAGCCAGGAAGATAAAGAACAACCCAACAAGAATCATGGCAATATTTCCAAAAGAAATATTCGAAAAACCGGTATAATTCCAGAATGTACTCATTCCTTTAGACAGTGAATTTCCACTGTCAGTCCCACCATTTTGCAATACATCCTGGGCAGATGCATCGCCTCCGGCAAGTACTGTTATCATGAATAACAATCCAAGAACTGTAAATATTGTTACAAATTTTCTCACTTTAAAGAACATTTGAAGGAAGCTGTAAAAAAACTCCGGGGATTAAACAATCAAGATAAAAAATCAAACTATTCGAGAACCAACAATACATCACTCTGCAATACGGCATCCCCTTCCTTCACTTTAATCTCTTTAACTAATCCCTCCTTGTCGGCTGTCACATTGTTTTCCATCTTCATTGCTTCCATGATCAACAAGTTATCACCTTTTTTTACCTCGTCTCCAACTTTGGTTAGTATTTTAAAAATACTTCCCGGTAAAGGAGCCAAAATCTGGTGTTCTCCGGTAGATGATTTCTTAACTATATGCCCCTCACCGGGATTAGGCTTCACCTCATTACGTACCAGTTTAGGCGTCTTAACTTTCTTAACCTCCTGCTCTAATTCCACAGAGTAAGGAGTTCCGTTCACTTCAACCGATGCGATATTGTCATCGATATCTTTAATATGAACGTGATATTTATTTCCATTAATGGAAAAATCAAACTTTTTCATATTTATAATTGTTAATTTAAGGTCAGGGGCCAAATAAACTGTAAGCAACAGAGATAATTTCTCTGTGTGCTTACAATTTTATGTCCATTTGATTAATGCCTCATTAGCTTGTTTCAACAGGATTACCTGTGCGAAGGTAAATTATTGTTGATGTTGTAAATTTTTGAACTCCATGGAGAATATCTTCTTTCCACTCTTTTTATGGTTATGATTTTACTCTCGTCGTCATGGATGTCTGAGAAATACAAGCCTAAAGCGGTTCCGATAGCAGCATTTACCTCACCGGGTATAAATTGTTCTTCATCCCCTGTTTGCTCTACATATTTGCCTTCTCTCTTCAG
>CAYOFH010000092.1:0-13431 GCA_964403175.1 uncultured Marinilabiliaceae bacterium
TCTAATGTCATGCAAAAAACAGTGATAATTATGGAAGAAGAGGCTTTAAAAAGGCTAACTTTCAAAGTTGAAGAAATAAGGCAAGACGTAAAAGTTCTATTGTCTAAAATGACCAATCGTTCTCTGAGTAAATGGATTGATAACAGGGAGGCAATGCGTATGCTTGGGGTAAGCTTGCGAACAATGCAAAAGTACAGAGATGAGAGAACTATCGGCTTCGCAAAATTTGGAAAGAAAATTTATTACAGAGTGTCAGATATTGAGAGCTTTTTAGAAAAGCATTTTTTAAAAGGGAAGTCATGAGATCTTTTAAAGCAACAAAGCCGAGCAAATGCCCGGCTTTGAATTGAAGCTCCTCTGAGTCATCTCCTTCTACTGTCACCTTCCTTTACAATCAAATTGAACATCTCATAAAGTCGGTCTCCAATATGAGCACCATAATGTTTGGTGAGGGATTCAGTACCATAATTTGACGTCATAAAAGTAAAGCCGCCGTGGTCGTATCGCTTAGCAAGGAGGGAGCTTATAGGTCTAATCAATTCACCATAATGATTTATTTCCTTTGGTTCCTTACCTGCGTCATCAATGAGAAGAGGTTTTTTTCTCAATTCATTCGCCAATAATGGATTCTGTTTTAACTCGTCGATATAGGTTTCGGCGCTCATTATTTTCACCCGCTTAGAGGATACATCTTGATTAAAAACCATAGAAAGAGCCCGTAAAAGAAGCGATTTGCCATTTCCAAACCTCCCCATCAGCAGAAGCCCTTTTTTTAGATCATATTGGCAGTTCTTATTGCAAGTCGCATAGAGGTAGAGTTGTTGAATAAGCGCTTTATCCTCATCGAATAGTTTGAATTCCTTGTCAACGCCTCTTTCTTTTAAAACAAAATTGCAGTTCTCAGTTAATTTAAAATAAAAAGAATTGAATTCTATTTTAACTACTGGTCGTCTTTGATAACCAGAGGCTGGCGGGGAGGTAGCCTTCCTGAGATTGGATATTTCAGAAATCTGTTTCATGCTCAATAAATTTAGAAGGTTTTGATGTTTTTTGAGGTTGATTGAATGAAGGGAAGCGTTCTACCCAGTTTTTAGCAGCTGCTTTCCAGTTCTCCATCGGATTTATGCCAATCTTCCATCCATTGGAAGTATAATAGTTCATGAATTTCTCTGCCTCTTCTTTCTTACTCTCTAGCTCATCAAAAAAAGAAATAACATCAGAAAGCTTGGGAGGGAGGAAAGCTTCACCCCTTTTGTTATCATTATTTTCTTTGTTATTCTTGTTGTTAGTGCCGGTCTTCTTCTTGCTTGCTTCCGATATGATGCGGTTCGGTTGTTCAATGTTCTGGTAGCGGTCATAGTTAATAATTGTAATAATGGAAGTTATACGGCTGGTTTGTTGCTGTATCATTCCTTCGCTTTCCAATTCATCGAAGAAACGTTTCACTTTGTCTCTTGACCAATCCCATCTTTGGGATAGCTTGAGCATAGACCATCCCAACTGTCCTCTTTTAACGATAACCTTGTTTCCTCTAACCCTGATGAATCCATCAGAGTGATTTGCCAGGATTATCATGTCGACCCAGGCCTGGCCTCGTGTGAATGTTTCCGAAAGCCAGTATGGAGAATTGATGAGAGAACGATGCAGGCATATCCAGCCTGCGATTAAGTTTAAAATATTTCTGTCAGGCATGGCTATCGGTTTTTTAGTTTAACATTCATCTTATAGGTAGCTGCCGCACGACTAAGGTCTTCTTTAGAAAAGCCGCGATTTGATAAGAGCCAGGATTCCAGCTCTCGTCGGTCAAAAAAGAGTTTTCCGGCTTGTTTGTAATGTGGTATTTCTCCCAAAGAAGTTTTCTTATAGATCGTTCTTTCCGATAAGGAGGTGAAAAGAGCAGCTTCCTGAATTGTAAAAACTCTTTTTGTAGAGAATAGCATTGCTTCAATGCGATTCAACTGTTCTGTAAATGAATTAGTTTTATTCATTTTATTAATATTTATTAGATTAATAAAATGATCACCGGTGACCTTTAACGTATCGACGATGCAAACATAAGGTAAGTAAGAGGAGGGAGTGGGGTACTCAAAAATGAATGCTAGTACCCCTTGAAAATGTGTTAGTTGGAATTGGTGTTGATTAATGCTATTGTATTTTCAAGCATTTTTTTATATGCAGTTAGTTCCTTTTTGATTCTTTTTGATATTGCTTTTTTTCCAGGTTGTGTCGTATTTCCCCGGTTGAAATCATCTACTGCTTCATCCAGAGTGTAAAATGGTTCTTTTTTTCTTATATCCAACTCGTTAAACAGCTCACTGATGATTATGTGCCTTTCGGATGCATCATCAACAGGAAGAATTGAATCTATTGTGCCAATTGTGTCAGCAATAAAGTTTGCCATTAATCGACCTTCAAGATTTTGGATGTTCAATTTGTGGTCTTCAGTTAAATCATTGTTGTCTTTGATGTATTCTAGGTCCAGAGCTTCCCTTCGATGGTTTAATTCTTTTTTCCATTTTTTTAGATTATCTTCCTCTGAAAAAATTCTAGTGTAAATCAATAGAATTGCAAGTGCCTCCAGAGTATTGTTATCAATACCATAAAGTCTTAAAGACTTCAAATCATTACCTAGCATTTCAAAAGGATCACCGTAACTTTTTACGAGGCGAAACAAAAATATTACTTGATCTTGAAAAGACTTTCCGTCTAAGATTTGATTAATTTGCCTGATGCTAAGTTTTTTTAAATCAATTTTTCCTACTTTTTTTATGGATACTTTTCTTTTGAGTTCTTCCAACTTTTCGACACTGATTTTTTTTACTGCCATCAGAGATTAAATTTTAATGTTAGGTAACCGGTTAACGGCCTCTCTTTTTTTCTGGTCAACAATCTTTGCATAAACCATGGTGGTTTTTATTTCACTATGGCCCAATAATTCGGAAACGGTGAAAATATCTACTCCGGCATTCAGGAGAAGAATAGCATGGGTATGTCTGGCGCAATGAAAGGTTATTTTTTTAGGAATTCCGGCGCTAACCACCCAATTTAATAAAGCGGCATTATGCCATCCTGAATATTTGAGTCCGGTAAAAACACGTTCTTTGGGTTGCCCTTTTTTTCCAAGGTATTCTAAAGCACTTTCGTTGATTGGCAGATATTCCTGGCGCCTTACTTTTTTTTGCTTAAAAATGATTTTGTACCCCTGATCATCCTGGTGAATTTCAGACCAGGTCAATTTTTCAATATCACTCCACCGGATTCCGGTTAAACATGAAAATAAAAATGCCCGCTTCAATATGGGAATGGAACATTCTGTGTGCTTTAATGCTTTTAATTCCTCAATAGTTAAATGCTGCTTTTCAACTTCATCCGGTTTTATCCCTTTAATGTATTCAGCGTAATTTTCCCGTATGAGTTTCAGACGGTGAGCTTCTTTAATGGAGGTCTTAAACTTATTAAAATATGAGCTTTGGCTATTTTGTGCAAGTTTCTTTTGGGATTTCGTTCTAGCTTCATGCGTGAGATAGTATTTAAAGCCTTCGCAGAATTTGGTATCTATATCCTTAAAGGAGATGTTGTTACCTTTATAGTTGATAAGGTGCTTATAGGCACTCTCCCAATTGCCAACATTGCCAGTGGTATCTTCCTTTTTTCGGTCCTCAATCAGCTTCTTAAAGAATTCAAGATAGGAAGCATCCAGATCAAGTGTTTTTGGAAGATCAAATCTGGTCTCTCGGAGACCCAATAAGCGCTTTGCTTTAATATCTTCAGCAAGTGCCAGGGTAGCCTTGTTTTGTGCTTTGTCTTTGGGCTCCAGGTAAAGTTTTAAGTATTCTTTAGTGCGTTTGCCATCTGCGACAATATCCAGGTATAAGCTTTTTTTGCCGGATGCCAGTTCTTTTTCTCTTATCGAAATCTTTGCCATAATCAGGGGTGTGAGTTCTATTTACACTTTGTTTGTCTCTTATTTAGAAATTCTGTCCCTCGTTGTCCCTTGTGATGGTTTGGGGGACATAATAGGGACAAATATAGTCAAAAAATAATGTAAAAAGAATGTTAATAGAAATTTCTTGAACTCTTGCAATCCTTTATTGGCAAAGGATTGAGCAAATAAAGTGTAAGTAGAGATTTGACTGTTTATTTTCCAATGCAGAAGTTCTTAAATATATTCCCCAGTACTTCATCTGTTGATATCTGACCTGTTATTTCTCCCAGGTAATGCAGCACTTCGCGAATATCCTGAGCAATAAAGTCGCCTGAAAGCCCGGTTTCAAGTCCCTGGCGGGTGCGGATGATGCCCTCGCGTGCATTCTTGAGTGCTTCGTAGTGCCGGGCGTTGGTCACTATTACTTCGTTGTTGTCGAGAGCGCTTGTGTTTACGGTCTTAAGTAGTTGGGCAATCAGAGAATCAAGATTGGTATGGTGTTTGGCAGACAGGGCAACGATGGCGTCGGTGCCTGTCAGTTCACGGAAGACTTCTTCTGAAAAACGTTTCTCAGCCGCGCCGGGTGGCAGGAGATCGGTTTTATTGATGACCACAATCAGTTGTTGATCATCGTTTTCCATGTGGTTTTTGATATCGGAGACCGCCTGGTGGATTTTCTCGTCTTCATCAGCGGCGTCCATCATTAGAATAACGATAGAGGCCTGTTTTATTTTGCTGTAAGTGAGGGTAATACCCATGTTTTCCACTTTGTCGATTGTATTCCGTATTCCTGCGGTATCGATAAACCGGAAGGTAATACCTTCGATGTTCATGACATCTTCAATTACATCGCGGGTAGTGCCGTGAACATCGGAAACGATGGCTCTTTCCTCCTGGAGTAAAGCATTGAGAAGTGTTGACTTACCAGCGTTGGTATGTCCCACTATAGCCACCGGAATACCATTTTTGATGGCATTGCCAAGAGAAAAGGAATTAATTAGCTTGGTAAGAACTTCGTTAATCTGGTCAACGAGTTTAATTAGTTGTATCCGTTCGGCAAATTCCACATCTTCCTCGCTGAAATCGAGTTCCAGTTCAATGAGTGAAGTAAATTCCAGGAGTTTGGTTCTGAGATTGATCAGTTCGTTGCTAAACCCGCCCTTCATTTGTTTTAAGGCTACCCGGCGGGCCGATTCGCTTCGTGCGGCGATAAGGTCGGCCACTGCTTCGGCCTGGCTGAGATCCATCTTTCCGTTAAGAAATGCGCGTTGTGTGAATTCTCCCGGACGGGCAAGTCGTGCCCCGTGATCGTTCAGCAGATGAAGAATTTCCTGCTGAATAATGGGAGCTCCGTGACAGGATATTTCAAGTATGTCATCGCCCGTGAATGAGCGCGGTGCTTTAAAAATGGTAACCACCACTTCGTCAATTTCTTTAGACCCATTGTTAATGGTGCCAAAATGGGCTGTATGTGGTGTTTGGTTGGAGAGTTTTTTATTTTTTCCAAAAGGAAGAAATATTTTTTCAACTATGGAAAAAGCTTTGGGACCCGCAATTCGAATTACTGCAATGGCACCGCTGCCCGGTGCTGTGGAAATAGCGCAAATGGTATCTTCAAGAAGCATGAGTTTCTTTTTTATGCAAATGTAATACTTAGAAACTGTTTAAGTTTTATCAATTGCGATGTTTTCGAACTTTAAGAATTCATGCTTTATCAAAAATGTTGTCAAAAAAAAACAAAATACCACTTAACGGGGAGGAATATAACAGTTTTATATTACTTCAATTTGTTTGCAATATGGCATCAGGGAAATACTGACCATCGCAGATAAAAATGATGAAACGAGCATGGCAATGTTTGCCTCTAAAGAACATGAATTAGTTCTTGTATGCGAGTTCCATCCGACCTTAAGAAATAAATTTTATACGAATGAAACGAGCATGGCAACGATTACCACAATAGAATATGTATAATGTCCTGACATGCGAGTTCCATCAGACCAATAACTTAGACTAATTTTATACTGATGAAAGAAATAGTGAACTGTTTTCGAATCAATTTTAATGAGGACGTCAGTATTTCCCGGATGGTTGGGCACCGTAACAGATAATTTATGGAACAAAGATCGGCGAAGTCAATTGTCCAGGCCAGATGGGTGGTTCAGATACTTTTATCCGATTACTTTGCCGGCATTATTCCACTTCATGTTCATAAATTTCTTCTTCATCAAGAAATCCTTCGGAAACAACAGTCATTTTTATATTTCGATCGTCAACTACTTTGGATGGGAGAAGTACAGACGGAACCAGTTTATGACCGTTGTGAATAGTAATATTGGTGTTTATTGGACCTTCTCCTCTGGCCAGTCTGATGGCCATATCTGCAGTAGTAAAAGCTATGGCATCAATAGGTTTAAAGATGGAAATGGTCTGGTAACCAGCCACTATATTTCGAATGGCATTAAGATCGGCATCCTGTCCGGCAACCCGAACCTCCCGCTGGAGGTCGTGCTCCTGAAGTGCTCTTATAGTTCCACTTGCAAGTTCATCATTTCCGGCAATAATGGCATCTATTTTCGGGTTGGAATTACTCAGGTAATCATTAATAATGGTATAAGCTTCATCTGCATCCCAGTTGTCCACATATTGATCAATAACAATTTTAATGTCGCCTTTCTGAATCAATGGTTGCAATACATTCATCCAACCCAGATGTAACAGGGCAGCATTATTATCTTTTTGAGGACCTCCCAGCAAAGCATAATTTCCCGTGGAGGCCAATCTGGATAAGTATTCTGCCTGTTGTTCGCCAATATTGATGTTATCTGCTGAAACATAGTAATCAACATCGCTGTCTCTGATCATCCTGTCGTAGGAAATTACCGGGATATTCTTCTTATGGGCTTCTTTTACAATGTCTCTGGAGGCATACAAGTCGACAGGGATAACCACCAAAACATCTACTTTGTCATAAATCAGTTCCATGGCTTGTTCAAGCTGTTTGGGAGAATTGCCCCCGGCTACTCGAACCATTACAGTCCCTCCAAGTTCCTCTACTTTTTTTTCAAACAGTTCCTTGTCTTTTTGCCAGCGATCAATGTCTAAAGTGTCCATCAAAAACCCGATTTTGGGTTTGTTGCTGCAACTTGTCAAAACAGCGACAAGTAGCATTGTTCTGAGAAGATAACTGAAAGCCTTCATGTGGTAAAGTTTTTATTTACCGGTCAATTTGAAAAATCCGTTGCGGGGAATTAAGCTAACTGAACTATATTAAACCGGATTCTAACTGGCCGGAAAAATGATTACTATTTTGTCATAATTTACGATATTTCAGTATTAACGTAAAGAGTTTTTTTGAAATGATTAGAAAATTCTTGTTTCACTGATTGCCCTTATTTTACTATATTCACATCAAATTTTTGTATATGCAGGTTGATTTATCCAGATATGATAATAGTTGGTTTAATCCCGGAAAGGGTTTTATCATAAGAACTTTATGGTATTTTGTGAATATTTTATTTTTTGCGAATGGATTATTTCCTGTTTCCGGATTAAAGGTGTTTTTTCTCAGGTTGTTTGGTGCCAGAATAGGAAAGGGGGTAGTCATCAAGCCCAGTGTCAATATTAAATATCCCTGGAATCTGAAAATCGGTAATTTTACCTGGATCGGAGAGGAGGTGTGGATCGACAATCTTACAAAAGTCAGTATTGGCGATAACTGTTGCCTTTCTCAGGGAGCCCTGTTACTTTGCGGTAATCATGATTACAAAAAAGATACTTTTGACCTTATGGTGGGAGAAATTATTCTCGAGGATGGTGTTTGGATTGGTGCTGATTCGATTGTAACGGGCAATTCTATTTGCCAGTCTCATTCTGTTTTATCGGTTCAAAGTGTGGCTCCCCTCAATATGGAGCCCTATACGGTGTATCGGGGCAATCCTGCTGTTGCGGTAAAGAAACGAATTTAAAACTTACCAATCCTTTAGATTCAGTTTTAAGTTTCGAGTTTTCGGCTACTTCTGTCTCCTTCCTCAGCGACTGAGCTACCTTTATCTGTCTGAAATAATAAGTTGCTTCCTTACAGTCAATTAATTTTGAGAGTTAGATTTTTTCCGGCAACACATCCTTAAAAAACTATATGACTGTAAACGATGAATTTTTTCTCTTCCTTTTTGCCTGTCAAATTTCTGCCATATCTATTAGCTACCGGTAAACCATGAACCGGCAAAATTATTTATTTCAATCGATTGGTTAAAAATAATCGTAATAAATATTCCGTAATGAAGTGCGAAATGCCATATAAAAATAATTGCCATCTATAGTTTCCAATTCATTGGCCATTTTTCTTTTCCGTGCCCCGATTTGAAGGTTCATGTTATTTCGGGGGTTTATCAGAAACATCATATTGAATTCCACTTGAGTAAGATGTGAGGTTAAACCCTGGCCAATGGTATGACCATAGTCTGATGGGCGTGTAATATTTGGACGATGAATGTTTCCGCCGTAGCTGACATCATCTGAATAATCCAGTCCCTTGGTGGCAATTTGAGTTTTAAGTTCAAAATGCCATCGCTGAAAACGGTATCTCAGGAAAGTGATGCTTTCGCGGAAGTTGGCGCCCAGCACATGTGCCAGTTCCTGATGAAAATGGCCGTAATTGGTAATAGGCTGGTAGTGAGAGTAGGTGTAGGGACGTACCTGACTGTATTCCGTTTGAAAATCAAAGTTTGGGATGCCCAGGAAGTTAAATGCCTTCATTCCAAGCAAAAATCCTTGTTTATTGGCCCACCATTTTTCCCCCGAGAAAACTTCATCAGCTTTATATTCTCCCAAAACGAATTGTCCATACAAGGCCGCGTCTTTCCAGGGAATGTATTTCATGTTGACACCAAGTGTCATATTGTCGGGTGAACCAAGGTTATATTCTACGGGACGATACATGACCAGGGGAGTAAGATAGTTAACATCAAGACCACGGTGGCCGATGGTATCTTTGGCTGCCCAGATGACACTCTCAAAAAGTCCCAGGCTAAAGCGTTTTCCGATATTCCAGTTGAGGTAGTGAAATGCTCCGTATTTTGATCGATACCGCGTATCTCCGAGCGATGGGTCGCGACGGAAATCTTTCAATTCACTCACCATTACCATATATTTGGCTTTCAAAAATGTGGTTGTCATTTTGAAGTAGGGATAGCTGTATGCCACATCAGATAAGAAGAGGGATCTGTGTCCGTCTCCAATAAATTGTTTTCCAAATCCTGCCTGAAAATTAAAGTAGCGTCCGGCATTGTAACTCAAATATCCTGTGGATTGTGCAAAATCATGAGCGTCATCTCCGAATGTTTTACGCCGTCCCTGACCTGGAACTACATCTCTCTGGTTGGCAAAGTCATCTATATATCCTGGAAAAGATGCTTGATTTTCGTATAAATCGACAAAAAATCCCACATCTTTGCCCAGTTTGCCTTCAATCATTGCCCCCCTGGTATTAATCAACCAGGAATTGCCAATTGCATTATCTTTCCCTATTTCAAAATTAAAGAGAGGATTGATCCGAACCCAGACATCATCCTCATTCCAGGCAAGCAGGTCATCAGAAAAAAAACGACCAAAAATAGTCCGTCGTCCTGATGTTTTTGGGATGCCTCTTTGAATTAACGAATCTACATTGTAGTATTGCTCCACCTCGTCCAATCGAACAGGACCAACGGAACTGTGCAGATTTTGACCCGGAACATGCAGCACCCTCTCCACGGGATTGAAAGAATGATTATTCCAGCTGTTATAGACTTGTCCTTGAATGTCCTGAATACTCAGAAGCATTATAAAAAATATAATGTAACAAAATGAGGTTCGCAAGTTCATTTTCTAATTATTTGTTTCTATATGGTTCAATTAATGTTGCAAATACATTTTTTTCAATCAATGATAATCAGTTATGGATTTTAAAAATTTATTTTTCGCATACTTTCAATGGGAGGTTTTTGAAATTTTTTCTCGAAAATATTTGTCAGAAAAATCGCTTCAGCATTTATTTGAAAATTCTGATCATCAATTCTTTGGAAGGAATGGTGGTTAGGGCTTAGGATTTAGGGCTTAGGATTTAGGACTTAGGATTTAGGATTTAGGATTTAGGACTTAGGTCAATGAAAATTGGTCATTATTCATTGATTATTGATAATTCCTTCTTGCTCCATACTTTTTTGCTTACTCCTCCTCATAATATCCATGTCCATAGCCATATCCATACCCGTAACCATATCCGTAGCCATATCCATACCCATATCCGTATTTAAAACCTTTTCTTCTTCTTTTTACCTGAATATCATTAAAAAGAACTCCCACATTTTTGATTCCTTCAGAGCCAAGATGGCTGAGGGTTTCAGAAAAAGCTTGTCTGATGGTATAGTTTTGCCGTGCCAAAAATATAAGTGTATGCGATTTCCGGGCAAGCAATACAGGGTCGGCTACGACACCCATGGGTGGAGTATCAAGAATTATCACATCAAACTGTTGGCTCAGATGTTCGAACAGTTCATCTGTTTTATTTGATGAGATTAATTCTGATGGGTTAGGAGGAACAGCTCCCGAAGGTATAACGTATAAATTTTCCTGTTCGGCATCATGAATAATCTCGTCAAGGGTAACTTTTCCAATATAATATTGTGATAATCCGTTATGGTTGTCCAGATTAAGCACTTTATTAAGACCGGGCTTTCTCATATCAAAGCCAATAATGACTGTCTTTTTACCTGAATAGGCGAAAACAGCTGCCAGATTCAGGGCGCAGAAAGTTTTACCCTCCCCGGGCATAGAGCTTGATACTGAAATAACAGGGGTTTTTTTATTAGCGGTCATATATTCCAATCGTGTTCGCACACGCCTGAAAGATTCTGTGATAATAGAACGTGGATGATTTACCACAACATTTGTTACACCCTTGTGACTATGCATTATGTGTCCCAAGAGGGGTTTGTCGGTTAATTTTTGAATTTCGTCGGTTGATGTGATACGGTTGTTTAATAATTGGCGTAATACGATAAAAAGTAGTGGTAGCAGTACGCCTGCGAATAATGCTTTTTGGTTATTGGAAGCTGTTTGAGGATAGACTGTTCCGGTAAAACGAGGTTGTTCCAGAACAGAATGATCCGATGTATTGGATGCTTTTTGAATTTGTGCTTCTGATCTTTTTCGAAGAAGAAAGGTATAAACTTCACTGTTAAGGTCAAACTGATGCTCAATTCCCAATAGTCTTCGTTCTTTTTCAGGCAACATGTAAAGCTGGCTGGTTATGGATTGTTTCTCATCCTCCAGGCGGGCAATGGACTCCTCAATAATTGTTTTCTGGTTATTGATGGCTTCCAGAAGGGTATTTCGAATAACCAATATTTGTTTATCCAGCTCTTTGGAGTAAGGATTACTTTGGCCGTTAAGGGTGAGTCGTTCGTTGTTCAACTCCAGTATCTTATTAATCTGATTGGCAATAATGGGATTGTCAATTTCGTATGACGCCGGGGCCAGTCCCTGATTCAAAACTTTATCAGCAGAAAAATACTGGTGTAAATAGTTGTAATAATTGTAGGTAAGACGTTTTTCTGAAATCCGGGAATTGATTTCCTGGATCTGTGAAAATAAGTGTTCTGCCTCTGAGCTTATGCTTTGGATTTGGTTTTCTGTGCGAAAGGAGCTCAGTTCGGTACCTTTGCTGGAAAGAGAATCAGAAATAACCAACAACTGCTCTTCGATAAAATTGATGGTATTGGTGGCTATTTGGTTTTTCTTTTCCAGGTTGGCGTATATGAAAGTCTCCGAGAGTTTTTTCAGGAATGTATTGTTTTTCTGATGGTTGTGACCAGTTACAGAAATATTGACAATGGAGGAGTTTTCGCCGGTTTTCTGGGCTTTTAGCACAGATGAATATTGAGAAGTAAGTTTTTCGGGGTGGTTAAATTGAAAGTAATAAGCATTTTCAGTACTTGAATTGAGTCCGGTGTTTTTTATAATCACTTTTAACCATGGGGTTTCTATAACTTCTCCAAAGTTGAAAGTTTTTTCAAAGTCCAGGATACTGCCACTGCCCTGTGTGGTTTCATTATCATATTTGATAGCACTGTATCCTTCTGATTTTACGGATAGCCTGAACTGATTTTCATTTAGAACAGTAATATATAACGGTACGTTAAGAATCTGTGAGGCTGAGGAATCCATGAGGACATGGAAACCCGGGTTGGAGTATATTTCTGTGTTTTTTACTCTGCCTGCTGCGAAGTAACTGATATGAAAATCCAGCTGGTTGATGGTTTTGCGCACAATGTCGCGTGATGTAAGTACAGCAATTTGATTGTCGAGACTTCTTTGACCCGGGGTTAAACCAAAACCTTCCATCATGTTTTCCCGGGAGTTTTCCGTACCGCGTTCTTCCATCAGCATAGACATGGAAGCCCTGTAAACAGGTGGGGTATATCTATGAATGGCAACAACCACAGCCAGAGCCAGAGGAATTGTAATTGCAAAAAGCCACCAGAAGCGCAGCAGATCAAAAAGAAGCTTTTTGTAATCCAGCATGAACTGGGTTGACTGGGTTTCATTATGATTAATTCCTGAGTTGATCGGGCGGTTGTTTTGATTCATTTTATTCCGGGGCTTTAGCAATTTTTAATTTATCGGGCAAGGGCCTCGATGGTAAGGTAAAGAGCAAGAACAGAACTTACGATGCCCAGAGAAAAAGTTTCTCCAATGCCAAATACTTTGGCTTTCATAGGTCTTACATAGATCAGGTCATTTGGATAGACGTAATATTCATCTGATCCGACAATATTGTTGTCGGTAATGTCCACAAAAAATGTTTTATATGCATCGCCATCAGGCCTAATAATTTTAATCTCTTTACGTTTACCAAAAGTTCGAACGTCTCCGGCAAGGGCGATTGCTTCATAAATGGTTATTTGTTCTTTGCCCATATCGATACGTCCGGGATTGCCAATTTCGCCTAAAATGACAAAGGAATTACTGGCCAGCCGCATTTTTACGTGAGCGTCGTTTACAAAAGGCACCAGAACCTTCTCCATTTTCTCTCTTGCCTCCTGCAGGGTACATCCTTCAAAATTGACTGCTCCCACAAATGGAAAATCAATATTCATGTTGTCATCAATCGGATAAGTATATAACGATTGATTTTGCTGGGAACTGCTTCCACCACTTCGTGAAGGGTTAAAGAATTCGGATAACTTGGGATTACTGGTATTTACCTGAATGAACAATTGGTCATTGGGTCGGAGAATATATCTTTCGGTTATTGAGGTCAGTTCCGAATACGGATCCTGATAGTTTTTACTATCTGATTTGTTTTGAAGATAAACTGTTTCTTTTTGTGGAATACAGCTTACTCCCATGATGGTAAGGATTAAAATCAGGAGAATATTTCGCATCCGCAAGGAGGAATTTTTTGGATAAAAGATCATATTAATTTGTATATTGAATAATTTAAATCCGTTTAAACGGGCAAA
>CAYOFH010000093.1:0-2300 GCA_964403175.1 uncultured Marinilabiliaceae bacterium
TGATCATTTACTGATCCACATTAGGAACTTCAATCATTTGCTTTCTTTCAAAATCAAGCGCCACCAGGCTACCCATATTGCCGCGTCCGGTATATACACATCCGGCATCAAGATTCAGGGGACTCTTTATCTTTTGGGAAAGAATAAAATCGCGTGGCATGGGAGTATGACCATGAATAAGAAGCCTTCCGGCAAGGTAATCATAATCTACAGGGAAATCACGGATCCACAGCATTGATTGTTTGTCTGTAAGAGGATGGGCTGTATTGAAGTTCAATCCGGCATGAACCACAATAAAATCATCAGAACTAATGAAAAGTTCCGTGTTTTGAAAAAAATCCTGATAACGCTTACTCATTTCACTTAACGAATCTATTTCAAAACTCTCAAGGGTAGTGCCTCCTCCGTTTATATTCCAGAGCAATAAAGCATCTCCGCCATTAAAGGCATCCAGCAACATCTGTTCATGATTGCCCCGAAGAGTGAAAACATTGTAATTGTTCTTCCTCAGCTCCAGAATAAAATCAATCACCCCCTTACTGTCCGGGCCACGGTCGATATAATCGCCCACACAATACAACTCATCCTCTTTTTTTAATCCGATCTTTTCGGTTACCATTTCCCGGAAGGTACGGGCGCAACCATGGATGTCTCCTATAAAAAATCGTCTTTTGTTCATTATGTTTTTTGTCTTTTATTATTCACAATATTTCGTTAAGCTTTTATAAAAGCCTAAAGTCAATCGTTTGCGAGTGAATGAGTTTTTGTCTTATAGAGCAGATTATCAATGTTATATAATTTAGCTTAAATCTTATATCTAAAAGTCTGACGATCTATAGTATTCAGTCAGTATTTTCTGTAACCATAAAATTCTGGTATTTACCCGTGTTTTTAACGAAAATCAATTTGATTTTGTTCATGGATATTTCAGGTTAAGTAGCCATTAATTATCCAGGTAATATAGAGCTCAGTTTTTCGCAGTACCTCCGTTTGGTTTTAAGCCCGGCAAGGATTAAGTTTGCAGGGCTTAAAAAATTACTTTATATGCAAGAACATACTACTTTATTTTATGTGATTATTGCCATCCTGCTGATTGATGCGGTATGGGGCTGGATTCTTGAGGAGTTAAACCGGAAAAGCTGGGCACAGAAAGTTCCTGAAAGATTGTCGGATGTCTATCCTCAGGAAAAATTTGAAAAACAAAAACAATACCGGAAAGTCAACCACCGCTTCGGTAAAATTTCATCCACTTTTAGTCTGATGGTATTGCTTGTTTTTCTGTGGTTTCATGGTTTTGCCTGGGTCGATGATCTTATTCAGAATATTTCAGATCATTGGTTGTTGAGGCCTCTGTTGTTTTTTGGTGTTATAGGAATGGCTTCTTATGTGATCGGATTGCCCTTCTCCCTGTATCAGACTTTTGTGATAGAAGAGAAATTTGGATTTAATAAAACCACACCGAAAGTCTTTATTCTTGACCAGATCAAGGGACTGTTGCTGGGCGCTATTATTGGAGGACTTTTGCTGGGTCTGATTGTCTGGTTTTATGAGTTCGCCGGTCAGTGGTTCTGGCTTTATGCCTGGGTGGGGCTGTCACTTTTCATGATATTTTTCAGTAAGTTTTATACCACGCTTATTTTGCCATTGTTTAATAAGCAAACGCCTCTTGAAGAGGGCGAATTGCGGACTTCCATTGAGAATATGAGCCAGAGAGCCGGTTTTACTCTCGAAAATGTTTATGTAATGGATGGTTCCAAACGTTCCACCAAGGCGAATGCATTCTTTAGTGGTTTTGGTAAAAATAAACGTATTGTGTTATTTGATACGTTGATTAATGATTTGGATAATGATGAAATAGTGGCTGTTCTGGCACATGAAATAGGCCATTTCCGGTTAAACCATATTATTTGGAGCACCGTACTTGGAGTATTACAAATCGGTTTAACTTTATTTTTGCTCGGGTGGTTCGTTAACGAGCCTGCCCTATCTCAGGCATTAGGTGTGTCTGAACCCGTTTTTCATATTGGTCTTATTGGTTTTGGGATTTTGTATAGTCCTGTCAGCAGTATCCTGGGTTTGGGAATGACCATTTTTTCCCGTCACAATGAATATCAGGCGGATGCTTTTGCCGGGAAATATGCTGATCCCGGAGCTCTTCAGTCGGCCCTGAAAAAGATATCCGCCAATGCGCTCAGTAATCCTACCCCACATCCGTGGTATGTTTTCTTTAATTATTCGCATCCTCCGTTGCTGAAACGATTACAAGCTTTGGATAAGTGTCAGTGAACAATTACCAATGA
>CAYOFH010000093.1:2400-13226 GCA_964403175.1 uncultured Marinilabiliaceae bacterium
ACCACCTGCCGTATATCGTCAAACAATTCCTTGTTTTCTTTGATTTTCTGATCGTTACCGAAAACACATATAGTATTCTGGTTCATAACTTCCGAAATCAGGCTTGAATAGCTGCGAATATCCTCGGCTGTTGTATTTAGAATGTCATTTCGTTCCTTTTGCATTTCCTTTTTTGTCTTCTTTGTGAAGTAGTTGCTCATTGCAATTGCTCCCCTTTGGGACGCTGTTGTAGGGAAATCAATGTTGGAGATGGTTCCGATGATGAACCGTGTCATTTCGGTGCTGTCTGCGTCAAAATCAGCCAGAAACTCATCGGCAGCATTAAAGTTATCGAGTGTTTCTGTCAGATTGGGGTCACGGTACGATGCGAAATACATATTTCCTGATGGAGATATTCTGGCCCAACCGCCATAAGCACCGCCCATGACCCGGATTTTATTCTGCAAATAATCACGGGATAATATTTGATTGAGTACCTGCATTTTACCATCCCACTCGTATCCAAGATCCTTGAAATTATTTCCCTTAACTACATACTGGACTAAAGATGAAGACATTAATCCATCGTTTCGGGACTCAAAATTGAAAGCCCATTGATTTAATGTAGCTTCCTGGTCTGCCATTTCAGAAATAAATTTTCCAAATGGTTGTTGGAGTGAAGTGTAATTTTCGTCCGAACAGGTAATGCCTCCCACCATGTTTTGCTTGTTAAAAAGGAGGGAAGCAACCTTTTTCAGGTTGGTTGCAATCTCTTCATTTTTGGAATCAAAATTACTTGTCAGATCAGTAACAAAATCATAATACGTCAGGCCCCCGGTAAGTTCGGCAAACATTCCCATATTACTGAAATAAGAAGCTAATCTTGTCATAGCAATACCAACTCCGTTGTTTTTGGCTTGTGATTCTACCTGGGACTGGTGACGAACTAATACTTCCTTCAACCGATCAATATCATCAAACTCTGAATGATTCAGTATTTCATCGATAAGTTCGAACATTTTATCTGTCTTATCCAGTGTTGCTTTGGCTGTGACCCTGAATTTTGGGATCATTTGGTCATCGGAATTTTTTTCTAAATAGTTGCTTATGATGGTATTAAAACCTCCTGTGTGAATATTCATCGCATTGTCGAGAGCTCCAAAATCATAGTTTTCGGTATTCATTTTGCCCAGCAATTCGGATAACAGGTTTGCATAAGGAATAAGTTCTTTGGGCAACGTACGCAAATCGAAAAATAAATTTGTGTAAACTATATTGTTGGTAAAATCATCGTAATGCAATACCGGTATACCATCAATACTCTTTTCCGATGCCTCGTACCATTGCACATCTCTGCTGATGTCAGAAAGTGAAAGCATAGGTATGGTACTAACTGCCTCCGGTGAGTCTTTCCTTTGCTGATGCTCTTTGAGTGCTTGGGTTTCCTCCACCAATTGCTGTAATTCTTCTTCTGAAAGACTGGCTTTGTAATCCGCGAGTTTTTGTCTGGTTTTCTCTGCCATCTCTTTTTCAAGGCCCGGCTCAGGCTTGAAAACCATCAATAAGGCATGAGGATTGTCGATCATGTGTTCCTGAACAATGTCTTGCAGCATTCCATTTTTTATACCTTCTTTGACAGCTGCCAGGGGTTTTTCAAATTCCAGTCCGGAGAAAATATCATCGGAAAAGATAATGCTGTTTTTAAGGGAGAATAAGTACATCAGTCCTTTCTGTGAGTAATCTCCTTCTCTCAGTCTGAATTCCATTCTGTTGACAATGCCTTCCACTGTTTTCTCGTCAAAGCCTTCTTTGGCAACTTTCTCCAGAGTGTTAAATACTATTTCTTCAAACTTCTCTTTGTCTTCGGGGTCAGCGTTTTGTATATTTATTCTTAAGACATTTTGTTGACTGTTATCCACCCATGAATTGATGTCTTTTCCAATACCTGCCTCCTGCAGAGCTATTCTTAAAGGGGCAGATTCATGATTTACCAGCGCTTCGGCAAGAACATCAAGAGCCATTGTCAGATCCTGATCTGTATTGCGGCCTGCCACAAAATAATATGTCAGAAAAGTTTTGTCTGCAGTGCCGGATCCTTCAGGAACGCTGTAAGTCTTTTCTACCACCTTTTTTTCTTCAAAAGGTTCCTGGAGCGGAATATCTAATTTCTGGTCAGATTCTTCGTAATCTGAAAAATATTCTTTGTTGAGGAATTCCAGTTCTTTATCCAGGTCAGCGTCGCCATAAAGCAATACAAAACTGTTGGATGGATGATAATAAGTTTTATGGAAGTTCTTGAAGTAGTCGTAAGTTAAGTCAGTGATGGCTTCCGGATAACCACCAGAGGAGGCTCCATAAGTATTGTCCGGAAACAGAATTTTATAGCTGTGATAATCTCTCTGTCGCTCAGGATTGGAGAAAGCTCCTTTCATCTCATTGTAAACAACTCCTTTATATACAATTTCTCCCTCAACACTATCAAGTTCATGATGCCAGCCTTCCTGTTTGAGTATTCTGGGGTCGGTATGCAGCAGGGGTTTAAAAACTGCATCCATGTATACATGCATTAGATTAAAGTAATCTTTATTATTCATGCTGGCCACAGGGTAGGTAGTGAAATCAGAACCTGTCATTGCATTCAGGAAAGTATTCAATGATCCTTTCATCAAAAGATCAAAAGGACTTTTGACCGGGAAACTCTCAGATCCATTGAGTACTGAATGTTCAATAATGTGAGGTGTGCCGTAATCATGCCGGGGAAAGGTTTTAAATGAAACTGAGAATAGCTTGTTGGCATCATCGGCCGCAATTTTCATTAATCGGGCACCACTTTTTTCGTGTTCAAAATAGAGACAGTTCGCATTGACTTCCTCTACAAAACGGTTTTCGATTAGTTTGAAGCCGTGATAGACTTCCCCTTCTTTGTGGGTAGGGCCATCGGAACATGACCACATTGAAATTATCATGGTGATTGCCACCAAAAAAAACATGTTTTTCATTTGTGAGAGGTTTAAAAAATTAATGGTGTTCTTGTTTTTTATTTTTAGGGGAATAAAAGTAATAAATATATTTGAACTTATTTTTGAATTGTTTAATGCCTTAGTACTTAGTTAAAAAGCACTATAGTTCTGATAAATTTATTTTTTGAAAAGACATTACGAAAGAGTGAAACAAACCAGACACCATTGTTTTTAAATAGTTACCAATATTTGGGATGAGTCATAAGTTGTAAAGAAGGTGGTATTTCTTTTCAATGCAATTGGTTTTAACAATGCTTCGTTAAACTTTTATAAAAGATTAAAGTTCAAGCGTTTGCAAGTGAATGAATTTTTAGCTTAAAGCACAGATTATCAATATTAATGATTTAGCTTAAATCCTATATCTAAAAATCTAACGATCTATTGTTTAATAAAAACCTAATAAAATAACCTTGTTGTTTTATACAAAAGCCTTATTTTCGTTTTTATATGAACAAAAATATATGAAAAAAAAAGCCATACTTCTTACCAACCTGGGCTCTCCCGACTCACCCAATGTAAGTGATGTTCGTCGCTATTTACGTGAATTTTTAATGGATGAGCGGGTAATTGACATTCCGGTTTTTTCCCGTTGGTTACTGGTTAACGGGATTATTGTCCCTTTCAGGGCACCAAAAAGTGCAGCTAAATATAAAAGTATCTGGACAGATGAAGGTTCTCCGTTGATTGTGCTGACTGAAAAACTAACCCGAAAAGTCCGGGAAAAGTCTAATCTGCCGGTCTATATGTGTATGCGCTACGGCAAGCCCTCGCCCGAGGCTGCTCTTTCTCAGATTTCCAAAGAACATCCGGATGTTGAAGAGGTGGTGGTATTCCCATTGTATCCGCACTATGCAATGAGTAGTTACGAAACAGCCGTGGAGTATGTAAAAAAAATATGGGCAAAGGGACCATGGAAGTTTCAGTTGAAAGTAATTGCTCCTTATTATAATTATCCGGGATATATTAAAGCTCTGGCAGAAACGATCAGGCCTTACCTGGAGAGTGAGTATGATCATTTGCTCTTTAGTTATCATGGAGTGCCCGAACGACATATCCTGAAGGGAGACATCACCGGCCAACACTGTTTACAGTCACCTGATTGTTGCCAAACCCCATCTTCTGCTCATCAGAAATGTTATCGTCATCAGGTCTTTGAAACCACCCGGATGGTTACCGGATATCTTCAATTGTCCGAAAATAAATTCAGTATTTCATTTCAGTCACGTCTGGGAAGTGGTAAATGGCTGGGCCCCGCCACCTCTGATGTGTTGGCCGAATTCCCTGGCAAAGGAATAAAAAAATTGCTGGTGGTTACCCCCGCTTTTGTCAGTGACTGCCTGGAGACGCTGGAAGAGATTCAGATGGAAGGGCAGGAGACCTTCCTGGGGGCGGGAGGTATGTCTTTCACAGCCATTCCTTGTCTGAATCTTGATACAAAGTGGGTGGAAACTATTATCGGATTGGTACGATAGTTTTTGAATACTATTAATCGTATATTTTTTCCTCAATAATTTCCGAATGATTGCTCTCATCATCGGAAAGTAGTTCAGCCCACTCCCATTGATTAATAGCGGGCAGACTTGACTCTTCCTCATCCTGTTTCTTATAGAAAGAAAGAATCTGCTGTAATTCCTCAGCATGTGTTTCCATATGTAAAGCTTCATCAGAAAGGAATTCTGCCATTTGAGCTGTGTTTTGGGTTTCTGCATTGAGCTGTTGAATAGCTTTAGCTATATGTGATGCTTCAGAATTTTGCTGTAATGACATGGAGGCCAGGTTTTGTAAAACATTGCTGTTCTTGATAATAACTTGATTGATGTTGTCCAGATTTACAAGTGCTTCATCAGATGATTGTTGTCCCTTTTCGGTCAGAGTATTCAAATCTCCTGCCGCTACTTTCACTTTCTCTGCCAAATCACGCATAGCCTTTGCAATCGTTGCAAATCCTTTGTTGTTGCCGTCATTGCGTCCGGCTTCAATGGAAGCGTTGAGGGACAGAATGTAGGTTTGCGAGGCAAGTTCGGAAATTACGGCCGACCTGTTTATCAATACTTGCATGATATCAATGGCTTTCCGGTTTTGTGAAATATAGACATCAACATCTCTTTGTGCTTTTTTCAGATCTGAGGTAGCCTTGCTGGCTTCCATACTGCTGTTTTCTGTAAGTGATTGCATTTCTTCTACCGAAGCAGATATTTCTTCTGCTGAAGATGCCTGAGAAGTAGTAGTGTTTGTGAGGTTTTCTGAACGGTTTTTGAGTTTTTGCGTCAGGTCGTTGAGTGATTTTCCGATATTTGTGAGTGCAAAAACCATTCGCGTGGTTTGATCCTGATGAGCTTTCATAGAGCGTGTTAACTTTCCTATTTCATCATCTCTGGATGAGTCTGGAATGGCAACCAGAATCCCATCCGATTGCATTTCTGCAATGTTAGTAAGTTCCCGTAAGGGGTTGGAGAGAGAACGGCTGATGCGCCAGGCCAGAAAAATACCTGTAATGAGTGCCAGTGATATGCTCCACCACCAGATATTTCGGGCATTGGATGCATGTTGCAAATTGGATTGAGCACTTTGTTTCAGGAATTGTTCCTGTTGATCTGCCATATCCATAGTCAAGGACAAGCCACGGTCAAGGAAATCGTGGTTGTTCAGTTGGTTGTATACACTCCAGTTCTCTCTGAGAGACTCAAGGGATTGTTCACAGATTTCATTTTGCACCAGAATTTCATTGAGAGCATCTACATCATATTGCTTGGTGGTCATTGGCAGAATGGTCTCCACATTCATCGTAATAATATCAAAAGAGGGGGCCAGATTATTCAGTAAAGAAGGATCGTTTTGATAGTTGGTTTCTCCAATGGTGATTTTCAGGTTTTCAGCAGTATTAACAATTTCATTCATCAGATTAATCTTATCCACTCTTCTTTTTATAATGTAGTCGGCCGACTTTTTATCCACATCAGATTTTAATTTCTTATATTGAAGCCTCAGGTAATTGTCGGATAGTTGTTGGAGTTTTATTTGTGCCGAATCCAGTTTGCCGTATGACTGATCAACTTCTCGGGATGCAATGAATGCTTTGGCAATTTGCCTGCGAAAATCTGATAGTTCTTTTTCTATATGTGTCCATTTGGCTGCTTGACGATCCAGGGAACCTGCTTTCAGTTGCTCAAGGTTTTTTTCTGCCTTCTTGAGATGATGATTTGACATAATATAGTATTTTTCATTTTTGGAAGAAGAAAAGCTTCGTAAGTTGAAAATAGCCTGCTGCCAATGGTTTTGCAAATCATATGTTTGAGATAATGCCGGTATGTGCTCTTTGACAAGCGTTCTCGACGAGTGATTAATGGAAAACAGACCAGATAACAATATACCTCCAAAAAGTGCAGTTACAAAAAGTATAAGTCCAAATCCGGTAAACAGTTTATGCCGGATTTTTAATGATTGCCAATTCATAGATTTTTTAATTTATGTGTTTTGAATCAAAAGTAAACTCTTTAGGCCTGATGGGTGTTAAGTATATATTATGGAAATGTTTTGATTGAGTATTCAAACAATCCAGACAATTATTTGCAAACATTAATCATTTATTTTTTATTGTTTATGAGCGTCTTAATAGATCAGAAATCCAAAGTGCTTGTTCAGGGATTTACCGGACGGGAAGGCACCTTTCATGCTGAACAGATGATTGAATATGGAACTAATGTCGTAGGCGGTGTTACTCCCGGAAAAGGAGGAACTTTGCATCTGGGTTTGCCTGTTTTTAATACTGTGGCAGATGCCGTTAATGAAACGGAAGCCGATACATCCGTGATTTTCGTTCCTCCTGCTTTTGCTGCTGATGCTATTATGGAAGCTGCCGATGCAGGTATTCAGCTTATTGTTGCCATAAGTGAAGGTATTCCCACTTCGGATATGATTAAGGTTAAGGATTATTTGTCTACTCGTAAAAGTCGGTTGATTGGTCCAAACTGTCCGGGAATTATTAGTCCCGGAAAAGCAAAGGCAGGGATTATGCCGGGGTTTATCCATAAAGAAGGAACAATTGGGGTAATAAGTCGCTCGGGAACACTAACCTATGAGGCTGTTGATCAATTGACCAAGTTAGGACTTGGACAAAGCACCTGTATTGGTGTTGGTGGTGATCCTGTAATTGGGACCTCAACGTTGGACGCTGTAAAGTTGCTGATGGACGATGAGAATACCGAAGGAATTGTAATTATCGGTGAAATAGGTGGAAATATGGAAACCCAGGCAGCAAGATGGATAAAGAATAATGGTACCAAGCCTGTGGTAGGTTTTATTGCCGGCCAGACTGCCCACAAAGGTAGACGTATGGGACATGCCGGTGCCATTATCGGTGGTAAGGATGATACGGCAGCTGCCAAAATGAAGGTAATGAAAGAATGTGGTATCCATGTGGTGGAATCGCCTGCCGAGATCGGGGTTACTATGCAAAAGGCGCTGAGGTAACAGATGAAAGTTATTTAGTCATTAGTGATTTCTTTTGAAAACGACCTACTTAAAGAACCAGCGAAATCATAAAAATTAAACACTTTAAGAGGTTTATGATTTGAGTTAGATGAAGGTAAGGGTTGATTTACGGCAAAGCCGTAAATCAACCCTTACTTATTAAAACATATTGAGGGCAGTCGCTTTTCTTTTACCGGGCATTAATTATTGCCGGAAAATGCCTCCGTACTTTGCCTCAGCTCCTCTGACTTGTTTTTAAGTTGCTCCAGATATTGAGTCATTTCGTCCGACTCTCTTGCTGTTCTTTGTATTGAATCATTAAGTTGATCAATTGCCGAAGTGATTTGTTGCACCGCACTGCTTTGCTCTTCGCTGTTCAGGACAATTTCATGAACCAGATCTGATGTTTTCTTTATTTCCGGAATAAGAAGATTTAGCTTTTGAGATACTTCTTCCACCGACGATTTGCTTTTTCCGGCCAATTGTAATTATTGTCATTCTGAAAGGCGAAAATCATTTTTATTGAGGAAGACCATATTTCACGGATGGTTGGGCATAGAAACAGATAATTTATGAAACCAGATTTGACGATGTCAATAGTTCAGATTAGAGCCTGGAAAGGCATTTTGTGTCATTTTTTACTAATTTGTAATCTTTCCCGGAAAAAGGTGATTGGTTTTTTTATTTGGGATTTGGGGTGTGCAGGAAAAATCGTTATTTTCCGGGATACCGAACAGCAAATTTATAGTTGATATGAGAGAACAACAACTCGAAAAAGCGGTTAATGTTTTACGTAATTCCCAATATGCTATTGCGTTTACCGGTGCCGGAATCTCTGTGGAGAGTGGAATTCCTCCTTTTCGCGGAGAAGACGGGATATGGGAAAAGTATGATCCGCAGGCGTTGGATTTGGATTTCTTTCATGAAAAATCCGAAGCTTCATGGAAAGTAATCCGGGAGATTTTTTATGATTTTTTTGGAGTGGCACAACCCAATGATGCGCATAAAGTACTTGGCCGCATGGAGCAAAACGGATTAGTAAAATGTGTCATTACCCAAAATATTGATAATCTTCATCAGGCAGGTGGGAGTTCAGTCGTTTATGAATTTCACGGAAACTCCCAGCGTATGATCTGTACATTATGTGGACATTATTTCCCTGCTGTAGAGGTTGATTTTAATAATTTGCCTGTAAAGTGTCCTAAATGCAGCGGATTGGTAAAACCGGATTTTACTTTTTTTGGAGAATCCATTCCTTCGGAAGCTTATGCAGGTAGTTTGGAAGCTGCACGGAAAGCAGATGTCTGCATGATTATTGGAAGTTTGGGGGAAGTGATGCCCGCGGCTATGGTACCCTGGGAAGCAAAAAGAAATGGAGCCACCATTATTGAAATTAATCCCAAACCCACCAATTTTACCGGCCCGCTGACGGATATTCATCTTGTTGCCAGAGCTTCGGAAGCGTTGCTGGCACTGGAAGAGAGGTTGTAGCTTTTTTTATGTCCCAACCCTTCGGTAAGGTTTTACCAATGCCTGATAAAGAGCTATTTAATGAATTGTCGCGAATTAGTAGCATAATAGCCCGTTAAACTTTTTCAAAGACCTGGAAGTCAATTTTTTAAGTTTAAACGAAGGGTTTGATAAAATTTAGAATATCAATGTTATACGATTTGTCTCATCTTTAACTTCTAAAAATCTAACGTTCTGTTGTGTAGCAACCATTTATAAAAAAAGACATTGCGTTATTGCGCCTGGGTGTTTATGCTGTTTTTTGCGAACCGTTAATGTCTGGTTAATAAACAAATATGGAAGAATTATTCTCAAATACCTCAAAACCGGAAAGTCTATGGATCCCGGTACTTATATCTGCCTTAGTTTTAATTGCTGCATGGGTAGTAGGAGTTTGGCTTACAAGAACCCTGAAAAAAATGATGCGGCGGCAATTGAAAACCGGACTTGAAAATGTTTTTAATTTGATAAAAACACCTCTGAAGTTATTATTGGTCAGTATTGGAATCAGTATTCTTAATTTTTATTATCAGGATTATTGGAATATGAAAACCAATCAGTTGGTGTTTTTGCTTTTGGTTTTTGTTATTACCTGGCTCGGAATAGCGCTGGTAAGAAGTATAAAACATTTTGTTCTGACCGGATATGACATTGGGAGCGAAGACAATCTAAAAGCACGGAAGATGCACACCCAGATGCGGGTTTTTGAGAGAATTCTAATTGTTTTGATCTTTTTTATTTCCATAGCTGTTGCTCTGCTTAGTTTTGAGAAGATCCGTGAAATCGGTGTCAGTCTTTTGGCGTCGGCGGGCATTGCAGGTTTGATTCTGGGTTTTGCTGCCCAAAAAAGTCTTTCTCTTTTACTCGCGGGGTTTCAAATTGCCATTACGCAACCCATAAGACTTGAAGATGCTGTAATTGTAGAAGGTGAATGGGGATGGGTTGAAGAGATCACGCTTACTTATGTGGTAATACGTATTTGGGACAGACGAAGACTGGTGGTACCTATTAATTATTTTATTGAAAAATCTTTTCAAAACTGGACACGGCATTCTGCCGACATTATGGGAACCGTTTTTATCTATGTCGATTATGGTTTTCCGGTTGAGAAAATGCGTGAGGAGATGAAGCGGATATTGCCACAGATCCCCGAATGGGATGGCAATGTCAATGTATTGCAGGTAACTAATTGTACTGAAAAAACGATGGAGCTGCGGGCGTTGGTTAGTGCACTTAATTCACCGCGGGCCTGGGACTTAAGAGTACGGTTGCGGGAAGAACTGATCACCTTTTTGCAAAGAGAATATCCGCAATATCTGCCCAAGGCAAGAATCACCCTTGAAGGGAATGATAAAGATGATTGAATATGCTGTTTTGTCTGCCCAAACCTGTTAAAATAGCCCAAAAACATCCGTTATTTACAAAACTTTTAACATCTTTACAGTTCAAAAAATCAGAAACAGTTTAAAGTTTGTTTTTGTAAATTGAATATCAGAAACTTAAACCAGATTTTGAAATGAAGTTATTAGAAGGAAAAACTGCAATTGTAACCGGCGCAGCCCGGGGAATAGGTAAGGCTATCGCTCTTCGCTTTGCTGCGGAAGGATGCAATGTTGCGTTTACCGATTTGGAATACAATGAGGCTGCCCAGGCCACCGAGCAGGAGATTACTGCTATGGGGGTTAAAGCAAAAGGTTATGCCTCCAATGCTGCAAAGTTTGAAGAAACCCAGCAGGTTGTTGATGACATTGTTAAGGAGTTTGGACAGGTTGATATCCTGGTTAATAATGCCGGAATTACCAAAGATACGCTGCTTATGCGAATGACTGAAGATCAGTGGGATGCAGT
>CAYOFH010000094.1:0-13055 GCA_964403175.1 uncultured Marinilabiliaceae bacterium
TTAAAACCATGGCTCGAAATCTGGTATCAGAAAGTGGAGTCAAAGTTCCTTGAGGGTTACTTAAAATCCACCAAAGGAGCCTCTTTCATTCCTACTGAACCACGACAACTTGAAGATCTGCTTTCAGTTTACACAGTGGAAAAAGCCGTTTATGAAGCCGATTATGAATTAAACAATCGACCCGACTGGCTACATATTCCTCTTAACGGATTGAAGAAAATTCTGAATGATCTGACGGAGAAAGAGTAGTGGGTTGTTAGCTGTTAGCTCTTGGTAGCTGACTGGCAAAAAAGAAAGTGAAAGTAGCTGGAAACTTAAAGCCTAAATTGAAAGAAAAAAACAAAAATCTATGTTTGCGACACACCCAAACCACAATTAAATAAAACATGCAAACAAAATCGTCTCTTTCTGAATCTCGTACGAACAGCAAGCGAGATGAGTTTTTACGATTTCGATAAAATCCTCATTTTAAATTAAAAAACACCAGATATGGCTAAAGAATCCGATCATAAGAAACCAAAAACCAAACCGGCAACTACCAAAAAAGCAACTACCAAACGGGTAAAAAAGGTTACGGAAGCCCCTGTAAAACCTCCTGTATGGGATGTTCCTGATTTCATTACGGAATACGACATTTATCTTTTCCGTGAAGGCAAACATTTTTCGCTGCACAAAAAACTAGGAGCCCATATAATGGAGCATGACAACACACACGGAACTTTTTTTGCTGTTTGGGCGCCCAATGCCAAATCAGTCTCGGTAATTGGTAACTTCAATGGGTGGAACAAGGAATCGCATATGCTGAATGCCCGGATTGACCAGTCGGGAATCTGGGAAGGGTTCATTCCCGGCGTGTCAAAAGGAGAAGCCTACAAATATTTCATTACTTCTATGTTCAATGATTATTCGGTCGAAAAAGCGGATCCTGTTTCCAATTACAATGAGCAACCACCCAAAACAGCTTCCATTGTATGGGAACATACCTATAAATGGAAGGACAAGAAATGGATGAACAAGCGAAAAAACAATAATTCTCTGGATGCCCCTATTTCTGTTTATGAAGTCCAGCTGGAATCGTGGCGCAAAGTACCCGAAGAGGATATGCGGCCCCTCAATTACATAGAACTGGCGGAACAATTATCGGCTTATGTGAAAGATCTTGGCTATACTCATATTGAACTGATGCCGGTAACAGAATACCCCTTCTCCGGATCATGGGGCTATCAGGTAACAGGATTTTTTGCCCCTACCAGCCGCTTTGGAAATCCCGATGAGTTTATGCTTTTTATAGATGTGCTCCACCAGAACGATATCGGTGTTATTATGGACTGGGTTCCCTCTCATTTCCCTGGCGACGAACATGGACTTCACTTTTTTGATGGAACCTACCTTTATGAGCATCAGGATCCCCGAAAAGGATTTCATCCCGACTGGAAGAGTTACATTTTTAATTACGGACGCAATGAAATACGGAATTTCCTTATCAGCAGCGCACATAGCTGGATGGAACGGTTTCACATCGATGGAATCAGAGTCGATGCAGTGGCTTCCATGCTTTATCTGGATTATTCCCGCAATGAAGGAGAATGGATTCCCAATGAACATGGTGGCAGGGAAAATCTGGATGCCATTGCTTTCCTGAGAGATTTGAATGAATCCCTTTATACAGCTTTCCCGGATATTCAGACCATTGCAGAAGAATCTACAGCCTGGCCGATGGTGACAAGTCCGGTTTATACCGGTGGACTGGGCTTTGGTATGAAATGGAACATGGGTTGGATGCACGATTCACTGAGCTACTTTGCTCATGAACCAATTCATCGCAGCTACCATCACAACCAGATGACATTCAGCATTATGTATGCCTTTAGCGAAAATTTCATGCTGGCCCTCTCCCACGACGAGGTGGTGCATGGGAAAAACAGCCTCATAAACAAAATGCCTGGTGATGTCTGGCAAAAATTTGCCAATCTGAGAACTCTTTTTGGATATATGTTTGCCCATCCGGGAAAAAAACTTCACTTCATGGGTATGGAACTGGCACAATGGAGCGAATGGAATTACAAGAGCAGTCTGGATTGGCATCTGCTTGATCATGATATGAATAAAGCTTTTAACTTTTTCATGAAAGACCTTAACAGCGTTTATCGTCGCTTTCCGGCCCTTTATGAGAACGATTTTTCACATGAGGGTTTTGAATGGATCGATGCCAATGATTCTGAAAATTCCGTCCTTGGCTTCATGAGATACGACAAGAAACGCAAACAGCAGGTTCTGGCTATAGCAAACCTCACTCCGGTTCCTCGTTACAATTACCGGATAGGAGTTTCCGATGATGTGCAATGGACAGAAATATTCAACAGCGATGCCACCCAATATGGCGGAAGTGGCATGGGCAATATGGGAAGCGTGGAATGTCACCCGGTTCCTTACCATGGAAAGGATCAATCTATTAATGTTGTGCTTCCTCCCCTGTCTGTTGTTATGTTTAGTCAGGAAGTATAAGTTGGGTTTTGGGGAAAGTTAAACCCTGATTGATCTAACCTTACCCTATAACTTCAAAACCCAAAAAAAGCACGGGCAAAGCATATTATTTGTTACATGAGCGATACTTTTGAATGAAAAGTATCGCTCATGTAATAGTTTCATGGAGCAAAAAAGCATTGGTACAGGTCAGTTTTTGGATTCATCATTAAACTTTTTCAGGGACAACGGGTAGTTACTCAAAATGATTATCAGGATTGAATGCCGGAAATTTTACCCAAAAAGTTGTTCCTTTATCTGATTCCGATTCAAAAACAATATCTCCTTTATGCATTCGTACAAACTCTCTGGCCAGGGGAAGTCCCAATCCTGTCCCCCGGATTTTTTCCACATTTATGCCTCGATAGAATGCATCAAAAACGCCTGACCTGTCCTGCTCAGGAATTCCAACTCCCTCATCCCGAATTGAAAAAACAATCTCTTCATTTTGAGTAATTAATGTTACAAAGACCGAAGAATCCTGTGAAGAATATTTAATAGCATTATCCAGAAGATTTAAAATAACCTGCTTCATCATTTGAGAATCGAAATAACATTCAATATCAGGAACATCACAATGAACAAATATTTCCTGCTCCGGTTTATTATGTTTTAAAAAATCATTCACCACCTTCTTAAAAAACCAAACAAAATTTCCCCTCTCAGTTTTAAAATTCATACGTCCCGACTCAATACAGGATAAATCAAGAATCCGTTCCATCATTCTTTTCAAAAAATCCACACTGCCTTTTATTTTTCCAAGTTTTTTATGAATCTCATCTTCAGACATCCTTAAAAAATAGGCATCTAAAGAATCAGCTGCCATCAAAATGGTGGCCAATGGAGTTCGAAACTCGTGAGAAGCCATGGAAACAAACCTTGATTTAAGTTCATTTTGCATTTTCAAAGCTGTTTCGGCTCTTTTTATTTTGGAAATATCCATTGCTACACCAACAGATTTAAAACCATGCTGATCAGGAGACTTAATATTGGTTACGGAAAGAAGGACAGGAATTCGACGACCACTCTTGGCCACATAAGTAACTTCCTGATTGGAAAACGGATTTACTTCCACCAGGTAATTCATTGCACTAAACGATGAAGAAAACCTTTTTCCCGCTTTCTTTTCGGCCACTTTCATGGCTTTTTCAATCTCTTCCGGTGCATGTAAATCAATAACTGAAAGCTTTCCTACCACCTCTTCTGATTTATAGCCCAAAAGAAGTTCTGCCATTGGATTAAACCTTTCAATAATCCCATATTCATTGGCCGATATCAGCATAGCCCCCGAAGCATTTACGATGGTCTCATTGATATCCATCAATTCTATGTTTTCACGGGTCCTTTTTTTTACCAGAATCTCCAGATTTTCATTATAATGCTGTATCTGACGGTTCATTTCTTCGAGTCTTAATTCCCGCACCTTATGCTCATGAACATCAAAAGCAAAAACCATGACTTTTGAAACAGGTTTGTCATCCTCAAACAAAGGCTGAATTCTTACATCATACCACCTCTCAACAGAATTATAGTAAAAAAAATATTCTTTTTTAATCAGTTCTCCCAGGGCAATTACCTTATGGATATCTTCCGCTACTTCACAAGCAAATGCCTCATCATAAAAATTAAAAAGGTTGCTTCCCAGTAATTCCTCTTCACTTTTTTCATAGTCACGACAAGCTGCATGATTTACATAATGTATCGTTCCGTTTTCATCAAGCACCAACACTACATCTTCGGTACTCTCCATTAACAATCGATACTTTTCCTCACTTTTTCTCAATCGGGCTACCGACTTAATATTATTAAAATGACCTGCGAAAATATCAGCCATCATTTGCAAAAGTCTGATATGTTCTTGATTCCATTTTTTTATTTTTCGTACTGAGTCGAAACCAATAAAACCAATGGGAACATCACCGAATTGAACTGGAACAACAAGCAAGGACAAAATCGATTGCCTGGCCAGAACTTCTCGAATGGGATCGTCCTGATCAGGTATATCGTTCAGATTTTCAAGATGAATAATTTCATTATTGAATATTTTTCCGAACCACCATGGGAAAAGTTCATTGGGAATATTCTGAAGGTTTTCTCTCTGCGGTAAAATACCTTTAGCACACCACTCATGCGTACATGAAGAATTTTGATTTTGATTATCGAATAAAAAAAGATAAGACCTGTCCACCTCAGTAAAACGACCAACTTCAGCTAAAGCATAATTAACAATTTCATCCGTATTTTCAATGCTACACTTGATAACCTTCCGGCTAATAGAAGAAATTAAGTTTTCAAGTTTTATTTGGTCTTTCTGCAGTTGCATCTCTTTCTCATACAATGCAATAACCTGCTTCAGCCTGGCATTCTCCTGTTCTGTTTTTTTCCAATCCTGATTCATAAGCTTATTCCTGTGGATTTAGGAATTAGGAACCACTGCATCTCGTGCTGAAGGAACAACTAAAATAACCTTTGTCCCTTCGCCCTGAACACTGTAAATATTCATTACACCCCGGTTTTTTTCTATTATTTTGCCAGCTAAAAACAATCCAAGCCCAACACCTTTACGGGAAAAATTACCCGCAGAAAATTGTTGAAAGGCATTAATCCGGGAAACTGCTCCATCCGGAAAGCCAACACCTTTGTCATTGATAATAATCTGACATTTACCGTCTTGCTCAAGCATTTCAATGCCCACTTTTGTACCTTTTCGGGAAAATTTAAACGCATTTTCAATTATTTCGCGAAGCGCAAAGCGGAAATGATTTTCGATCAGACTCAGCGGACAATTAATCAAGCATGTTTTTAAATCTGCCACACGATCATGTTCAGTTGCCACTTCCCATGCAACATCATTAATAAAATCCTTTATATTATTTACAATATCGAAATAGAACTGCTGTTCATGAGAAATAATATCAATGTAAGTAAGGTACTTTTGTGACAGTCTGAAAAGATCAATTCCACTTTTGAAAACATGCCCTGCCATTTCAGAAACTTCCGTTGAGGAGTAATTTTCGATATCTTCATGAATTATCTTACTGAAACCAAGTATAGCATTTAGTGGGGTTCGAAATTCATGTGGTAGTGAGGCGACCACCTGCTCTTTTAAAACATTAACAGTATTCCTGACAGCTTTGACTTTTTTTAAGCGGGCATTAACAGAATTGATAAGTTCCTGACGGGCAAAAGGTTTAATAATATAATCATCAGCCCCCAGATCCATTCCCAGACGTAAATTAACCCTTTCAGTCTTTGCCGTTATGAAGATAAACGGCACCAGGTGGTAGTTGTCATCATTTTTCAGTTCATTTAAAATATCAAAACCATTCATCCCCGGCAAGACAATGTCGCAAAGAATAATGTCAGGTTTTTTTTCTCTGGCCACTCTCAGCCCCTCCTCTCCGGTTTGCGCTTTAAACACTTTAAATCCCTCAAAACGAAGAGTATCTACAATCTCTTCCAGAAGGTCTGATTCATCCTCAATTATTAAAACAGATTCCATCACTATAACGTTAAAAAATGGGAAATGGCAAAAGCATTTACCATTTCCCGTCTTAAAAAACTTCATTGAATTTCGAACATATGAATAAATCCATATTTTTCGGTTATCCTCGTTTTTAAACGAACTTTGTTCAAAAAAGTTTATTAAAATTTAAACATTTTTGCTAAAAACGCTCAAAATCCTCATCAACATTCGTATCCATGTTAATATCTATACCTTTATTTTTTTCAGAATCCTTATTTTCAGCAGCTTGTTGCACTATCTTTTCATTGGATTGGTCACTCTGCCTAGAGGTTTTTTTCTTATTTTTCCTGATTGCTTTACGTGTTTGATTGTCAATCTTAAAAAACGAAACCACTTCTTTAGTCTGTTCTGCCTGACCTGAAAGTTCTTCAGAACTGCTGGCCATCTCTTCCGATGCGGCTGCATTTTGTTGAATTACTGAGTTTAATTGTTGAACAGCACTGTTGACCTGATCGGCTCCACTGTTTTGCTCCATACTGGCAGCGGCTATTTCCTGCACCAGTTTAGCCGTTTTTTCAATTTCCGGAACAATGACAGATAATTGCTCACTTGCTTCATCAGATAATTTAATTCCCCGTTCTGACAAGCCATCAATTTCGTCGGCTGCCCGCTGACTGCGTTCCGCAAGTTTTCTGACTTCCTCGGCCACAACAGCAAATCCTTTACCGTGTTCTCCGGCTCTTGCTGCCTCTACCGCAGCATTTAAGGCCAACATATTGGTCTGGTAGGCAATATCCCCAATAATTGATATCTTATTGGCAATTTCTTTCATTGACTTTACTGCAATATCAGTACTTGAGGCACCTTTCTTGACTGCCTCTGCAGCCTGAATGGCAATCTTCTCGGTTTGCATGGCATTATCAGTATTCTGCTGGATATTAGCCACCATCTGTTCCATGGATGAAGAAACCTCTTCAGCTGATGAGGCCTGCTCGCTGGCACCCTGAGACATTTGTTGTGAAGTACCGCTGATTTGTAAACTTGCTGATGCGATATTGTCTGCACTTCCTAAAATATCGCCAATAATATTGCGAAGTTGATCCACCATTTTTTGTAAAGCTCTGGACAATTGCCCAATCTCATCCTTTTGTTCCAGGAGAGTCTCATCTACATCGGAACCTAAATTTCCCTTGGTAATCTGCTCTGCAAAATCAACACTTTTATTAATCCCCGAAGTTATTGTACGGGTAATAATGATACCTAAAAAGGTAGCTATTAATAAGCCCAGAAAAACCGTTACAAAAATCAGGATATTGTTCGATGAAATGACTGAAGTTCCTTTATCCACACTATCCCTGGCTTCCCGGGTATTAATGGCATTCAATTGTCCAATCAGATTTCTGACAGCATTGAGTTTGGTCTGTCCATCTGTCATCAGATGAACCTGCATTTTTTCACTCAGTGTCACACTTTCATTTACTTCTCCACTTATAATATCTAATTGCTGTTTTACATCCTCACTCAATGGCAATAGCTCTTCTACATATAAGTTTTGGGCTGCTGAACTGTTATTTTGATGTAAATAAGTCATTATCTGATTCACTCTGTCATGAAAAGCAACGTGTGGGTCACGCAATCCGGACTTTGCGGTATTTATAATACTGTTCCTGGTTCTGTGAGATGACAACCATTCTCCCAACGCACACTTTTTCGGATCAGCATCCCCGTCTAAAGGAACTCCCAACCGAATGGCTTCAGCAACATTAACAAGAATGGCATAATGGTCTTTTTCATATTTCTGCAAATCTTTCATCAATTGCATCGGGTAATCTAGATCCATCTCCATAAATTCATCCAGAAACCCTTGAAACTGCTCATTTGACTCGTATAATTCCACTAGACTCTCTTCAAAATGCTGATAAACCATTTCCGTTTCTTTACTCATTGGAATAGCCGAAAATTTGTCCAATGCACTATTGTATCTTTGGCGACCTTCTTCAATTAATTTTAGCTCCAGATTCTTTTCTTCATCAGTAAGATTTTGGTTAAGAAGTGTCCTGAAAGCAACCATAATATTCTCCAATCCCAGTTCCACTTCGTACATTTGCACAACAGAAGGCATTTCTTCATCAGCTACGTTATAAAAAACTGTAGATATATTCCGCATTGCAATATATCCGACAATACCTACAATAAGTGCAATTGCACCAATTAGTCCAAAACCAGAAATGATTTTCTGACCTATATTGAAATTCCTGAAATTCATATTCAAATGATTTTTTTAAGATTATTGATTATTACTATTTTCCACATTTGGTTCCGGGTTCAATGCATTCTCACGAATCTTACTGATTTCCCGTATGTCGATTTGCTCATCAGCATTAAACACTGCATCTATGTCAAGCACAATAAAGAACTTATCATTAACACGTGCCATTCCTGAAATAAATTCAGATTTGTATCTATCGCCTATAGCCGGAGGAGGTAACAAACCATCATCACTAATTTTTTCCACTGCCTGAACACCATCCACCAGAAGTCCGGTCTTAACCTTTTCTTTTCCAATTTTCACATCCACCACCAGAATGCTGGTACTCTTACTTTTTTCAATCGGAGTCATTCCGAATTTTACTCTGGTGTCGATTACCGGAAGTACACTGCCATCCAGATTGATAACTCCCTTCATGTATTCCGGGGTTTGAGGGATTTCTGTAATATCCGGAACTTCCATTATCTTGAAAATCCGGTTTACATGAATGGCAAAAACCTCCTCACCAAGCCTGAAAGAGAGATAAGACATAATTTTATTCACTTTTTCTTCACTCATTGACTTATGTTTTTCCTGTTAGTATTTAATTTGCTTTTTTTGAAATAATTTTGAACAGTTGATTTACATCAACCACAAGTGCTATACTTCCATTACCCATTATTGTAGCTGCAGAGATTATTTTCTGGTACTGATAATGTGTCCCAAGCGGTTTCAGGACTGCCTGAATATTGCCAATTACCTTATCCACACTTACAGCCAGTTTTTCGTCTCCCTGAGAAATAACAACCATTTGAATTACCTTCGGATAAAGTCCGGGAACACTCATTTCCTTTCTCAAATCGATAAAAGACAACTGCTGGCCATCCAAATGGATCACCTCAAGAAAGGAGTTCCTGATTTCCTCAGAACCTGTTGAATATAATCGATCCACCACATTAAGAGGAATAATGAATTTATTATCACCGATTTGAACCAATAATCCATCAATAATTGAAAGAATTAGTGGAAGCATTATGCTGATGGTCGTCCCTTTTCCCTTATCAGAAATGATTTTTACATCCCCCCTGATTGCTTCAATATTTCTTTTAACTACATCCATCCCTACTCCTCGTCCCGATATATCAGTAACTCCTGATAATGTGGAAAAACCCGGCAAAAAAACCAGTTCGACTATCTGTTGAGGAGTAAGAAGATGGGAAGAAGAAACCAGGCCCTTTTCTATAGCTTTCTGAAGAACTTTTTGATGATCAATACCGGCACCGTCATCCGAAATTTCCAATAAAACATTAGCTCCTGAATAACCGGCTTTTAAAGAAATCCTGCCAGGTAATGACTTCCCTCTTTTTTGTCGTTCCCTGGGTGTTTCTATCCCGTGGTCAATGGCATTTCGGATGATATGTAACAGTGGATCAGCCAAATTGTCAATCATTGATTTATCAAGTTCTGTCTCAGCGCCCTGCACCTTGAATTCAATTTCTTTCCCTAACCGGCTGCTTAAATCACGTACCAAACGACGAAAACGAATGGTTAATGAATCCAGAGGTACCAGACTGATGCTAAATGTGGTATCTCTAAGCAAAGTAGTTAGCTTCTGTATATGCTGGGAAACCTGAGTCAGCTGAGGAATACTGTGGTGGGTTGCTATATCTCCCAGTCTTTCTTGTGAAATAACCATCTCTGAAACCAGATTCATCAATTGATCAATCTTGCCGGAGGCTACACGAATGCTACCATTTGCTTTAGTTTGATGAGTGGAAGAGAGGGATAATTGGTCTGATTCATGTTCAGAAACTTCATAAGATTCTGCGGATTTTAATTCTGGTTCAGTGTAAACCTGTTTTAATTCAGTTAACTGAACTGAGAAATCGTTTTTTCTGAGTTTTTCCAGATAGCTCACAAACCTATGATCACAGAATAAATCCCTGTCAACAAGCAAATTAATATGAATATCCGATTCTGGTTCCACAAACAGAAATACATCGAGAATCTCATTTTCTCCTGAATCTGTTGCCAGAAATAAATCCCACCAGAAATAAGTTACGTGAGGTAAAAAAGAATCGAAATCAGGAACATTTTTTGACCTCGGAACGGCAAAGAAATTCCCCAACTGACTTAATTCATCCAGAAGATATAGAATATTTATCCCGTTGGACAGAACATTTTCGCCGGGATGAAAAGAAATATGCCAGGTTATAATACCCCGGTGCTCCTGTTCCGTGAGTGGCACTGGAGATTCAATTCCACTTTTCGTTTCAGGCACTGAACCTGAAATAAATCTGGTAACCTCCCCGATTATTTGCTTTGCCAAAGAAAAGACCTCGTTTGTCCCTGAGCTTCTATCATCCAGCATATTACGCATTAAATCCACCGACCTGAAAGTTACTGAAAGCAAACCGGGTGTTAAGCGCATGGTACCGGAACGAATCAACTCATACAAGCTTTCCATGTGATGAGCAAACTCACTCAATCTTTCAAAACCGAACATAGCTCCTCCTCCTTTTAAGGAATGCATAATTCGGAAAATCTGTTCCAGCAAATCGCTATTTTCCGGAGAATTTTCCAGAGCCATTAATGCCTGTTCCAATTCTTCAATGTTGTCCAGAGCCTCTTCAACGAACTTTGTTTGAAATTTTTCCAAAGATGATATCATACAGATATAATGTTTCTTTGGACTCTGAAACGGAAGCAGGAAAAATCAGATTCAATCTTTCGTGGACAATATATGGACAGGCAGTTTTTTTAATTTAGGTTCATCAAAAAAATGCATACTTATTTTTAATGAAATATCTATTGATAATTATTCAGAAGAAAATGATCTTATATAATTGTAAAAATCATCCGCGCTTTCTAACTTAAGTTTTTTCTTCAATCTATACCGGCTTTTTCTGACGCTGGAAGGAGTTACAGATAAGAGAGCAGCAATCTGATTCGTATCAAGGCCCATATAAGTTGCCATAATAAATATTCGCTCATATCGGGTAAGGTTAGGGTGATCTTCCTCAAATTTGACAATCACGCCGGGAAAGCGTTTTGTGAAGTGTAGCTGAAAAATTGTTAGGTTATCCCACAAAAAATTAGGAGAAATAATTCTGTTTTTAATTTCGCTGAGAAATTCTTTCTGTTTAGAAGTACAACCTGATTCTAGTTCACTATAAATTTTATTTTTTATACTACTGACTATATTATTGGTTTCCACTACTTGCATGGTCTCCAAAACACTTGACGATGTATTATGTAAACTTATATTATTAGTAAAAAGATTTTTCCTCTCGTTTTTTGCATTCCGACCTCGGTTTCCTTGTTCATTCAGTTTTCTTTTTTCAGTCTCAAGTCTGATTACCTTTTCCTTTAAAACACTTTCAGACTTTTCGATTCGATGGAACCGTGCAGTAATGGCATTTAAAAGTTCATTCCGGGTAAATGGTTTTGTCAGATAGTCATCAGCCCCCAACTCCATACCCAGACGAAAATTCTCCCTGTCAGACAAAGCAGTAATAAAAATGAGAATAGTATCCGGATTGGTATTTTGGAGTTCCTTTAAAACCTCAAAACCGTCCATGTCAGGCATCATTATATCACACAAAATAAGATGTGGATTACTTATATATGCCTTCCTCAAACCTTGATTCCCGCTTAATGCAAGAATAACATCATATTCTTCGAAAGAAAGCATTTGCACCACCTCCTGCCCCAAATCTTTATCATCCTCAATAACAAGAATTCTTTTCATCAAAAAAATCAGTAAACTACAAAATGATTTATGAAGTTAAAAATGTCTCTGCATAATAACATTCACACTTTATTGGGTAGCTGGTCGTAAAAATCAATCCTTTACATACTTTTCATTCATCATCTTCTTCTTTTTTTCCCTTAATGTAAGAAATTCATAAACAATGATGGCAACGTTTAGGTTTAATCTAAAGGAAATATTTTAGAGTGTTCCATTCATGTAAGATTTATCAACAACAAAGAAATCAACCGAATTGAAATTTAGAAAAAGATTTGCAGAACAATCCAAACGAAGTACTCAGAAATGATAAAACATTAATTATTCAAAATAAAACATCAACATTTACCCTGAACAATCCTGTTTTCAAATTGGACCTTTTCTCTTTCGATAAACATTTTTAAACCAGTAGGCTTATTTCCGGTCAACCTCTCGTAAAAATTAGAAATACGAGGCTCTTTCTGAAATAAAGGCAAAACGTGGAGCAGAATCATAACGATAATCATTCCGGTTTTAATCCCTTCCCTCCGTTTTATCAGAAAGAATTTGAATGGATTAACATTCCTGAATTGAATAGGGTTATCAATTACTTGATTAATCAATGAAGTAATCTTGTCGAAATTTTCATTTTCCAATCCGGTTATTTCAAATGCCTGATTTTTATATTCTTCAAATTCATCAAGCAGGATAGCCCCAACTTCTCCAATATTCTCAATATCAATCCAGTTAAATTTAGCCTTTCCCGCGGGTAGAATAATTTGTCTTTTTTCTATAATGTCTCCAATCAGGGTTGTTGTCAGATTTTGCATGAAGTAACCCGGCCTAAGAAAGATATATTCCAGCCCGTTTTCTCTTATCAAACGCTCAATTTTATTGTGAGGAATCACTTTGCTTTTTTCTGCTCCCTGAACTGACAGAAAAACTATTTCGTTTATATTGTTTTTATGAAGCGATTTAATCAGTGGTTTAAAAAATTTGCCAACATCAGAAATGTGCGGCGGCCGCAGAAGAAAAATCCTGTCAATACCAGTCAAGGCACTCTCGAAAGTATCAGAATCTTCAAAATCAAA
>CAYOFH010000095.1:0-12891 GCA_964403175.1 uncultured Marinilabiliaceae bacterium
TAAATGCTGTGACCATGACATTTGTGAAACATAAATTAATCCCTCAACACCAGGAGCAATTTCAACAAATGCACCATAATCAGCCATCACGACAACTTTTCCTTTTACTACATCGCCCACTTTAAGATCTTTGTCCAAAGCATCCCAGGGATGCGGTGTAAGCTGTTTTAGTCCTAGTGCAATACGCTTTTTCTCATCATCAAAATCGAGAATAACCACGTTAAGTTTCTGGTCAAGCTGAACAATTTCTTCGGGATGTGATACACGGCCCCATGAAAGGTCAGTAATGTGAATCAAACCGTCCACACCACCAAGGTCAATAAATACACCATAGGAAGTGATGTTTTTGACAGTACCTTCGAGTACCTGTCCTTTTTCCAGCTTGGAGATAATTTCTTTTTTCTGCTGTTCCAGTTCCGCTTCGATAAGCGCTTTATGTGAAACAACAACATTTTTGAATTCAGGGTTGATTTTTACAACTTTGAATTCCATAGTTTTACCCACGTACATATCATAGTCGCGGATAGGTTTCACATCGATCTGTGAACCCGGAAGGAAAGCCTCAATGCCAAATACATCTACAATCATACCTCCTTTGGTACGACACTTAATGTAACCTTTGATTACTTCATCCTTTTCAAGAGCTTCATTCACTCTGTCCCAGGATCTGAGTGCACGGGCTTTTTTATGTGAAAGAACGAGCTGACCTTTTTTGTCTTCCTGACTTTCCACATAAACCTCAACCTTGTCGCCAACCTTAAGGTCGGGGTTGTAACGAAATTCGTTGCGACTAATAATACCATCAGATTTGAAACCAATGTTGATAACAACCTCGCGCTTATTCATTGCGATAACAGTACCTTCAATTACCTCTTTTTCGGTAATGGTTGATAAAGTTTTATCATACAACTTTTCAAGTTCTTCTTTTTTAGAACCTTTGGCCTCTTCCACCAGGTTACCGCTTTCAAACTTGTCCCAGTCAAAATCAGCATCAGCTGTTTCAACAGTTTCAACCTGAGGATTTTTATCCTCAACTTTTTCGTTTACTTCAGGAGTAGCATTGCCTTGCTCCTGTAAGTTTTCATTTTCTAATTCTGCCATTAATTAAACCTCGCAAAATCTATTAGTTAGACATTATATTGATAAAAATCGGTGCAAAAATAGGAACTTTTCCAACAAAACACTAAGAATAGTTCATATTTTATTCTCTAAAACAATCATTGTGAAATTTATATGTTTCGGGTTACAATGTCAAGTAACAATGAAAACAATTAAAATAGGGTCTGTTCATGACATTTTCGTATATTTCGGCCAAATAATATTTGATTATTTATCAGAAACAAGTTAAGTTTTATTTTTTTGTGATTTCGGGTCTTGAACTTTATATATAGTCAATAATTTTATGAATAGTGTTGTTATTCGCACAAATATTGATTTTCACGGAAACTCAATTCTCCCAGAATATCATGCAAAATGTAATACTTAAACCGTTTTTTTTTACAATCATTTATAAACCAGTTTAAACTTTTCCGTTAACTTATGCTAATACAATGGACTCAGGAGCTATCGGTTGAAAACCATAAAATCGACAGCGAACATCAGCGTTGGATAGAAATCCTAAATGACTTTTATAATGGCTTGAAATCGGGTCAGCCAAAAGAAAAACTCAATGAACTAATTCTTGCTATGCTCGACTACACAAAATACCACTTCAGAAGTGAAGAAGAGTATATGTCTTCCATTAGCTTCCCGGGGATGGAAGAGCATAAGAAATTACATCAGGAATATGTGGACAAAATCACATCATTCTATGAAAAAATAAAATCGAACAAAATGATCCTCAGTCTTGAAGTTACCAATTTTCTTAAATCTTGGTTAATCAACCACATCAAAGGTGTTGACCAGAAGTATGCCGATTTTGCGGCCATCAAAGAATCAGTCAGTTAGCCTTTTCTATTTACAAATAGTTTAATACGATGTCCAACTATCTTCAAAATACAACAGTCCTCTATAAAATGGATTTGAAAATATCCTGTTATTTCCTGCTTCCATTTTATTTGCAATTGATTGTATTTCTTAAAAATTTGAACATCTCTTTGCCATATTTCATGAAAGCAGGTTAGAAAGTCTGATTAAATCGGAAAAGTCATTCAACGAAGTATTTTTTTCAACTTTTTACACACCAATAAAAAAATAACAAAAGAATTATATTATGAAGATATCTATTGTAGGAACCGGATATGTAGGCCTTGTAACCGGAACATGCTTTGCCGACACAGGAGTTAATGTGACTTGTGTGGATATTGACCAGCAAAAGATCAATAACCTGAAAAAAGGAATTGTCCCAATTTATGAGCCGGGGCTTGAAACAATGATAAAAAATAATGTTGAAAAAGGAAGGCTTCATTTTTCAACCAGTCTAAAAGAAAGCCTGGATCAGGCAGAAGTAATTTTCATTGCAGTGGGCACACCTCCTGGCGAAGATGGAAGTGCTGATTTGAGTCATGTCTTGGCCGTGGCTTCAGAAATTGGCAAACATATTAACCAAAGTATAGTGGTAGTTACAAAAAGTACTGTCCCCATAGGAACTGCAGAAAAAGTGAGAGCCGCCATCTCTACGGAATTAAAAAACAGGAGTGCCGATGTACCATTTTTTGTTGCATCCAACCCGGAATTCCTGAAAGAGGGAAATGCCATTGATGACTTCCTTAAGCCCGACAGAATTGTCGTTGGAACCGATTCTGAAGAAGCAGAGAAAATTATTCGCCGTCTTTACAAACCGTTTTTACTGAATAATCATCCTATTCTTTTCATGGATATTCCTTCAGCAGAACTCACCAAGTATGCTGCAAACTCAATGTTAGCCACAAAAATCACTTTCATGAACGATATTGCCAATTTCTGTGAATTGGTAGGTGCCGATGTAAATATGGTACGCAAGGGTATTGGTAGTGACAGCCGTATTGGCAATAAATTTATTTATCCCGGAATCGGGTACGGTGGCAGTTGTTTCCCTAAAGATGTGAAAGCAATCATACGTACTGCTAATTCCTATAATTATCCATTACGTTTGCTCCAGGCTGTTGAAGACATTAACGAAGATCAGAAGCGAATCATGGCAAAAAAGGTCCAAAAATACTTCCAAAATGATATTAAAGGAAAGACCTTTTCTTTATGGGGGCTTAGCTTTAAACCCAACACTGATGATATGCGGGAAGCTCCTTCAAAAGTCATCATTAAAGAACTACTTGAAGCAGGTGCCAAAGTGAAAGCCTACGATCCGGTGGCCATGGAAGAAGCTAAAAAAGATTTTGGGAATTCTATTATATACGGACAGGATCCTTATGATGTGTTGATTGATTCCGACGGACTTTTACTCCTGACCGAATGGCCGGAGTTCAGAATCCCTAATTACAATGTAATGTCAAAATTAATGAACCACAAAGTTGTTTTTGATGGACGAAACATTTACGATATGAATGAAATGAACGAACATGGATTTGACTACTTTGGCATTGGCCGTTCGCAAAAGGAGATAAAATAAAGCTGGATAAAACGATTATGGAACTTAGTTCTCTCAAATCGTCCATTACCCGGCCTGATGGAATGAATCGGGAAAAGTGTATGGATCAAAGAATCGCTTGTTCCATCCGACCTTAAGAAATAAATTTTATACGAATGAAAAGAATACTTGTAACAGGGGGAGCTGGGTTTATAGGGTCGCACCTTTGCGAAAAACTTTTAGACCAAGGACATGATGTAATTTGTATGGACAACTTTTTTACAGGAGCCAAACAAAACATTCATCACCTGATGGACAATCATTATTTCGAGATGGTACGTCATGATGTGACACACCCTTATTTTGTAGAGGTTGATGAAATATATAATCTTGCCTGTCCCGCCTCCCCCATCCATTATCAGTACAATCCCATCAAGACCATAAAAACCTCTGTGATGGGGGCAATTAACATGCTGGGCCTGGCCAAACGAATTAAAGCAAAAATCCTTCAGGCCTCTACCAGCGAGGTTTATGGCGATCCCCTAATTCATCCTCAAACGGAAGATTATTGGGGAAATGTTAATCCCATCGGGATTCGTTCCTGCTACGATGAAGGAAAACGTTGTGCGGAAAGTCTCTTTCTCAACTATCACCGACAGAACAAGGTAAATATCAAAATCATTCGGATTTTTAACACTTATGGCCCTCGCATGAATCCCAATGACGGACGTGTTGTTTCCAACTTTATAGTACAGGCCCTCAAGGGAGAACCTATTACCATTTTTGGTGACGGAAATCAGACCCGCAGTTTTCAGTATGTAGATGATCTCATTGATGGTATGCTGCGTATGATGAACTCAAGAGATGAGTTTCATGGTCCGGTAAATGTGGGAAATCCGAATGAGTTTTCCATGATCGAACTGGCCATGGAAATAAAAGACCTCACCGGGTCAAAGTCGAAAATTATTTTTGAACCACTGCCTGAAGATGATCCCACACAAAGGCAACCGGATATAACACTTGCCAAAAAAGAACTGGATAACTGGGAACCAAAGGTGCAGCTAAAAGAAGGGCTTTCAAAAACGATTAATTACTTTGAGGAACTTCTTAGAACAAGCAGTTCTTAAACCTATCTATACAGATATTAAAAGAAAAAAACATGTCAAACTATAAAGGAATAATTCTGGCAGGAGGCTCGGGCACCCGACTTTACCCGGCAACGCAAAGTATTTCCAAGCAAATCATCCCGGTTTATGATAAACCAATGATTTACTACCCTCTATCAGTTCTTATGCTTTCGGGCATACGCGAAATTTTGATTATTTCCACCCCCGGGGATTTGCCTCTTTACCGGCGACTTTTTGGAGACGGAGGTCAATGGGGACTGCATCTGACATATGCAGAACAGCCTTCGCCCGACGGATTGGCACAGGCTTTCCTTATTGGTGAAGAATTCATTGGCGACTCTCCGGTTTGTCTTATTCTGGGAGATAATATTTTTTATGGATATGAGTTCAGTAATATTCTGAATGAGGTAAACCCCAGGGAGAATAATGCTTTCATTTTCGGATATTACGTAAATGATCCTGAGCGGTACGGAGTAGCTGACTTTGATGAAAACGGCAATGTTTTAAGCATTGAAGAAAAACCCGCTAACCCAAAATCCAATTATGCTGTTACCGGTCTGTATTTTTATCCTCCCGGGGTGGTGGAGAAAGCTAAAACCCTAAAGCCAAGTGCAAGAGGTGAACTTGAAATCACCGATTTGAACAAGTTGTATCTTCAGGAGAATAAATTAAAAACTAAGCTTCTGGGAAGAGGAATGGCCTGGCTGGATACCGGAACCCACGACAGTCTTTTGCAAGCCTCCAACTTTATTGCTACAATAGAAAAACGACAGGGATTAAAAGTGGCCTGCATAGAAGAAATTGCCTATAAGAAAGAGTTTATCAGCCGCCAACAGCTACTGAAGCTGGCAGAACCATTAAAAAAGATTGAGTACGGCCAGTATTTGCTTAAAATCGGTAGTGAAAATCTAAAGAACATTCAAAAACAACTGTAAATCATTATGCAGGTATTGCAAACTAAAATTCCGGGGTTACTAATTTTCGAACCTGATGTATTTTCAGATCAGCGAGGTTATTTTTTTGAATCATATAACAAGGAGAAATACAAGAAATTAGGTCTGGTGGCGAACTTTGTACAAGACAACATTTCCTCTTCTGTCAGAGGAGTAATTCGCGGTCTTCATTACCAGTTGGCACCTTATGCTCAGGGAAAGCTTATCCAGGTATTAAAGGGATGTGTATTGGATGTAGCTGTTGATCTAAGACAAGGTTCTCCCACCTTTGGAGAACATTATACCCTCGAATTATCAGAAGAAAACAAACGCCAGTTTTTTGTTCCTAAAGGATTTGCTCACGGATTTTCTGTTTTAAGCGATGAAGTGTTGTTTCAATACAAATGTGATAACATTTACAACCGGGAAGCGGAAAGGGGAATAAACTTTAATGATTCCGGTCTGGATATTAACTGGCAAATACCTAAAAAAGAAGCTATTGTATCAGGAAAAGACCAGGCTCTTCCCTCTTTCGAGGAGGCTGAGCATAACTTTGTATTCAAATATTAATTATTAGTATGAATAAAATACTCATAATAGGCCGGGAAGGTCAATTGGGAAGCACTTTCCATGAACAAGCCAACCGAAATTTCTGGGCCGAATTTTCATACACAACAGTAGAAACCCTGAATTTAATGGATATCTCAGCCATTAAATCTTATTTTTCAGAAAAACAGTACGATTTCATTATTAATTGTGCTGCCTATACAGCTGTTGACAATGCAGAAACGGACTCAGAAACTGCATTCATGTTAAATACAGAAGCTCCTAAAGCACTTGCTCAGGAGGCAGCAAAGATTAATGCCCGCTTTATACATATTTCCACCGATTACGTTTTTGGTGGTCGACATACACGTCCTTTAAAGCCCGATGATCAAAAATTACCCGATTCAGTTTACGGGAAATCCAAACTCCATGGGGAAGCAGAAGTCATGAAGCAACAGCCCGAAAGCATGATTATACGAACTTCGTGGCTTTATTCACAACATGGGAAAAACTTTCTGAAAACAATGTTACAACTTGGAAAAGAAAGAGATTTATTAAAAGTAGTATTCGATCAGACAGGAAGCCCTACGCTCGCTGATGACCTGGCAGAAGCTATACTCACCATCATCAGAAAAGTAACAAATGGTCAGAGTGAGTTTATTCCGGGGGAATATCACTTTTCCAATGAAGGAGTATGCAGCTGGTACGATTTTGCTGTTGCCATTTTTCATGAAACGAATACTGTGTGCAGAGTTTACCCCGTAGAATCTGATCAGTTTCCTACTTCTGCTCCCAGACCGGCTTATTCGGTAATGGACAAATCGAAGATTAAGGATACTTATGCAATTGAAATCAGTCACTGGCAGGAAAGTCTACGAAAATGCCTGAAAAACATGGGGCTGTAGAAAAGGATTTGTCAATTTATCAATAAATTTTATAAATCTTCCGGCAAAAAAGATAAATCTCAATTACGGAAAGTAAAGACTTCAGACATCCTGTAAAACAAGAATATAATAATTTAAAACCCATACAATTATGCCAAAAGAAAATATTCCATCACAAGTTATTGAGAAAGCCAATCAGTGGTTAAATGGCAAATACGATGACGAGACTAAAGCAATAGTAAAAGAAATGCTGGATGATGATGATTCTTCCCGGTTAATAGATGCCTTTTACAAAGATCTTGAATTTGGCACAGGTGGACTGCGGGGAGTAATGGGAGTCGGAAGCAACCGCATGAACCGCTATACAGTAGGAACTGCAACCCAGGGATTGGCCAACTATTTAAGAAAAGAATTCAGTAACCTGCCTGAAATAAAAGTGGTTATAGGTTACGACTGTCGAAACAACAGCCGGTACTTTGCCGAAACTGCAGCTAACATTTTTTCGGCCAATGGCATACGGGCTTTTATTTTCGACGAACTTCGCCCAACTCCCGAAATTTCATATGCCATCCGGGATTTAAAGTGTCAAAGCGGGGTTATTCTGACTGCCTCGCACAACCCCAAAGAATATAATGGTTATAAAGCATATTGGGATGACGGAGCTCAGATTCTCAGTCCTCACGATGAAAATATCATCACTGAGGTAAAAAAAATAACGAATGTGGAAGACATTAAATTCGATGGCAATCCCGATCTGATCGAATCTCTCGGAGCTGCAATGGACGAAAAATTTCTTCAGGAAGTTGTCAGTTTGTCTTTCAATCCGGATATTGTGGAAAGACAAAAGGACATGAAGATTGTTTTCAGTCCGATTCATGGCACAACCGTAAAACTGGTACCAGCTGCACTGAAAAAAATGGGATTTCGCAATATTATAAATGTCCCCGAACAGGATGTGGTAAGCGGAGATTTCCCGACTGTAGTATCTCCCAATCCTGAAGAGCCTGCAGCCCTGGAAATGGCCATTCGAAAAGCAGAGGAAACAGATGCCGATATTGTAATCGCCACCGACCCGGATGGAGACCGGCTGGGAATCGCAGTAAGAAACGAGAAAAATGAGTTTGTATTGGTAAACGGCAACCAAACCGCCATATTGCTGACATGGTACATGCTAAACCAATGGAAAGAAAAGGGACTCCTTAATGGCAATGAATTTACAGTCAAAACAATTGTAACCTCAGAACTCATCAAAATCATTGCCGATAAAGCAGGTATTGAATGCTATGATACATACACAGGATTTAAATGGATTGCCGGGATTATTAGAGAAAATGAAGGCAGGAAAAAATATATCTGTGGTGGAGAAGAGAGCTACGGATTCCTTCCGGGAGATTATGTGAGAGATAAAGATGCTGTAGGTGCCATTGTTATGATCAGTGAAATGGCAGCATTGGCCAAAGACCAAAATAAGACAGTTTTCGAACTGCTGAAAGATATTTACATTGAGTATGGGTTCTCTCAGGAGAAAATGAAGTATATTGTCCGCAAAGGGAAAAGCGGTGCCGAAGAGATTCAGTCTCTCATGAAAAAATTCCGCGAAACACCTCCTACAGTACTTGCCGGATCTAAAGTAAGCCATGTAAAAGATTATCAGACTCTTAAAACCAAAAATATCATTTCAGGTGAAGAAACTGAAATAAATGATAAACCTACTTCTTCGAATGTTCTTCAGTTTTTTACCGAGGACGGATCAAAAGTATCGGTACGCCCATCAGGTACAGAGCCTAAAATTAAATTCTACTGCGAAGTAAGGGATACAATGACAAAGCGCGAAGATTTCAATTATGTTTCCCAAAAGGCCCTTGAAAAAATTGATCGCATAATGGAAGACTTGGAAGTAGAAGAATAGTCCTTGCAGTTTTTAAAGACACCACATTTATAATATGGTAATATTAGTTTGAGCTGAACTATTAACTTCGTCAAACTGTCACACGACCATTTTGTAAATCGTAAAAGCAAAAGACGGATAATCTTTTTCCTATAAATCGCGGAGAATATCTCAACAAAACAAAAAAGGGTTGGCCAACTGACAGCCCTTTTTTGTTTATTCAAAGAAGGTATCGGGAAAATTAACAAGATAAACCCGCTCGGTACCTCGTGTAATGGCAGTATAGAGCCATCTTAGGAAATCGCGCGAAAGATACTCTTCAGTAAAATACCCTAAATCCACAAACACGGCTTTCCATTGTCCTCCCTGCGACTTGTGGCAGGTCATTGCATAGGCAAACTTTATCTGAAGTGAATTATAAAAATCATTATCTCGTGTGCTGTCGAATCGTTTTTTTGAATCGGAGACATCCTGATAATCTTTCATTACCTCGTAAAAGAAAGCCTCCTGTTCTTCCTGCTTCAACCCTGCACCGGGCGAAGAAATCGAATCCAGCATAATTTTCACATCAAGTTCCACCTCCTTATAGTCAACCAGTCGCAGCACCACATCAGCAAAATTCCGTCCGTATAAATTCTGAAAATCAATAATTCGTGCCACTTCGGCAATATCCCCGTTAGCAATAAAACTAATTTTATCCTCTTCTTTTACCCAGTGATAATTATTTTTCATTATCAGAAGGTAATCTCCCACAGTAAGCTGCTCTTCACGGAACAAAATGGAATTACGAATTCCCTCATTATAGAGATTAGCCCTTCTGTTGGTACGGCACACCACGAGTGTTTCTTCTAACCCGAAATTGCTGTAACAATAATCCAACTCCTCCATAAGCTCAGCCCCGGTTATTCTAAAAAAATCTGGAAAATGCTCAATAGAAAAACGGGGAAAAGAGGTATCACATATCCCCAGATCCAGCATTTCACGAAGGCTGGTAGCATTGACCAGGATACCACTATTCATCTTTTGACGAACAACATTCGTCAAAGTAGATTCAAAAACATCTAAGCCATAGGCCTCTATACTTCCTTTTTCCAGAGCAGGACTCATGGAAATTCCCACTGGTGGCAACTGAGCATCATCACCAATTAACATAAGCCGGCAATTGATCCCGTCAAAAACAAATGTAAGTAAATCATCTAGCAATCTTCCGGAGCCAAAAAGTCCAGCACTGCCATCATTGGCAATCATGGATGCCTCATCAACAATAAATAATGTGTCTTTATGAAGATTTCTATTCAGATCGAAAGCAGCAAACCTGTCACTGGAGGATTGTTGCCTGTAAATTTTTTTATGAATGGTATACGCCGGAAGTCCCACTCTAACGGACAAGACTTTAGCAGCCCGCCCTGTGGGAGCAAGTAAAAATGCTTTCTGCTTTAATTCTGTCAGCACTCTCACTACCGCCCTGACCATTGTGGTCTTGCCGGTGCCGGCATATCCCTTTAAAATGAAGGCTGATTGACCTGACTGATCGGCCAAGAAAGCCCCAATTTCAGCGGACGCACCATTCTGAGAGGCTGTAGGTTCAAATCCGAATTCACTTATCAACTTATTCTTCAGAAAATCTTGCAACATATTCACTCCGGATTTTTGAAAGTACAGAAAAGAAGATTAATTTCACAGATCATAAATGAAGTTAAACATTTCAGGATCTGAATAAATAAAAAACAAAGATTTGCGATTTATTTCAGATAAAGAAATGATGGTTTGAATTTTTTTATAAATTTGTGCTTTCAAATAAAAAACAAAAATCCGAAAAATAATGAAAACAGCAATCCAGATTATTCTGACAGTTGCCATTCTAGCATTGGGTTATCTGTGTGTAGAGAGTATTCAAAAACCAGTAAGATTCAAGCAGGAACACAACGAAAGACAAGAAAAAGTAATTGAAAGACTGGAAGGTATCCGGGAAGCCCAGCGTGCTTACAAATCTCTTTATGGAGATTTTACCGGTAGTTTTGATACGTTAATCAACTTTATCAACACTGATTCTCTTCGTCTTGTAAAAATGGAGGGACGTTTAACTGACAGCATGCTGGAAGAAGGAATGACCGAACTTAAAGCCCTTGAACTGGGAATCATTCAACGAGATACAATTTTTATCTCTGCAAAGGACTCACTCTTTTCCAAAAATTTTGTTGCTGACTCCCTGAGGTATGTACCGTTTACCCAAAAAGAGGAATTCAAGATGGATGCAACCACTATTGAAACCGCTTCAGGTGCTGAAGTACCCATTTTTGAAGCCAAAGTACATAACAACACCTTTCTTAAAGGTCTGGACGAACAGGAAATTGCAAATATCAATGATGAGGCTCGTGCTTATGAAAGATACCCGGGATTAAAAGTAGGTTCGCTTACAGAAGCAAACAACAGCGCAGGTAACTGGGAATAACAAAAAAAAAAATTTATGGTTCCGGACCTATCTGTTATTGACGAAACTTACGATTCAACGATTACAGCATCATATTTTTTATCCATCCAGGCAAGCCTGGATGGATTTTCTTTTTGTACACTTGATCCGGTAAGGAATAAATATGTCCAGTTCCGGCACTTTGAGCTAAAAGACGTGGAGAAGGATGAATTTTCTTCAGCTGTTGAAAACCTATTTGAAAACAATGAATTTTTAAATTTACCCTATAAAAAAGTCTTCATCCTGGCTCCATCTCCGGTTTCCACTCTAGTTCCTTCAGGCCTTTTTCAACCTGATGAAGCCCATAAATGGCTAAGTTTTACTCATCAGATTCCGTCAGCTCACGCCATCCTTCATGCACGCATGAAGCTGGCAGATGCCTGGACAATTTTTACCGTCCCAGAAAAGATTAAAGAAATCTTCAGTAGACAATTCCCGGAGCCTGTGTTCCTTCATCAATATATTCCTATGGCAGAAACCAGACTAGCGGTCAGCCGGCCGGGGACCAGCAAAAGTCAGGTTATCATAAATATCCAAAACAGATTTTTTGATCTGGTAGTACTGGAGAAAAACAACCTCAAGCTATGTAATTCGTTCGAGATTCCCGGAGAAGACGATCTGATTTACTATACCCTATTTGTCTTTGATCAACTGGAATTAAGTCCGACAGCTGCCGATGTACATGTTATTGGAACCCATCCCATGATAAATGAAATAAAAAAGTCACTGTCAAAATACATTAAACATGTGAAACTACCAGGGCTCCCTGCCGGTTTTCAATACAGTTATCTATTCAGGGAAGTGCCGGGACACAAATTTCATAATCTTTTGAGTCTACCGGGATGCGTATAGTCAGCGGAAAATTAAAAGGCAGGCGGTTTTCACCCCCGTCATCATTCAATGCAAGGCCGACAACTGATCAGGCTCGTGAAAGTTTATTCAACATACTGAATAACATTTTAGATTTTGACAAACAAACAGTTCTTGATCTGTTTGGAGGCACAGGCGCTATGTCTTACGAGTTTGCTTCCCGGGGAAGCATTTCTGTAACAACAGTTGAAAAAAGTTTTCCCAATTTCAAATTTATTAAAACCACCAGTGAGTTCCTGGGACTCTCGGATAATATAAGAATCGTCAAATCGGATGTATTTAAATTCCTTCAAAAAGACAACAATACCTATTCACTTATCTTTGCCGATCCGCCCTTTAATTTGCCTGATTTAATCAAAATACCGGAGCTGATAATAAACTCCGGACTACTCACCAAAGATGGGCTTTTCATTCTTGAACATGGCCCCGATCAAAACTTTGAGAAGCATCCTCTTTTTCGGCAAAAACGAAATTACGGCAAAGTAAATTTTTCTTTTTTCAGTCCTTTGTGAAATAATAAAAGCGAATAGATCAGTCCTTCCAAAAACGGGGCTTTTTCCTTTTAGGGATACCCTTATAAAGCACAAAAAGTCACTGAAATTAATCAGTGACTTTTTGCGGTCTGGACGGGACTCGAACCCGCGACCTTCGGCGTGACAGGCCGACATTCTA
>CAYOFH010000096.1:0-12600 GCA_964403175.1 uncultured Marinilabiliaceae bacterium
AAATAGAGGGTGCGGATGCAGCAGCCGAGGATACCGAAACCGGATACATAATTGAGGTGGTCTTCCCCTGGGCAAACTTTGGACATAGTACAGTGGATAACGGACATGAAGTTGCTTTTGTAACAACACCCTGGGATAAGAAAACCGATGAAGAGTGGGTTGGAAACTGGGTAGGAACCTGGGGAGCAGCAGAGGTGACTTACGATAGTGAACTCTGGGGAGGATCCGATAAGATTGCTGATCCCGGTAAAATCGTCTTATCAGGAAAACCTTGGGAAGCCCCCAGCCTTGCTTCCGATTATTCAGCAAATGAAGTAACTATTGATGGTGACCTGTCAGAGTGGACAGAAGTTACTGAAACCGCTCTTATCGACGGCAGTGAAACAGGCTCGGCATCATATACCATCCGGTCTATGTGGGATATGGATAATCTTTACATCTCCTATGAAGTGGAGGACGCTGATTTTCAACATGGCGCAGGAACCAATAAACAACAGTTAGCTGAAGCCATTTACCTGTGTTTTGGAGCCGCCGGAATTACCGATTTAAGTGCCGGATCTGGTGCCGCTAACGGTGAAGTGTACGGAGGTGTGCTCCATGCCGACAGCAGAGCTGCAGATGCAGGAATGTTATTTCAATTATTACTTGACGCACAAATAGAGGGTGCGGATGCAGCAGCCGAGGATACCGAAACCGGATACATAATTGAAGTGGTCTTACCTTGGGCAAACTTTGGACACAGCTCTGTAGATAACGGACATGAAGTTGCTTTTGTAACAACACCCTGGGATAAGAAAACCAATGAAGAATGGGTAGGATCCTGGGTAGGAACATGGGGAGCAGCAGAACTGACAACTGATGCTGAACTCTGGGGAGGTACTGATAAGATCGCTAATCCCGGTAAAATTGTTTTATCAGGAAAACCATGGGAAGCACCTGAACTTCCATCTGATTATACAGCAAATGAGGTAACTATTGATGGTGACCTGTCAGAATGGTCGGAAGTTTCTGAGGCCGCTCTTATCGACGGCAGCGAAACAGGCTCGGCATCATATACCATCCGGTCCATGTGGGATATGGATAACCTATATATTTCCTATGAAGTGGATGATGCAGATTTTCAGCATGGTGAAGGAACCAACAAGCAACAATTAGCAGAGGCCATTTACATGTGCTTTGGTGCAGCGGGAATAACCGATCTAAGCGCTGGTTACGGAGCAAATAACGGTGAAGTGTATGGAGGAGTGATTCATGCTGACAGCAGAGCTGCAGATGCAGGTAAGCTATTTGAGCTGTTGCTTGACACACCAATTGAGGGGTCGAATGCAGTAGCTGTTGAGACGGAAACCGGATATACGATAGAGGTGGTACTCCCATGGGAAAATTTTGGACACACCTCTGTGGATAATGGGCATGAAGTTGCCTTTGTGTCTACACCGTGGGATAAGAAAACCGATACCGAATGGGTTGGAGATTGGGTAGGAACCTGGGGAGCAGCGGAACTAACAGATGATGCTGAACTCTGGGCAGGTACCGATAAGATTGCTGAAACCGGTATGATTGTGTTAAACGGATATACCAACCTTGAAAGCAGGTTTGCCAACGATCTGAATATTGAGATCTATCCAAATCCGGCCAACCATCTATTAAACATCAGATCGAACGTAGACATAGGTAATGTAAAGGTCTTTAGTGTCTCAGGTCAGTTGCTTAGAAATTATATAGTCAATGCTAATGAAAAGACTATTGATCTAGCAGCGCTGGAAGATGGATTGTATTTATTGAAAGTTGAAAGAGATGATGTAGTTCGCACATTACGCTTTGTAAAAGAATAGATTTTAAACCTGATTAAAGAAAGGGCCTGTTTAACAAATTACAGGTCCTTTTTTTTCAAATTTAAATCCATTGGATCTGATTAATTTGAAATATCATGAAGGTATTTTTTACTTTTTTTTTATTATTTTTTTCGATTCTTTCAGGTGTTAATTTCTCTTCAAATTTACATGCCCAGGTAGCAACATTCAGAGGTTTAGTATTAGATCATTCTACAGGCGAACCATTAATTGGAGCTACTGTATATTTAGATGGAACCAGTTTTGGCACAACAACAAATATTGATGGAGAGTTTACCCTTCATAAAATATCCCCAGGCACTTATACAGCTGTATTTTCATATATAGGATACGAAAGAGTTAAGTTTGAGGAGTTAATATTTTCAGTTGGTGAGAATAAAGTGCTGACAGTAAGGCTGAAGCCTTCGAGTATTCTTGTTGAAGAAGTCATGGTAACCACACAAGCCAAAGGGCAAATGGCAGCCATTAATCAGCAACTTGCATCTAATACTATAACAAATGTTGTTTCTTCAGATAAAATCAGGGATGTTCCCGATGTTAATGCTGCCGAGTCGATCGGAAGATTGCCGGGTGTGGCAATTAATCGTTCGGGCGGAGAAGGAGATAAAATTGTGGTTCGGGGACTGGCACCTCAATTTACAATAATTGAAGTTGATGGTGTCCGATTAAGTGGAGTGGACCTGGATAGGTCTGTTGGCCTGGGTTCAGTTTCTTCTGAAATACTTGACGGAATTGAATTATCGAAAAGCTTAACAGCTGATAAAGATGCCGATGCTATTGGTGGTATTGTAAATTTAAGAACCCGGATTGCTGAATCCGGTCTGCAATTTACTATAAATGCCAATGGAGGATACAACGAATTAGAGAAGAGCGTCAGTAACTATAAGATGTCTGCGAGTATCGGCAACAGGTTTTTTGAAGACAAAGTGGGTGTAATATTAAGTGGAGGCCGTGAAAGGGTAAACCGTTCTTCTGATAATTTTGATGCTGGATATGGCCGTAATACTTATAATGAATCAGACGCAGATCTAAGAACAGATTGGGCAAATGTTGTTGAAAACAGAACGATGCGTTTTAGAACACATGCCGGGATTACAATAGATTACAAAACCGATAATGTTTCTGTTGCATTCCGCAATTCATATAGCGGACGTGAAGACGACTCTGAGATGCGTTACAATAACTTTAACTTCGATGCGTATGAATATAATCAGACCATTGCTGCTTCAAATCCTGTTGAACATATATTTACCCACGCTCTTAATTCAAAGATTAAAATAGTATCAACGCTATTGGAAGTTAACCTCTCATATGGCAGGACTACTTTTGATGAGTATGTTGACGGATATGGTTTTAAGGACATTAGTGTAGCAGAAGGAGGCTCAATAAATGATCAGGACCGTTTCTGGAAGCAACCTTCAGATCTGATTGACCAGTACTTTAGTATTGCTTCTATCGATCAGGCATTGTTATGGTACAATACAAGAAGAAATATATCCCGCGGGGATATTTCAAAAACTGCCGTAATTAATTGGGAAATTCCCTTCAATTTTGGAAGTAATATATCAGGAAAACTAAAGATTGGGGGCAAGTATTCAGGTAAAGACCGTGAGAATGATACAGATGTTCAGCAGATACTTTACGATGGCTCGGGAAACGGAGGAATTGCTATACATTATGTTGAAAGCATGTTTCCCGATCTGATAACCAAGTCTGAAGCCGGCATTCCTGGAAATGCCGGAATAGTAGCAAAGAATTTTGAAGATCCTGATTATGATTACGGTAAAGTATTGGACGGCAGATATGAGCAGTATTTGGGTTGGTCGGCTGATCTTGACAAACTGCAAAATGTGCATGATGAAGTATTTAGAAATGCAAAGGATCTGCATTATCTGATGAAAGGTGTTGAATCAAATCAGTATGATTATATCAGTTCTGAAAGAAAAGCTGCAGCATATATTATGGCAGTAATCAATATAGGAGAGAATATTATGATCCTGCCAGGTATCCGTCACGAAAGCATGGAAACTACATACACAGGTAAATATATTGAAGTGGACTATTTTGATTTTGTTGACGGAATGAAGTGGTCGGAAGATGTTACTGCACAGCGTAATAATGGGAACTGGTTCCCAAGTATAAATACGAAATTCAAATTTAGTTCCTGGGGCGATATCAGAGCAGCCTACTACAAGAGTGCAGCCAGGCCCGACTTCTTCCTGTTATCACCTTCAATGATCTCCGATGCAAATAGGACATTTACAACGGCTTATAATCCTTTTCTAATTCCATCAAAAGCCCATAACTTCGATCTTGGGATATCTGCATTTACCAACAAAACTGGTTTATTGAGTTTTAACGTTTTTTATAAGGAGCTCAACGATATGGTATACAGGATCAATCCTACTTTCAAAATGATCTTTTTAGATGATGATGATATAAAGTCGGAAATACCCCAGGCTTTGGTTAATTCCCTGGAGGCTCCCCAGGCATTATACGATGACAGACTGATCGATGAAGAATCACGGATAGACTATATGCCTGTAAACAATCCGTATAAAGCATTTTTTTCCGGGTTTGAGATCAGTTCACAGAATAATTTCTGGTATTTACCAGGATTACTTTCAGGTTTTGTACTTGATTTAAACTATTCCATGATCTGGACCAATACCAAATATCCCTATTTTAATGAGATTACTACTGGTTTTCCGACTTTTACTACAATACGAGAATTTTATGCAAAAGAGGGGCAAATGCTTGATTCTCCAAATCTTTTGTTCAACGCCCGGTTAGGTTGGGATTATAAAGGTTTTTCGGCTAGAATATCATACCGTTACCAGGGTGCGACCCCTTCGTCAAGGGATGAGCAGTATGATATTATGAACTTGACAACAGGGCTGCAGAACATGTTGGATTTTACAGCTAATCAGAAAGTAACTGATAAACTGTCTGTTTCCCTGAACCTCGCTAATATTACCTCTTTACTTGAGGAGCAGTACTATCTTAGTAATGGAATTAACAGTCCCGAGAAAGACTATAAATCAACTGCTTATGGTAATTTCTATGGTTTTACAGGACAATTTGGACTAAAATATGAATTTAATTAGAGTACAAGAATACCCGAATATGAAACGAACCTGATTTTTATCAATCATTAAAACACAAAAGACCATGATAATAATAATCATGTAAAGCGAAGCGGTTACCTACTTGCTCAAATTTTTAATTAACAAATACACAAGTAATTATAAAACTTTAAGGAAATGAAAAGAATATACATATTAGTTGTGATTTTTGGAGTTGTAATCTTTCCTGAAGGCTCCTATGCCCAGTATGATCCCTCAACATTTACACCACCTTCATCTGACCAACAGGTAATTGTTATTCCCGGTGGTAATGAAAATGCAGGGGCACTCGAATCCATTATTAACAACGATGTTGATGAAGATGGCAAACGGATGAATCCCAATCGTATCTACCAATTAGAAGCAGGTTCTTTTAATATTAGTGTTTCCCCTATTCTTTTTGGTAGAGATAGTGATGAGAATGCCGTACTAACTATTGTTGGGGAAGAAGGGGGTACAAAACCACAGGTTTTTATTATGCCGCCTGAGTGGGCTCAGGCCAATGAGGTAAAAGGATCTCTTGTGCTAAAAAATGTTTACTGGCCGGTACGACCCGTAAATGATCTCGGAGGAACAATGTTATTCCAGTTAAGTGGTGATGGCTCTGACCTTACGCTTGAAGATTGTGTGTTTGAAAGACCAATTCAGCATGATGTTTTTTCGTTGGATGAGGTAAAAACCCCAATGAATATTACCATAAAAAATTGTTATTTCCGAGATTTGACACACTTTAATAACGCATGGAACTTTGCTGTTTTAAGAAGAGGGGATAACGGAGAGCCGATTGATTCTTTATGGGTAGAAAATACAACTATCTCAAATGGAGGCATGCCATTTTTTGGGAAAAAGACACCTGTTAATTTTGCCTTTTTTGACCACAATACCATCGTAAATACTTCGAGGTATCCTATTTGGTTTGAGCAATACAAAGAGGCTTATTTCACAAATAATATGTTCATTAACTGTTTATGGCAAGGAGAAACCTCCGGAATTGCTGCTACTCAAATGCCAGGAGGGGACTTTTCAGGTGTAATTAATGTTGATCCAATCAATGATGAATTCTGGACAAGTCAGAATATGACCCCTCCTGCTCCCGAAGAAGTTATTTTCTTATCGGCTAACAACCTGCATTTTGTAAGTCCATTCCTGGATAAATATTATAATGGCGGGTTTAATGATATAGCTGATGCCCCCATTGCAACGAAAAGCGGAAGTATGGTTGTTGAGAATGTTCCGCCAATGTTTCAAAACCAGTCCACAACTGATTTATTGGAGCAATATGATGGAATGATTGCATTGGATAATATATTGGATACAGACCCTCAAATGGTTACAAAAGGTATTGCCGATCAGAATGCCGGAGACCAGTTTGCAAAAGCAGCACGGGACCATTATGGCGTAAGCAATGATCCCTATGATAAATCAGTGATGTTCTTTGGCGATGATGATCCTACTACTCTCCCAAGTAATAACACCGAAGTACAGGGAGGTGCATTTACCGATTTAACAGAATTTCCCGAGGATTTCTCTTACACTGCAGATATTGTTTCTACAATTGACGGAAAAAAACTTGGAGCACTGGGATGGTGGGGCAACCAGGAAGTTGAGTCTTACAACGGAAAGGCAGCATTGAACAGCGCTAAGGTTTATTTTACTGATGCGACGGGGGTTTTCGTTCCGCTCCTTATTCAAGAGCATAGTAAACTTTTTGACTTCCAGGTTTATCCGGTTCCTGCAAACAATGTACTTAAAATAAACGCTGAATTCGATATTTTACGAGCGAACATTTACGATCCGGGCGGTAAACTGGTAAAAGGAGTTGAATTGCCAGGGTTAAGAGTGTTTACGGTCAATATTTCCAGCCTTGCAAATGGATTGTATTTTATAGAATTGCAAGGTAGAGACGGTCATTATTCAACAGGAAAAATTATAAAAGCAGATTAATAAAATGAAAAAAACAGTTTACTTTTTAGTTTTATTTTCATTTTTACCAACAGTTATAATTTTTGCACAAATCGAGACGCTTATTGTAAAAAAAGCCGGTACAACCCCGGTTATTGACGGCGATATCAACGAGTGGGGTGTTTTTGATGGAGTTGAAGATGATGCTGAAAAGGTATTTAAGAATGAAAAACTTTGGAACGACTGGGTGCCATGGGCTTGTATAGACACTAATCAATCCTCCTTCAAGGCAGTTTGGGATGAAGAAAACCTTTATCTGGCGTATCGAGTTAATGAAGCAGACACAAACATTGTATCTATCACCCAGGATGCTTATGATGCCAACAATACATTAAAGTTTGAAGTTGATCGTATTGATGTGGCTATTGGAACTGATCTAAACGAGAGGGTGGTTGACGGAAATACGCCAGGATATGGCTATGCTGAATCTATTTTTGGCTCCCTGTATATTCTTGGCACCTTTTTTCCTGTCGGTGATGAATTGCCCTCCTCATTTTTCGCCTACGAATATACAGATTCGGGTTACACAATGGAGATTGAAATTCCATGGGAAGATTTGGGTTTTATTCCCTCAAATGGTTCAAGTCTATTGTTCGAAACTGTTGTGGTTGATGTTGATGGTGTTTTAAACGATGATGGTAATATCCAGGGATGGGGGCCATTTCAGGGGTGGGGAGGACGACCGGTGGTGGTGGAAGGACATAATTCACCTGAAATTTTCCATGACATGTCCAATCCCGGGGAAATTACTCTTTCAACTGAGGTCTCGGAGTTTTTTCCTTTGGGGGTGAATGATACAGAAAATGATAATTCCCTGATTATTGGTCCAAACCCAACAGTTTCTTATATTACCGTAATAGCTCCTAAAAGGATCAACAATATCAAGGTAGTTTCGGTTACGGGCCAAATATTAATGGATATGGATGTGAAAGGCACTATAATAGAATTAAATGTCGATGACCTTTGTGAAGGTTTATACCTGTTAGAAGTTAGATCCGGACCAGTTGTTAGGACCGAAAAATTCTTAAAGAGGTAGCAGTCTTATAATAGCTATTAAATGCTTCATTATAAAAGAGATGTTGATGAAAAATTTATTTTTTATTTTTTTATTGTCTGGTTTTTGCCATCTGGCAGCTCAGGATGTAGTGGTAGATATAGATGCCGACCATATTGTTAATAAGAACCTGTTTGGCTTTGGATGGAATGTTACTCCCAGTGATTTTCCAGTGAGCATCTACCCCGAATTAAAGGAAATGTTTGTAAAATCCGGTCAATCCTGGGTGCGTACAATTTTTTACGGTTACGAATGGGAAAGAAACAATGATGATAATGATGCCTGGACACCACCTGATCAATTGGAATCAACTTTCAGATGGAGCAGGAGTCAGGATGTTTACAGGCTCAAAAAACTTCTTGATATTTGTGAGAAAAATAATATTGCCGTAGAAATAAACAATTGGAGTACTATTGAAAAGTCATGGATCAATCACGAATTAGACCCCCACGGTTATGTTACAAGAAATGAAGCGGAAGCAAAGGCTGAGGAATTTGGTGAAAATTTGGCGGCTCTTTTATATTACCTGAAAACCACTGCAAATAACGGAAATCCCTATACCTGCGTTAAGTATTATGCCATTTGGAATGAGCCCAATGGAGGTTATCCCGGTCATGACTTTATCTCTTTTGATTATCCGGGATATCATAATATGCTATATAATAAGGTCCATGAGCACCTGGAGTATTACGATCAACAGGCCGGGACCAAATTACTGGATGAATTAGAAAGCATCGGAATGGAAGCCCATCCTTACTATCGGAATAATACTAACGGACAGTATTTAAAAGGAAATATCTGGCATAAACTAGTTGGAGAAGGTGTTCTCGAATACAAGGAGGCCCCTGATGGTGTTCCCGGCGAGATTACCGATTGGCCTGGAGCAGATGAAGTAATTGATTATATCTCCATTCATGATTATAATTCGGTTTTCGATTACCAGGAATATATGTCTTCCGAATATAAGCAGGGAACAATAGAGGGCAGATTGTTACCGATGGTCATAGATGTGCAGAATCAGATAAAAACGCATAATCCCGATGGTAGAATTGAACCATTGTTGATGAACGAATTGGGGGGCCATGCTTACGGAACCGAGCACAGTGAGCCAAGGTTTGAGCATATGTTGTACAATGTAGAAGTCTTTGCACGATCGGTGAATGCCGGATTAAGCGGGGGTTCTATGTGGGCTTTTAATCAGCACAGGTTTTATACAACATTTAATGCACCCGGAATTGACTGGGACTGGAGCGAAGGCGATTTTACACCTCCGGAAGAGTTTGAAATTGTTGGGGAGAATTATTATCCATATACCTTATTGTTAAAAGCTCTACAAAGGGGAGATAATGTTATGTATACTGCCGTTAAGGGGGGAGAGGACAATTCAAATAACACCTCGGCTTATCCAACTTATGATACCCAACGAGTTTGGGTAACTGCGGCCAGAACTGCCGATGATAGTGTGAAAATCCTTTTAATTAATGACTCTTTCGAAAGTAAGGATATTGAAATCAATCTGTCCGGACTTCAGGAGAGTGGAATAAAATACTATGTCACTGAAGCTGACCACTCAGGGATAAAGGAGGAATATTTCTCTCAGGCGGGTGATAAGATATCAGAGGAGATTCCAGCGCGTAGTGTGTCGTTATATACTATTAAAGGAGAGAACCTTCCTGCTTTAGGCTATAAAGAAAATATGAAAGAATTTTCGGGGATAACAGTATCACCAAATCCGGTTAATGAACGAATTAACCTTAGTTTTGAAAGAAATGTAAATGGTGAAGTTATATATACCATGATAAATATATTAGGGGAAATTGAAAAATCCGGAATTCATGAAATGAACAATAGCGCTTCCCTGGAGCTGGATATGTCTGAAATTAGTAGTGGCATTTACATATTGCAGATCAAATTCAATGGTCATGCTTCGATTAAGAAAATTGTAAAGAATTAGCATTTCATTACAAATGAACCAATGTTTGTTAAACATATACATACAATTTATGAATACAATAAAATATCTTGGTTTTTTTATTAGCCTTGTCATATTGTTGGGTTGCTCATCGAAAGAAAAAACAAGTGGTAAGGTAAAAGAAGTGATCAAATCCGACTCTCTGTTCCTTTTCACAAAAACCAAAGCGCTGGAAATTGTAAAAAACGGATTCAGCGCTGGTGATAAGTATGAAGAAGTATGGATCCGGGATTTCAATACCTTCATCGAACTCTCAGCGGAAGTATTCGATTCTGATATCCTGAAAGAGTATCTGCTGATCTTTTTCAGGATGCAGGGTGATAACGGAAATATCATTGATGGATACATCCCAAAAGAGAAGGTTGGCGATCTTGGATATGACTATATCTATTCCGATCTGGAACCGCGCTATGCAGGACACAAAAACACGGTGGAAACCGACCAGGAAACTTCATTGATCCAGGCAGTTTACAAATATGTGCAATCCACCGGAGACCATAACATACTCAACGAGATGATCGGAGATATAAGTGTCAGGGATAGAATGGAAAATGCACTTCTATTCCTCATGAATCACCGGTTCAATAAAGAATACGGACTTTTATGGGGGGCAACTACGGCCGACTGGGGTGATGTTCAACCTGAGCATGAGTGGGGTGTATACATAACCGATGATACACATTTTGCCATTGATATCTATGATAATGCAATGTTCCTCCTGGCACTTGACAACTTCATAGAACTCGTTCCCTCGGGCAAGGAAAAATGGCAAAAGGTACGAGACGATATTGCATCGAATACAAGAAAACATTTGTGGGATGATGAAAAACATAAATATCGTCCACATATCTACTTAAACGGATCTCCTTTCCCTCAGGATTTTGATGAAGAGGAGATCTTTTATCATGGAGGCACTGCTGTAGCCATAGAGGCGGGTCTGCTCTCTAAAACTGAAGTACTCCGCTCACTTGAGCAAATGGTTGAAAATACTGATAAGGCCGGGGCAGCATCGATCGGACTTACGCTCTATCCTCCATATCCTGAAGGGTACTTCAAAAACAAGAGCATGGCACCTTATTGCTATCAAAATGGAGGTGACTGGACCTGGTTTGGAGCAAGAATGATCCAGCAACTGATCAGATATGGCTACATAGAAGAGGCTTATGAACATATCCGCCCAATGGTGAAACGAGTAAAGGAAAACGACGGTTTTTATGAGTGGTATACCATTGATAATGAACCAAGGGGTTCAGGGACTTTTCGTGGTTCAGCAGGTGTACTTTACAAGGCAATACAAATGTTTGAGGAATTGAAATAGTGACACCTGTCAAAGACCACTGTTTTTAAATCAATTTTCAAATCTTCTTATTAGATAATTAAACTTTGAAAAAATGAGATATAAATAATTACTCCCTTTTCATTATCATAGTTTATTAAATTCTTCCTGGGCATCTTTCAATTATAATGGCTCGTTCAGTTGTCAAATAGCTGGTTCAACGTTTTCCAACATGCAATGGCAATGCAATACCAAGTACTTTATGAGAATACAGAAACTAATTGCAATTGGTTAAAGTATTGACGTCAATGGCATTGTCATCCTCATCTGTGAGTGTTATGGTTGCATCCTCGCTTATGACTCCTGCATCAAGGGCATCCTTTACCCAACAAAATCCGGGGTAACCTTCCGTTGTTGTTCCTGATAATGGAATCCCGTCTGCTTTAGCGCCATTGTTTGTAATGATAACATCCCCTCCGATATAGGTAATATTCTCCAAACCACCCAAACTGTTTAATGCAGCATTGTTTTTGACAACCAGATCCCCACCGATGGAATCTACCGTCATCAATGCAAAATTGGTCAGTACTCTACCGGTTGAGCCATCTGCGCAGTTATCGATAATAAGGTCTCCACCAACGTATGTCACATTCTCCAGACCGCTGAAATTGGAACCAAACCTGGGTAAATCTTTAAGTATTAAATCTCCATCCACCCCGGTAACTTGCATAAAACCAGCTGTTCTTTGACCTTCTGGAAATTCGTTTCCCCAGACAAAATCCAACAAAGGGTTGTTTTCCAGGATAAAATCCCCATGGATGATCCCAGTAATCGCAAACTGAAAGGCATTGATATTATCAAAAGAAAGATTGTTTCTGATAATCAGACTGCTGTCAAATTGAACATCCGCAAAAAACGTAACGGGCCAGCCACTCACGCCGCTACCATCGAGTGTAAATTCTCCTGTGACTTTTGAAAGATAGAATGACAGAGAGTTCAAATCAGAGGCTGTAATATCTCCGCCGGTCACAGTGAGATCCATCACCGAATCCATTCCGGGGTTGAACGATAATAACTCTTCTTTTCCATTCAGGGTATAACTTTGAAACACCGCTTCGTCAGCCTCTGATGTCAGGCTGTGATAGAAATAAATACTATCAACCATGGCAAGGCTTTTCCGGTTAACGATTTGCACCTCATCACCAAAAATAGTCTGCTTCTGGTAGATCAATAATGAATCTCTGCTGTCATTAACCTTGAAACTATCCACATCTTCAACCAGAATTTTCTCGATATTTTCATTCGTTAATTGAATATAAAGGGTGTCTTTATACTGGGAATGGGCCGCGCTACTGAAC
>CAYOFH010000097.1:0-12360 GCA_964403175.1 uncultured Marinilabiliaceae bacterium
TGACTACTGACTACTGACTACTGACTACTGACTACTGACTACTGACTACTGACTAAAAAAACAGCTCGGAAAGCAAAGAGTCACGACTCGTCTGGCCTGTATACTCAACAAACATAAACAGAAGTTTATTGTTTATTCTGGTAACCAAATAACATCAATAGATCGTCTGATTAATATCCCGCGTCAAAATTAATATTTCTTATTGAAGAGTTTGCATATATTTATCTCAAACATATTACAAATTGGCTCTGTCGTTGTCAGACAGATTCAGTCGAAATTCCCTTGGAACGATACATCAACACATGAAAAGTAAAAACATACTTATTACAGGGGCCTCATCAGGAATAGGACGTGAAACTGTTCGTTATTTTGCTGCACGTGGATGGAAAGTTGCTGCCACTATGCGAAATCCCAATAAAGCAGGCGACCTGGTTAATATCCCCGGAGTCGCAATTTATTCATTGGATGTTACACAGCCTCATGGTGCTGAACAAACAATTATTAAGGCCTGGGAAGACATGAACGGAATTGATGTAATTGTTAATAATGCCGGTTATGGGGCTTTGGGAATCCTGGAAGGGGCAAACGACGATCAGATTATCCGGCAACTGGACACCAACGTAATGGGGACGCTCAGGGTTATAAGGTACATTCTGCCTTTAATGCGAAAAAGAAAGAAAGGAACCATTATCAACATCTCCTCTATCGCAGGCAGAATGGGACTGCCTTTATATTCTCTTTATCATGCCAGCAAATACGCTGTAGAGGGCCTCTCTGAGAGCCTGTCATATGAACTGATCCCCTTTAATATAAAGATCAAGCTTATAGAACCGGGCCCGGTTAGAACTGAGTTTAACGGACGCTCAAAAGATGAGATTCTTCCTCCCGATGATGAACGTTATATCGCCATTTCTCAAAAAGTTTCTCACTTTTACAACAACACCTTCAAGTTTGCAGCCCAGCCAACAGTGATAGCAAGAACCATTTTCCGGGCTGCAACCTCCCGCACCAACAAGCTCAGATATCCGGCGGGGTTTCAGGCCAAAATATTTATATTGCTATACCGTATTTTACCCGGAACCTGGTTCAGAAAACTGACCCGGATACTGATCAATATCTGAGATTTGCTACTTTTCCCAGCTCCGGATTAAACTTTCAACATGGAAAAAAGTCAATACTATATGTTTTTTACAATCGTACTCACTGTTCAAATCCTCGTCAATTTATATCTCACCTGGCGGGGATATCAGGCCCTTGAGGCCTTTCCAAAAGTAAGACCCTGGTTTATTGCCTTTATGATACTGGCATCTGTTTCATACATGGCTGGCCGAACTCTGGAGAAGAGCATGTACAACCCTTTGACTGTTTCCCTTCATTGGCTGGGTGCCTTTTGGTTTGCAGTAATGCTGTACGCTACATTACAGGTTTTACTAATTGACATCGCGCGACTAATCAACCTGGCAATTCCTTTCATTCAAAAATTGTCGGGATCTGATTATGTACGGTTCAAATTTATTGTGGGAGCTTCGGTTGCAGCCGTTACTTTTGTGGTGGTAATGGGAGGACATATTAATGCCTGGTATCCCAAGACTGTCACCCTGAATCTGGAAGTACCTAAAGAAGCAAAAGGCCTGAAAAACATACGAATTGCGGCTGTTAGTGATGTTCACCTGGGCACCATAATAGGACCTCGAAAAACTGCCAGTCTGGTAAATAAGCTCAATAACCTCAACCCGGATATCATTCTTTTGGCAGGGGATGTGCTTGATGAAGATGTGGGACCTGTAATCACTCAGAACCTGGGCGACTCTCTCAAAAAGCTCAAAGCCCCAATGGGCATCTATGCCTGTACAGGTAATCATGAATACATCGGAGGTGGAGAACCTTCTATCAGATACCTTGAAGAACATGGAATAAGTGTCCTCAGAGACACATCAGTACTCATTCAGGATGCCTTCTATGTAGTGGGACGTGAAGATCTGCATGCCAATTTCAGGGCTGAAAAAAAACGAAAAGGGGTGGATGAGCTCATGCTGGGCATCGACACCAACCGACCGGTAATTGTGCTTGACCACCAACCTTATCATCTGGATTCAATAACAGGGAAAGGGGTGGATTTGCAAATATCAGGGCATACACATCACGGACAACTTTGGCCGTTTGGCTACATCACCAACAAAATCTATGAAGTAAGCCGCGGATATAAGAAAAAGCAAGACACCCACTTTTGGGTCAGCACCGGATTTGGAACCTGGGGGCCACCTGTTAGAACAGGAAACAGACCTGAAGTAATTTTGATCAATCTGGAATTTACCGGAAAGCAATAGTGTCCTTAACATTTTTAAAAAGGGGTTTTTCATCCCTTAACCCCTGATCATTTTTCTTTAAGGTTTTAAATTTTCTCAAACCAATAAAAGCCCACTCCGGCTGCCATTTCCTGATCACGTTCGTACCAACATCGGGGCAACTCCACTACAGAGTCGTTTTTCATTTATTATAAAGTCATTCTCAAGTCATATTAAACTCAGTTTGAATTGAATTTAATATGACTTTGAATTGAACTTGAATTGAGTTTAAATTGACTTTAACCAGAAGATCTTACGATGTTGTTACAAATCAGGTACGGAGATAAATCAAAGAGAAGATTCCGGTAATGGGTTACCGTTCAGGAAATGTTAAGCGGCTTTAGGTGTATCTACACTATTGCCCTCATATTTCCCAAAAGGAGATTTCAGCCCTTAAATACTGATCCTGATGATGTTTCTGCAGGGTTTCAATAAATAAAACAGGTCAAAGCTGTCCCGCAGATTAAAATTCCAAAATAATTCCTATGGTGGGTAAAACAGTTCCGGAAGTAGTTATTAACTCTTTCAGGTCGTATTCCTGATTTTGCGTAGAAGCCGATGGATTTGTCACTACCGGTTCTCCATCCTTACCCAACCGCTGAACCAGACGCGGTGGATTCTCATTTTGCTTATTGTAAACATTCTGAATGTCCAGATAAACGCCTAAAGAGAACCCGGGAAACATCCATGATTTGTCAACTCTTAAATCGAGCTGATGAAAAGCAGGAAGCCGCTTTTCATTAAAACGACTATAATCGGGGTATTCACGTCCACGCACATTCCATGCCTGAACGTTTCTTGATTTTTCAAAATCGTATGGAGTATAAGGCAATCCACCGGCAAATCTCCATTTCAAGCCAAAGTCCCAGTTCTTGTTAAAGGATTTATTAAAGGTAAACGTCAGCAAATGTTCACTATCCCAGGCTGAGGGAACATAGCTGCCCTCAATATCGGTAAATTCTGCCTGACTCCAGGTGTAAGCAAGTATGTAACTGTATCCTTTAGGTGATTTCTGTCTGACCAACAGTTCCAGACCGTAACTTCTTCCTTCCGAGGTACTGGTCACTTCCTCATCGCCAAAAGTTCCATAATCACCTCCTTTGCTGGCCATTGCCACCGAGTCTTCAACAGAAAAGGGATAATTGTCATAATCCTTCAGAAATCCTTCCACCCCAATTCGGGTAAAACTATTGGGGCGCCACTCCAGTCCTGCAACAATATGATCGGCATGAATGTATTTTAATCCGTTGTTTTTGTTGACCAATTCCCCGTTGTTATCACGATAACCCATCATCGTATAAGCCGGCAACTGAAAGTATCGTCCTGAGTTAAAAGTCAGACTCACCTGAGGCATAAAATCATAGGAGGCAGTGATTCGGGGGCTGAACTGATTGAGGGGGTTGTTCATCTCATCACTGTAGGAATTCCCATCAATGCGCAGTCCGAACCTCAAATCCAGTTTATCATCAAAATATTTACGGGATACTGTACCAAAAACTCCATATTGAAAAAAGTCCAGATCGGAACTGTAACGAATAATTTCCTCCTGTCCATCACCAAAAGTGCGAGCAAAAGTTCGGTTATAATACGATGCAGCTTCCAGGTTAACACCGCCTTTAAGAGTATATTCTCCGGTACTGCTGAATATTTCGAAACGCAAGCGGTTTTGTATTTCATCACTGGTGTAATCAGTCAGTAATTTATCGGGATTATCCACTTCATTATCTTCGTATTTGGAAATCACATTATTCAGATGACTTCTGCTGAGAGCCAGCACATAATAATTACGCTCCATAAAATGCTTAAAACTGGCCCCAACCGTATAGTTCCACTGTTCATAAGCCGGCAGATACTGCAATGTATAACGATTTTCCTCCGTTGGCTCGGGTGACGGATTATATTTAAACTCATCGATAGCTCCCACCCCAAGTAAGGTTAATTCATTTTTCTGGTCAAAACGTGTTCGTGTCCGGAATTGAAAATCATTAAACGTTGGCAGGAAAGGCAGTCCCAGCTGATCGAACAAAAACTGGAGATAAGAACGTCGGACAGAAAACAAACCGCCTGTTTTTTCTCCCAGCGGAGTATTGGCTGACAGGGATATTTCAGACGCTCCCAGAGTACTCTTGAAAGAAGGCTTATCCTTATTGGCATCAATCTGCTTAAATTCGAAAACAGAACTCAACGCACCTCCACGATCCGCAGGGAAAGCACTGGAGTAAAAATCCACTTCTCTTATGAAATCAACATTAAGAATACCCACTGAACCACCCGAAGCCCCCTGAGTTGAAAAGTGATTAAGTACGGGTATCTCTATGCCATCCAAAAAAAACCGGTTCTCGGAGGGCCCCCCACCACGTACAATTAGATCATTCCGGAAAGAAGCAGCAGACCCCACACCCGGAAAGCTCTGCAATACTTTGGCGAGATCGCGAGAAGCCCCTGCACCTTTTTCAATCTGCTCAATACCAATTCTTCGCAATGATACAGGCGACTCCCCCCTCCGTACAAAACTGCCAGCAGATACCTGAACCTCTTCAAGCTCTGTAGTCTTTTTTACCATGGTAACCTCTACATAACCAGAACGAACAGCGGACAAATTAATCTCTTCTGTAAGTTTATTCTCATAACCTATGTACGAGAGCTGCAACTGAACAAAGCCTGGGGTCAACTCTTCAAAAATGAATTCTCCATCTTCATTGGTAGTCGTTCCTGTATTGGTTCCACTGATTACAATATTTACGAAAGGCAGTGGTTCATTATTGTAAGCATCTTTTACCAGTCCTCTGAGGGTGGCTGTTTGACCAAAAGTCAATATGCCTGCTAAAAAGAAAAGTATAAAAAAATGTATCCTTTTTTTCATTTGTTTAGTGTTTGAGCGTAGGTTGTTAAACAACAATTTCATAAATGTTGTTCGGAGAAAAATAAAATGACCAATTTATTTGGTTTTATTTTAACCTGCCTCACACAATAGATCGTTAGACTTTTAGATATAAGATTTAAGCTAAATCATATAACATTGAAAATCTGTACTTTAAGGCAAAAACTCATTCGCTTGCAAACGCTTGAACTTTAGGTTTTTATGAAAGCTTAACGAAGTATTGTCACACACAAAACAAATAAAACACTAAATTACCAGCAAAATTCTTCTAAGCACAGAATCACAAGATTCTTATTCAAACAATCCCTCATCTCTTATGAGCATAAGAATGGCAGACTGTGAAACAATCACGTATTTCTGATTATTAAATTCAATTTCGTATCCGCTGTTTTGAAGATAAATGGCCAAATCGCCTTCATTTGGTTGCAGAGGGACATAACGAACATTTTCGTCCTTCGATTTCCAGGGTTCATCAGCCTCTGCAATAGCCGGAATAGGATAACCTGGCCCAACCTTAACCACATAACCCGAATGAACCTTTTCTTTTTCCTGCACATTAGGAGGTAAAAACAAACCGGATTTGGTTCGTTTCTCAGGAGTTTTGGGCTGAATCAGAACTCTGTCGCCCACAACAATAAATTTGCTTAAATCTTTCTCGTCGATTCCTGTAACCATTTTTTCCGGCAAATATAGAAATAATTGCCCTTAAAACTCTATTTTTGGAGTTGACAAAAAAAAGACCGATACCAATGTTTAAAAAAGTTCCTCATACCTACGTGATCGTTTTTTCACTGATTGTAATAGCCGCTGTGGCTACCTGGTTTGTTCCCGGGGGTCAGTATGTCACATCCGAAGATGCTGATGCCACATCCATGGTTGATTTCAGGGAAGTGGAAAGTCAGCCTCAAACCTGGCAGATTTTCTCTGCCCTCTTTGAAGGTTTCGAAAAACAGGCAGGTATCATCGTTTTCATATTGATGATTGGTGGAGCATTCTGGATTTTAAACGACAGTAAAGCCATTGACATAGGTATCTATTCATTTCTCAAATTCACCCGCAAACTGGATAGATTTAAAGTCATCAAACTCATCGGAGCCAACAATCTTATCATCGTCATGGTTATGCTGATGTTTTCGATATTCGGTGCTGTTTTTGGCATGAGTGAGGAAACAATAGCATTTGTCGTCATAGTGGTTCCGCTGGCTATTTCTATGGGCTACGATAGTATCATGGGCGTGTCGATGGTCTTCGTTGCTGCAGGCCTGGGATTTGCCGGAGCAGTACTTAATCCCTTTACCATCGGCATTGCACAGGGGCTTGCAGGGCTTCCGCTCTTCAGTGGCTTTGAATATCGTTTATTTGCATGGGCAGTTATCAATTTCATTGGTATCAGCTATATTTTATGGTATGGAGCACGAATAAAAAAAGATCCCAAACGCTCGCCTGTATATGAAGAAGATCATCATTGGCGTCATGAAATATCGGACAATGACATGAATACAGGGTACAAAACCTATACCGCATCATGGGTTGCCTACTTCCTGATTTTAGGCAGCCTGATATTGTTCTCAATCAACTGGCCTGTAAGTACTCTCACCATAGGCGGGGGCGACGGAATAACCAGTTGGTTTATACCGGGCCTTACAGCATTGTTTGCCATAACCGGTTTTATTGCCCTCAGAAAATCGTCACCCGCTTTTGTATTGGTCATTCTTGGTTTTACCATTTTGTTTTTAATTGTTGGTGTCATGGGCTTTGGCTGGTACATCATGGAAATTGCGTCCCTTTTCTTTGCCATGGGTATTCTGGCAGGTGTAGCGATGAACAAAAGTGCCGATGAAATTACCAACCTCTTTCTCGAAGGCGCCAAAGACATTATGTCGGCAGCATTTATTGTCGGACTGGCAGGTGGAATAATCGTAATTCTGGAAGATGGAAAAATTGTTCACACCATCCTACATGCAATGGCAGGCGGAATGCAGGAAATGGGTAATATTGCCTCAGTAGGTGTTATGTATATTATACAAACAGTTATCAACATCATAATACCCAGTGGCTCTGCCAAAGCAGCCCTTACCATTCCCATTATGGCCCCGTTTAGCGATCTGATCGGATTGTCCAGACAAGCCACTGTGATGGCCTTTCAATTTGGGGACGGTTTCACCAACCTCATCACCCCTACATCGGGTGTTTTGATTGGTGTATTAGGTGTTGCTCGTATTCCTTTCGTTAAATGGGCCAGATGGATAGCCCCTTTGATTGCCATTTTAATAATCACTGGTTTCCTGCTACTTATCCCAACCGTAACAATGGATTTAACGGGATTTTAATCAAATATTTTTACATTTTTCTTGTCGTTTTGTTGATTTGTATTTAGGTTTACAATTGCTGAACTTGAAAAAATCAATACATGAACAGCCCTCTTATCCGGGTTAACTGATAAGGCAAAATAACTGAAAATAAACTAATTTGTATATATGGCACGTCCGGAAAAAGTATTGAAGTATTGCCCAAGCTGTGGCTCAGGACTGTTCAAAACAGACTCATCCAAGTCGTTTAAGTGCGAGAGTTGCGGGTTTAAGTTTTTTATTAACAGTGCTGCAGCAGTAGCTGCCGTCATAGAAAACGAACAGGGACAAATACTTCTTACTGTCAGAGGTATTGAACCTGCCATCGGGGCACTTGATTTGCCGGGTGGGTTTGTTGACCCCATGGAAAATGGTGAAGAGGCACTCAAGAGGGAACTGAAAGAAGAACTTAACCTGGAAATTACCGGGTTACGCTATCTGGGAAGCTATCCGAATGAATACATATATAACGACTATTCTGTTTTCACAACTGACTTTGGATTTGCCTGCAAAGTAAAATCCTTTGACAATATAAAAGTCGATGACGACATTGCCGATTATCATTTCTTTGATCCTAAAGAAATCGACTTTAATAAAATCAGCAGTAATTCCATCAGGAAAATTCTGAAAACCTATCTGTCCGAGAAAAAAGAATGATAAACGAATTAGTAATCGTACTTTGAAGCCCATCAAGTATTGAATTTGTGCATACTATTTTAGTACCGTATCACTATCTGCCATTTATCATGACAGGAAAAGCCAGAAAACAGAGTCTTCCCAGTATAATCGGTTTTGCTGCCCTTTATGGATTCAGCCATTTTTTATCATCATTCGCAAACCAGAAAATTAATAGGTGATTCAATGAAGCAAACTCATGACTTAACAGGCTTTTGGCGTTTCCATGAAGAGTTTGATTATGGAGAGGACATCGGAGAAGCACGGTTATTTCAGACCGGTAAGCATCTATCAGGATATATCGTATTCAAAGAAATTCTCCCTGACGAACTTCCATTGTTTATAAGAGTGAAAATAAAGGGCAGAGTTGAAGACAATCAGGTTACTATTTCAGAATCGTCAGTAGTAATACTCTCGGGAGGAGAAAACTCTTCATATGAACCGGAAGAGCGAACAGGCCTGGTAAACGCCATGGGCCAAATTGTGGGATCAGGCGAAGATACCCAGGGGGTTAACGGGGTATTTGTAATGGAGCGCATTCTATAATCCATCTTATTCGCCAACTTTATCTTCTTCACGTTTTTTCCTAATTAATGGCTCATAAAAACCGGGATAAATTCCACCAAAGAAGGTTGCTTCCCCAGTTGCAGGAATTTATTAACTAAAAACTCCAAAACATATTTTCTTTTCAAAAAGATTTTTTGTAAATTTTATCATGAAAAGCCGGAAAATATTTGATTCACCATCTAAATACCGAAGCTATGAAACGTGTTTTACTACTCACCGATTTTTCAGAAATTGCGCGAAATGCATGCATCTATGCCCTGAATATGTACAGTAAGGAAAAAACGCATTTTGAACTCCTTAATGTTTATGACGTTGAATTCAGCGGCAGCCCATATATTATGCAGGTTAAAGAAGAAATGGCTGAGGAAAGCATGCGCGGGCTTAGAAAAGAATTATCTCTGCTTCATACCAAGTTCCCAAACACACGTATTGAGCTGGCCTCAAGATTTGGAGCCATGACTGAAGCAATAAAAGAAGAATTGAATGATTACGAACCTGAACTTATTGTTTTGGGATGCAAGGGAGAAAGTGCACTCGAACACTTTTTGCTGGGAAGCAATGCTCTGGAAATTATAAAAGACGTTCCTTATCCCATGTTGGTTGTTCCACGGAAAGCTCATTTTACACCTCCTGATAAAATCGCATTTGCCACCGACATGAAAAATGTGGACATTTCTAAAATGACAGAACCCCTCACCCATCTCGTAGAAGCCTACAACAGCGAACTTTTATTCCTTAATGTTCTGGAGGAAGAATATATTAACCGTATTGAAGCAGAAGAAAAAATAGCTTCTTATTTTCCGGGATTGAAAATAAGCTTTCACTTTATTGATAATGAAGGAGATATATGCAAAAGCATTCTGAAATGGATGGACGAAAACAACGCAACCCTCTTAACGCTGATCAGGCATCATCACAGCTTTTTTCAACGCCTTTTCAACCCGCATATCATAAAAAAAATGATACGCCACCCACATCATCCCATGCTGATATTGCATGAAAAATCTTAAACTTCTTTTCATTCATGAATTATTATAATGAGGTGCTTAAAAATCATGAGATACAATCAATCACAAATAAATGGTTACAGGAAATAATCGATCATTTTTACAAATCCATTATATTGAGAACGTTTGTATTTACCGGAATGAACTCAAATAATCATTCCCGAAATTCTGAATATTATTTATAGTATAGTAGTGTTTGCTGTTTTTATAGTCATCTAATCCGATAAATAGAATTCGTATAAATTTCATTTCATATAGAATCCATAAAAAGGGCTGCTTCCCAGCCTCCATGCTTTTGGAAAGTATTTCAACCACCTGGAATTACATCAGGCTAAAAACACTGAATATACTATGAAGCACCGATTGTTTTCCTGAATCATTCTCAGCTTTTCAAAACTTCCTTAAAAGCGCGGGTAAAGATATCTTCCAGAGTTTCGGAGAGAATTTGTTCCTCAACTGAATCCTCTTCAGCAGTTTCTTCCGAAGCATTCCAATGTTTGAGGTGCCAGTCTTCGTTTTCATATTCCAGGGAGGTCATGTGATCCACCCAATCCCCTGAATTTAGATAAGTTATGGCTCCTGCAGGAGATTTAATCCGCTTTTTGGCAGGTCTGTGTATGTGACCGCAAACAACATAATGATAGCCTTTGCGTATACCCAGGCGAGCCACCATAGCTTCAAACTTGGTAACCGGCTCTTTGGTTCCCCCTTTAACTTTATCTTTTATTTTGGCTGCAAGAGATATGGGAGTTCGCCCCAAAAAACGCAGAACAGAATTGACCATACGATTGATCCCGGCAAGAATTCCGTATCCTGCAGCGCCCATTTTAGCCAGCCATTTGGAGTGATGCATGACCACATCGAACACATCACCGTGAAAAATCCAGGTTGCTTTCCCGTCAAGAGTCAGTACTACCTTGTTGTCGATCTGAAGATGCCCAAAATCAACTCCGGTAAAGCGACGCCCTACCTCATCGTGGTTTCCGGGAATAAAAATGATTTTGGTACCCGTTTCGGCCATTTTAAAAAGGTAACGGATAACCCGAAGGTGCGAAGCCGGAAAGTAACGTTTTGAGAAACGCCAAAAGTCAATAATATCTCCGTTCAGAACCAGGGTTTCCGGCTGAATGGTTTTAAGGTAAGCATAAAGTTGTCCGGCCTTACTACTGATAGTCCCCAAATGAGCATCGGAAATAACAACGGCTTTTAATGATCTTTTTGAGTTCATACTTTTGGCTTATACCAACAAATATAAAAAACTTTAGGCGTCGAAAAGACCTTTTGGTAGTCCTTATCGTTATTTTGCTCAAATTATTTGGTTAATCATAAAAAATCGAGATTGCTTCACGACCTTATCCATAACAGTATTTTATACCTGAGCAGAGTCTGCTGAATAACACCTAAATATGATATCAAGATGCTTACGTGCCAGTTCCAAAGGCATCATTGGCTCGCATTTCTCATCCAATACATCAGCAAAATGCTGAATTAGGGCGAATCCATCATCATGCCCGAAATAATCCATCTCAATTTTTTCCTCCTGCTTGTCCGGCCCGTAAAAAATTATATTGGGGTCATCCCAGGAACAAAAGGCCAGCTTAATTCCTCCTTTAGTTCCATATATCCTTGTTTCATTGGGGGCAGACATATTCGCATGGCCGGCCCTTTCCCAATAAAAGGAAATTCCTCCTGTGAATTCAAGCATGGCTACAAACATCTCCTCAACATCAAAGATATCATCTCCGGTATCTATATTATCAAGCCCGGATTTAAGTGTAACATGCTTAATTTTATCCAGTTCCGGCACATCTCCTAACACCCCTAAATGGAATGACAAGTCATATACCCCCCAGTCAAATAAAGGACCCCCTCCTGCCATGGCTTTATTCAGAAACCATTTAGCTGCCGAATGGTACTCAATTCCCGGTCGGGAATACCGGTTAACCGCATTATGGTGAATATGATAAACTTGTCCCAGAGCACCACTGTCAATAAGATCTTTCACTTTCTGGAACTTAGGAATTAGGCGGGAATGCCGGGCCGAGCAATCCAATATTTTCAGATGGGGAAAATCCTGTGCCAGGGCAATCATTTTGTCAACTTCCTCAAGGCTCATAGCTGCAGGCTTTTCAAGCAGGATGTGTTTTCCCGCTATAAGACTTTCTTTAAATATTTTATTGTGGAGATGAGGGGGTGTGCAAATGATTACAGCATCAACTTCTCCGTCCTTTAGAATATCAGTATAGTCTGTTGTAGTATTAGGGACAGGGAACTTTTGCGTTACCCTGTCAAGTGATGTTTGCTTTGTTGCAGCGACCCAACGGGCCTCCAGACCAGGGATTTTCTGAATTGCATCCAGATGATGTTCAGCAATCATTCCTGCTCCAATTATGCCTATCTTATGCATAGTATTATATTTCAATTATGGCAAAAAAAGCCGTTCTTATTATTCAAAAATTTTCAGCCTGGTATTATTTTACAACTTCTTATAAGCACCAATAATCCGATCCTCCAGCTCCCCTTTGGCCGGATCCATT
>CAYOFH010000098.1:0-12306 GCA_964403175.1 uncultured Marinilabiliaceae bacterium
CCAGGGCTGCCGGAGTAAGTGATGAAATGTCAGAATACATTAAAGAACAATCAGAGATTGACGCAATTTTGAGTTAATTATGAGTCCTGCCCTAATATGGGTTGAAATAATATTCCCATGTCCATTTGAACCCATTAATTATATCACTTTTGTAATTGATAAAGATTGGGTTGTTCGGCTCCTTTTTTATGGACGCAAATTTTTTTAAGAACCAAATAACCAAAGCAGCAGAAATCAACCACCACAAAGGGACTTCAAAAGTTAGCACGAAAATAATTGGGTGGATTTATCAATCTTTAAAATGATGCAATTTTATCGAAAAGGAATAACTTGCTACTCTGATTACCAAATATTGAATGACTGCTTTTTAGAAATACTTTATGCTTTATGAGTGATGCTTTCAGAATTCGCTATCAATCCACTGTCGTATAAAACCAAAAAAGCCTGACAATCAACTTGTCAGGCTTTTTCTGAGTACCCAGGGCCGGGATCGAACCGGCACGGTATTGCTACCACTGGTGTTTGAGACCAGCGCGTCTACCAATTCCGCCACCTGGGCATTGCTGGTTGCAAAATCAATGTTTTGCGGGTGCAAATATAAGACAATCTTGTTTTGTTGCAAACAAAAAAACTCATTTTAATTGAATGCTTTGGCAAAGAAAAATAAAACATACCAAATGATTTTTTTACCTTCGGTCTGCCATCTGATGCACTTGTTTATTTTTCAGTTTTGGATTTTCCGGAAACTACCGACTATTGACTACCGGCTTCTGCCCAAATTACCCTTATATTTGTCTTTTGAAAAGCCTGTTTTTAGCCGATGAGTACATTAATTAAAACTTCCGGAATTGTATTGGATCACGTTTTGTACCGTGAAAACAGTGCCATAGTTCACATTTACACCAGGCAACTGGGGCGGCAGAATTATATTGTCAATGGTGTTCGGGGGAACCGGAAAAGCCGGAAAACCATTCTTTTACACCCCTTGAACAGAGTAAATCTGGAAGTTTATCATTCTCCCCGTAAAGATCTTCATCGAATAAAGGAATTTTATCTCAATCGTCCGTTTGTCAATGTTCCCTATCACCAAAGTACAAGAGCGCAGGCCTTTTTTCTTACAGAGGTGCTATCAAAAATTCTGGTCATGCAGGATCCGGCTACTGAGTTATTCGACTTTCTCGATCATTCCATAGACCTGATGGATTCCCGTGCTGAAGGGGCTGAGAATATTCATCTTTTCATTTTGTTTCGGCTAACCCGTTTTTTGGGATTTTACCCAAACCGTAATATGACAGGTTCCCGGTTTTGGTTTGATTTAAAAAACGGGGATTTTACCGGGCATGAACCTGTTCATCCTTTGTTTTTAAATCCTGAAGCGGCCGTTCTGTTTGCTCGTTTGTTTGATGCTGATGTTTTTTCTCTCAGGCAAATTGCCCGTAATTCAACGGAAAGAAAAATTATTCTTAACGGGCTTCTTGATTTTTTTCGTTTGCATACCCAGGGTTTTGGCGATCTTAAATCCCTTGATGTTCTGGAAAGCATGTTTCATTAATGACTGTTTCTGTTTCAGGTTATCAATAAAAACGGGCATTCTGTCAAATAAGGGTTGAAAAACGATCAAAAATGCCTGCTATTTGTGTATTAAACAAAACAAACGGGTCAGAATGTATTATAATCACATTTACAATAATTGGGGAGTTGCAAGCATATAGAATTCAAGGTTTTGTGATGGTAGTTTTTGGCTTTTCAGTAAGTGAATAAAAGATACACTTTTGCAGTTATTATTTAGTATATTTGATAGAAAATCATTAAACAATTATCATGATAGCTCCCAAGCTTATTACCCTCGAAAACAGTATTGTGAATGCCATGAGCGAACTCGGTGACGCCCATAATGCCATTAACATGGCTGCCGGCTATACCGATTTTCACTGTTCGCAGAGGTTAATTGATCTTGTTCAGAAACACATTTCCGAAGGCATCAACGAATTTGCTCCTGCTGATGGAGTATTGGCTCTACGCGAAAAAGTTGCTGATAAAATTGAAAATTTGTACGGACATAAATATAATCCGAAAACAGAAATTACCATTACTGCGGGGGCCACTCAGGCTATTTTTACTGCTATCACAGCGCTTATTCGTGAAGGTGACGAGGTGGTTATTTTCGAACCGGCTTATGATAGTTATGTGCCAGCAATTGAAATTAACGGAGGCCGGCCGGTTTTTGTTGCTCTCAAGGGAAAGGATTTTCATATTGACTGGGGGGAAGTTCAGAAGCTTATTACTTCCAATACCCGCATGATTATTATTAATACACCTCATAACCCCACGGGCATGGTGTTTTCGGAATTGGATATGCTTCGTTTGCAAAAGATTATCAATGGCACAAAAATAACAGTTCTGGCAGATGAGGTATTTGAGCACATGGTGTATAATGGCGAGTCGCATCAGAGTGTGGCTCTTTATCCCAAACTTGCGGAAAGGAGTATAATTATCAGCTCTTTTGGAGAAACTTATCACGTTTCCGGATGGCAGATTGGTTATTGTGCGGGGCCTGCTGACGTGATGCATGAACTGCGTAAAGTGCAACGGGTTATGATGCAAAGTGTTTCTTCCCCTTTTCAGTGGGCACTTTCAGAATTTCTGGAGTATAAAGAGGAATACCTTCAACTCGCTTCTTTCTACAGAGAAAAGCGTGACCGGTTCAATGAATTGATGAGTAACACCCGATTCAAACCAATCGTTTCTCACGGATCGTTTTTCCAACTCTTCAGTTATGACGATATATCTGATGAAAGCGATAAGGATTTTGCCATTCGCCTGGTCAAGGAAGTCGGAGTTACTGCGATTCCCGTGAGTGCCTTTTATCATGAAAAATCAAAAAAACACCTTCTGCGCTTTAATTTTGCTCGCACAGATGAAAATTTGGAGGAAACGGCCAGACGCTTGTCGGGATTTTAAGGTTTTTATTCCCTTGTTGTATTTTAACAATAGATCGTTAGACTTTTAGATATAAGATTTAAGTTAAATCATATAACATTGATAATCTGTGCTTTAAGACAAAAACTCACTCGCTCACAAACGCTTCAACTTCAGGCTTTTATAAAAGTCAACGAAGTGTTGATTTTAAGAGACTGATATTCTGAAAAGGCCGATGGTTTTATTAAGTTTAATGAAGCTTTTGTTTAGGGCTTCCGAATAGGCATTCAGATCGTCCAGTGCTGTAGCATTATCCTGTGTGAAGGAATTAAGTTGCTGCATGGCAGAGTTTATTTGCTCGGCTCCCATTCGTTGTTCCTCTGTTGCTGCAGATATTTCCTGCACCAGTGAAGCTGTTTTCTGGATTTCCGGGACAACAGTTTCCAGTAGTTTTACTGAGCGTTCAAAAGTTTTGAGGCTTTTGGTACTCAGAACACTGATTTCATTGGAAGTATTTTTGCTGTTTTCTGCAAGTTTTCGAACCTCAGATGCTACAACTGCAAATCCTTTGCCGTACTCCCCGGCATTGGCGGCTTCAACTGCAGCATTAAGCGAAAGGAGGTTAGTTTTCATTGCAAATTCATTGATGATTGAGGTTTTGGAAATGATGTCTTTTACCGAATTAACAGCTCCTTCCACCGCTTTATTCACAACAGAGATATTTGAGCCCGATTTATTGGCAATGGATTCTGTTTGTTTGGAGTTATATGCGTTTTGCTCAATGTTTGTGAGCATTTCCTCCATTGAAGCCGATATTTCTTCAAGGGTGCTTGCCTGATTAGTAACTTTTTCAAAAATATCCGAAGCTCTTTGGGTTACCTCTTTGTTTATTTGAAGAGTGTTGTCCACCTCTTTGATAAGTTTCTTTATCACATTTGCCTGGTTTACGACCAAACGATCCAGGGATTTGTATATTTCCGATACCGCATCTCCGTTTTTGGTTGCCTGTTGCCCGGTGAAGCGAATCGATAAGTCTCCACTGGCAATGGATTTGATGGCGTCATTCAGGCCTGCAAATGTTTTTGCAATATATTTTCCGGCCATAACTACACTTCCATAAACCAATGCAACGGAGGCCGGAATTACCCAGGTTAAATGCCACGGGCCGAGTGTTCCGATCAGGTAAAACAGGAAGGCAGAAACGCCAAGAAACAGGAGGATAAATTGGACTACAGGAAGAAGAACGTTATTTTTTAAATAGCGTTTGGCGACGAAATATGCGGTCGGGATGGTCAATCCATACAGAGCAACTGCAAATATTACGAAATTTAACATAAATCAAAAATCTGATCAAGGATGAGTAAATAGTGAAAAAAAGAATGTGTCAAAACTCTATAAACAAAGGATTTAACCCAAAATAATTTTACTTTCTGATATATCAGATTGTACTCCAATTCCTGCAAGTGAGCGGCAGAGCCAAACGGAGCAAGCACTACCTTTTGCATTGCAAAAGGTAGTGTTAATCAGTTCTGTATTGATTGCAAATATTTCTTTATTCCAGAACCCATTGTTTGGCCTCATCGAAGGTTTCAAAGTATTTTGCATTAAGTTCTTTTGAAACCTCTTCTTCCATCATGGTTTCCGACGACAATTCCACGAAACCGTCATGGCTGATTATGATGGCAATCTTTTCCACCGAAGAATTGAGCACTACAGGAGCAGAGTTTTTATCAATATAGGCTTGTTCTTCAGGACTGTAAGGACGATGCATTTCACGTTCGTCGTTAATCAAATGTTTAGGATTATGTTCCTTAACCATTTTGATAAAATAATCCATAAAACCTGATCGGATATCTTCCCACTCAGCGTTTTCTGTAGCCGGTTGCCAGGTTGAAATTAAAATGTCATTCTCCCGGTCATACCGGACATCGATAAAATCTGTTGAAATGTGATCCATAACTATAAGTTAGTTTAGAGTGAATGATATGTAAGTTAAAGTATGTATTGCTTAGGTAAGAATATTTTAGATTCGGATAACCTCCAATAACCGGAAAGACTATAAAAACAGGATTTTTTAACCGAATTACACTTTATTTTTTTATCAGAATAACCTGATAAAAGGGTAATAATGTTTTGAAGTTCTTTTGGAAGAAAATCCCCAAAATCAAAGAAACTGATTCGAATAGCAAGAAAATGAACTCCTGAAAAGAAACGAAAAAAACTTTTTGTCAAAATACAGAAAAACTTTTTCCGTAGAAACAGATATTGCAGGCTGAATTGCATTTTAAGGCTTTAAAAACAATAATACAGGGCTCCGGGAGCAACGTGTGACAATTCTCTCTTTGATGTTTCAAAGATAATAATTTTGTATTTATTGCTAACTTAAAAGTGTAATTTGGACTATTTATATTTTTTTGAGGCAGGAAATGTAATTGTTCTAATAAGAATCGCTGTTGTCCGGAGTATAGGATTTTTTGTACATGGCCGAAACCTGCTATTATGGTTTGTTTCGATATCTATTTTCTCCGACAGATTGTAAATACTTGTTTCTCATAATCCATAAGTGAGTCATCTGTAATCGTTCCGGTTTTTGCTTTTTTTCAGATGAACTGTCATTCCGGGAAGAGGGTTTCCTTCTTCCGCCATAATTGTATCTCCAGGTTCTCCTGATTATGCATGAACAATGATTGATAATGCCTAAAGTTGGTATAGTCTTTTAATTCCCCAAAATGATTATCACTAATTCTTCGGATACAGACTTTTTTAAAACAAAGGTTTTTTTGTACTTTTGTGCACGCAATCCCGGGCTCCATAGTTCAAGGGATAGAACAAGAGTTTCCTAAACTCTAGATACAGGTTCGAGTCCTGTTGGGGCTACAAAGCACTCTGATTATCAGGGTGCTTTTGTTTTTTGACACTGTGAATGAGACCGGAGGTGACGACGAACCATTCAGGTATAATGCTTGATAATCTTTCTTATATTGAAAAGGAAAAGAAGGATTTCTTACCATAACTTTTGTGCTCCGGAATAAAGGAATACAAAACAGGCCATCTTTACAATCTGTGTTTGTAATGCTGGCCTGTGTTTCAAAAAGTTTCGATTTGTAAATCTGTATACGGCGAATATCATATTTGGGAATAAGGATGATAATTGCTTTTGTTATTCCAGACTGTTTATTTTGTTTAGAGCAAAACCGGGCGCTATTCTTGACATCCAATATAAAAGATTTGCTTTTTTTATTCTAATCTCGGCCTTCCCCTTTTCCAGTCCTTTTATCATTTCAGATACAGCAACTCTGGTGCTAATCGCTATTTTGGGGGGAGCACCTTTATGCCAGGGAGTATTTACCGCAGGAAACATCACTTCAACCACTTTAGTTTTTTCATTTTTTAACCGGATGCGAAGGGTTTGTGTAAATGAATGCAGTGCTGATTTTGACGAGTTGTAGAAAGGATATACAACTCTTGGGGCATAAATCAATCCCGATGTAATGTTGATTATTACCGGCGTATCGTTTTCTCTGATTGTGTCATAAAGAAGCTTGATCATCCGTATGGGTGCAATCAGGTTTGTTTGGTATTCATTTTCGGCAAGTTCGATTGCATTCTCTGAATCAATAAAATCAGTTTTATTGACAATTGCAGCATTATTTATCAGGATGTTTAAATCCGGATGATTTTCCCTGATCTTCTTTGCAAAAGAAATACATTCTTTGCTGTCTGAAAGGTCACATTGATAGGTAATAAGTTTAGGTTCGGTTTTTTTTGCAGCAATTAGTTTTTCATTCGATTTGCCGCAGATAATCACTTTATTTCCTTTTTGAGTGAGAACCCTGCTTAACTCAAATCCAATGCCCGAACTGCCTCCGGTAATTAATACAGTATTGTCTTTTAACATCATAGTAGTTAAAGTTTTTAAGTTCATAATACTGTAAAATTACAATCCCACTATGGCGTATGCATTGACCTGAGTCAAGAAACGATTTTTTTTCTTATCCGGCTTAATGTCTCTGGTTGAATCCCCAGGTATGAAGCAATTATACCCTGCTTTATTCTCTGATCCAGATGTGGAAAATCCACCAGGAAATTTTTATATCTGGTTTCTGCATCAAGTAATAATAAATCCCTTTCCCGCTTTTCTTTAATGATAAATCCTTTTTCAACAAACTTCAGCAGGAATTTTACCCAGAAGAGATCTTTATCCGTTAATTTACTGAAGTCATTCCAGTTAATTACCAAAATTTGTGAATCCTCCAGTGCTTCGATCGAAAAATAGGATTCTTTCTGCATGATCATTGCGGAGTATGAAGAAATGAAGTTATTATGAGGAATTATTCCTTTTGTAAATTCATCCCCTTTGTCGTTAACATATACATAACGGAATAGTCCTGAATTAACAAAGGCTATTTTAAAAGGTATTTCCCCTTTTTTGATAAAAAAATCTGAAGAATTAATTGATTTGTTTACCCCTATAGAAAGCAATTCATCAATTCGATTGTCTGGCAAAATATTTTTGAAATTCTCGGTCATTTTAAAATTTCTCCCAATGTTTCGGATGGTCAGACAGAAAAACGAACTTTACAGTTAGAATTCCTGCCATTGTCCGAAGTTGTTAAACATAGTTTTAAGCCTGCTGATGAAAAAACACGTAGATGTAAAAATATAATTTTTCAGGAGAATAGAAATACCTGAAAATACAGATTAGTCATCTGCATGTATTCTACAATACTCCGTTAAACTTTTGCAATAAACTGTAGGTCAGTTGTTTGTGGTTTTTATCTGTTAAAATACAGAATATCAGGGTTATATGAATTGTCTTAAATCTTAAATCTAAAAGTCTAACGATCTATTGATTCTAAATAGAGACGATAATTTAATTTATATTTGAGACGCAAAGAGAAAAAGTTCTCATTCCGGTTCTATGAAGCGGCTTAAGCTGCATCGTGAACAAATCATTTTTTGTGATTGTTGCTGATGAAGCGGGGGAATCAAAAATTTCAGGCTGAATATAAAATTGTATGGACGTATTTTTTATCATTGTTATTGTCTTTCTGCTTCTTACCATTGCATTGGGTTTGGTTCGTGTATGGCGGGGACCTGGTGTTGCAGACCGACTGCTTACCACCCAGCTTTTCGGCACCACTGGAATGGCTATTCTGTTGGTGCTTGCTGGTTTTTTGCAAAATCTTAGTCTGCTGAATGTCGCTATTACCTTCAATGTGCTGGCGATTATATTGGTAATTGGATTTATTAAAATCTGGAAAAACAAGAAAGGAGAAAGCCATGACAATAACTGAGCTGATCACTGTGATTCTGCTGGTAACGGGATGTTTCTTTTTTCTGGCGGGAACTCTGGGGGTGCTGCGTTTCCCGGATTTGTTTTCCCGTCTTCATGCACTGACCAAAGCAGATAATTTGGGGCTCGGTTTTATTGCTGCCGGGATGGCTCTGCATATCTCCTCACCATGGGCCGCTTTAAAAATCTTCTCCATTTGGATCTTCACTCTTCTGGCCAGTTCTACTTCCTGTTATCTGATCGGCCGTTTTCAGAAAGAAAAGGAAGAACCAAAGAATAGAAAGGAGGAAGAATGAGTATTTTGATTGACATATTACTGGCCATCCTTACTGTTTACCTTGCTTTACAGTCCCTCCTTGCACCAAGATTAACCCAGACTGTTTTTATGTTTTTTGCTTTTGGCCTGGCGCTGGCGCTGACATGGGTTCGTTTGGGAGCTGTTGATGTGGCCATTACCGAGGCAGCCATTGCATCCGGTTTTTTGGGTGTGTTGTTTCTTGATGCTTTAAGGGATTTTTCTTTTTCAGCTTCTGATAAAAAAGTAAACTCTTACGATACTCATCATTCTGTTTCTAAGAAGAATTCCAAATCTTTTCTACTGCCTAAAGTATTTCTTGGTTTGGGATTGGGACTTTTCCTGCTTATCACATTAGAAGCTGTCTGGAAGATCCCCGAAGGTGGTGGGTTAACCGCAGCAACCGAAGCCCTGCTTCCCGCATCGGGGGTTGAAAACCCTGTCACCGCAGTATTGCTGAATTTCCGTGCTTATGACACCTGGCTGGAAATGGGAGTGATTCTCCTGGGCCTTTTGGCCATCATGGCAGTAGGAGGAGTAAAGCTTTACCCTTTGCCCAAAAAATCTGCAGGAGATCCCGTGTTGCAGCAGGCGGTTTTATTTTTTATTCCAATATTATTCCTTTTTGGCGCTTTTCTGTTATACTTTGGGAAAAGCGGCCCCGGAGGTGCTTTTCAGGCTGCCATTTTATGGGGGGCAATCGGGATACTTCTTCATCTTGGCGGCCGACCGGTGTTTTCGCTAACTCCCGTGTGGCTGAGTCGGCTTCTTCTGACGTTGGGACTTGGTTTTTTCCTCTTTCTGGGCTTTCTTTTATTGGCCGGAGACGCTGCCCTGTTTGAATATCCTCCTGCTTATGCCGGAGTTCTGATTTTAGTGGTCGAAACACTGGCCGCAGTAAGTATTGCTTTTACCCTTATTTCTATGTTTGTACATTTAAACCAGTTGAAACGAGCATGATATTATTTAAGCATAATACGTTCTTAAATTTTTAATTTGTTTTTATCGCAATAGTCCGTTAAACTTTTTCAAGAATCTCTGAATCAGTTATTTGCACCCAAAAGGTGTTTTGTGTTAAAATACAGATATTCAATGCCATACGATTTGTCTTAAATCTTATATCTAAAAATCTAACGGTCTATTGTATCAGACAATTACAAAATTTTAAACGAATGAATAAGGAGGAATCCAACGAATTTTAACTGACCAATTGAATAAGTAGTATGGAAATTTTTCAGATATATAGTTTAACATCCGCAGTTCTCTTTGTCATCGGGATGGGAGGAGTTTTTTTGTCGAGGCACTTTATAAAAAAGATCATTGCCACAATAATTATGGGTGGAGGGGTCTTTCTTGCTTTTGTCAGTTTTGCTGAACGTGACGCCCTTTCTTTTGCTGACCCGGTGCCTCACGCCCTGGTAATAACAGGAATTGTAGTGGCGGTGGCTTCCGCTGCTTTTGCCCTTGCATTGGCCCGTCGCATTTACCAACTTACAGGAGAAGAATCTTTTACTATCGATAAATGACAGGTTTACCAACATCACCATTTCCTGCCCTCCTGGTAGGGTTACCTGTTTTAATGGCTATATTGAGTCTGTTTCTAAGGCGCCGGGGAAAAGCTCTGGTTGGCCTTACGGGATGCCTGCTCACAGCCGTAGCAGGGATAGTGGCTTTCGTCGAGGTAACGCAGCAGGGAACGGTAATTCATATTCTGGGAGGGTGGGAGCCTCCCCTGGGGATCCTGCTGAGGATGGATTCTCTGGCGGCTGTATTTATCGGGATGACGTCTCTGGTGGGAGGTTTTATCAGCCTATACGCCTGGAGCTATTTGCGTGCTCAGGAAGCCATTGCCGGCAAAGTTTCATTATTCTGGCCTTTGTGGCTTTTTCTGTGGGCGGGACTGAACGGACTTTTTCTCTCCAATGACCTGTTTAATATATTTGTGACCATCGAGGTTATTAGTATTTCTGCTGTGGCGCTTGCAGTGCTTTCCGGGAAAGCAGGTGCCTTGATTGCCGGATTACGTTATTTGCTGGCCGCCATTACCGGTTCCATGGCCTATCTTTTTGGGGTAGCTCTTGTTTACGGAAGTACGGGGACGCTGGATATCGGGCTATTGGGTCAGGCTTTGGAACCCGGAACAACAACGACCTTTGCTCTGCTGGTTATTACCCTGGGGCTTATGATTAAAATGGCCGGCTTTCCTTTTCACTTCTGGCTGCCTCCCGCACATTCATCTGCTCTTGCTCCTGTGAGCGGGCTCCTTTCGGCGCTGGTGGTTAAGGGAGCTTTTTACATTTTGCTTCGCCTGTGGATGGAAGTATTCGGAGTTTCTCTTACTTATGCGGCCGGGCAACTTATCGGACTGGCCGGAGCAATTGCTGTTATCTGGGGTTCCTGGCAGGCTTTTATGCAGACCAGCTTAAAGCTGATTGTGGCACATTCCAGTGTTGCCCAACTGGGGTATCTGCTTATGATTTTCCCGCTGTTGATTCTGCCATCAGGAGTGACGGCTGAATCGGCTGACTGGCTTTCTCAGACCTGGACAGCCGGAGTTTATCAGGTTATTGCACATGCCTTTGCCAAAGCATCTTTTTTTCTTTCGGCAGGCATTATCATCATGGCTGTGGGGCACGACCGGATAGAATCCCTGCGCAACCTGGTGGGATATATGCGCATGACTGCCCTGGCCATAGGTCTTGCCGGAGTCAGTTTAATCGGGCTGCCTCCGAGTGGTGGTTTTGTGGGTAAATGGATGCTTCTGAAAGGGATTTTCTTAAGCGGTCAGTGGTGGTGGGCTCCTGTAGTGCTGACAGGAAGTTTGCTGACTGCCGGCTATGTGTTTATGCTTCTGCGTCTGGCTTTTGCCCCTGCCCGTGAAAAAGAGCCGTTCCACCCTGTTCCCAAATCTCTGGAGGTGTTTGCTTTGCTTCTGGCCGTGAGTTCCTTTTTGATTGTTCTGCCCGCAGATTATCTGATTGAGTTTCTGGAAAGCAGTGAAGTCTTTGGTTCTGGTATCGAAACAATACTGAAAGGAGGTGGCAATGGAAACCACTAGCTTTTTACCAGTGCTGATCCTGATCAGTTCCCTCGTTCCGGGTATTTTGATTCTTCTGTTAAGGGAGGAGCAGTCGGCAGTTCGGACTTTTCTGAATCTTTTTGGTGCTGTTGCCAAAGTGGCTCTGGTCGGCTGGGTTTTTGTAGGATACATGCGCGGAGAAGAGTATAATTTCATTTTCAGTATGGCCCCCGACCTTACCTTTGCTCTGCGCCTGGATGCACTGGGTCTTTTCTTTGCAGCTCTTTCATCAGTGCTTTGGCTTATTACCACGCTCTATGCCATCGGGTATTTGCAGGGCGGACTGCACCGAAACCGTTTTTTTGCCTTTTTCAGTCTCTGCGTAACCGCCAGTACCGGGATTGCACTATCGGGAAACGTAATCACTTTCTTCATATTTTATGAATTTCTCACCCTGTCAACTTATCCACTGGTGGTTCATAAGGGAACCGATGAAGCCGTTTCGGCAGGCAGAACCTACCTTTGGTATACCATTGGCGGCGGCACAGTTTTGTTTTTGGGTGTAGTAGGCTTGTATTCAGTTGCCGGCCCTGTTTATTTTGGGCAGACCGAAATTATCGCCGGCCTGATTTCGGAATTTCCGGTTCAACTGACTATTCTTTTTTTCCTTATTTTGGCCGGTCTGGGGGTCAAGGCAGCGATCTTTCCTCTGCATGGCTGGTTGCCTGTCTCTATGGTTGCTCCGGCCCCGGTCAGCGCACTTTTGCATGCCGTAGC
>CAYOFH010000099.1:0-12167 GCA_964403175.1 uncultured Marinilabiliaceae bacterium
TCCGGAAGAGGACTTTTCAGAATAAGAAGCCATGCAGATGCACCAGAGAACTCTCAATGGGTAAAAGGTATGCTTAAGAAGCAGGGGAAAATTTATATTGAGAAAATGCTCAACAAAATTCAGGATGTATCTTTTCAGTTTTCCCTGACTGAAAATTCCATTGAATACCTCGGTCATAACTTTTTCTACACTGAAGCCTCAGGGCAATTTGCCGGATGTGCCATTGGAGAACCCGAAAACGGTTCCAAGCTTTTTTCTAGTGGAACTAGAATTAAGGAAGCAATCGTACAGGCAGCAGAGCTACTAAAGGAAGGAATAAAGAAAACAGAACTGAACAAAAAATACACAGGACCGGCTGGAATTGATGGTATATTCTTTGAAGATGAAAACGGATGTTTAAAACTAAACCCCTGCCTGGAAATAAATTTCAGGTATAATATGGGATATGCAAATGTACTTTTCAAGAGGAAAATGCACCCCGCCGCCAAAGGAAAATGGAAAACCGGTATTTTTGCAAAGGAAGAATGGCAAAAGTTTTGCCGAATGGAAACAGAGAAGCACCCCGTTCAGATGCTGGATGGAAAACCGGTAAAAGGTTTTATTCCTTTTGTCGATCCCAAAAGCCCCAAGAAATTTGGAGCCTGGTTACACTTTAAGTAATTCAGGGATTTGTTTCCTCCTATTCAATTTTGTCTTTTTTCAATACAGGGCCAAGCTCATTTTTTATCAGATTCAGGGCAGCTTTATATCCAATATCAACTATTTCATCAATTCTATCGAAATCAAAAATAGAAATGCTCTTCATTTCTTCGGGTTCAATCATAAAATCACACAATTCTCGACTTCTTGCAACATTTGGCTCAATTGCCAGACTAAATGAACGCTGAGCAATTTCCTTTATACCATTAATATTCTCCATCGGACCATTATAGTTTACATGAACGCCTATTAATGTCTGGCATTTATCTTTAATAGATGCAGCTGGAAGGTTATCAAATAAACCGCCATCAACATACATATTGCCGTCTATCTCCTGAGGAATAAAAATAACCGGAACAGAACAAGATGCTAGTACATAGTTAAAGAGCGGTCCTTTCTCTCCTTTCACCTCATTTTTTGCATCAGTAATATTAGCAACTGATAAATAAAACGGTTTTTTCAGGGAAGAAAAATCGTCTTCCTTTATTTCATTTTTAAGAATTCTTTTTACTGCATCAAGCTCAAAGAACCCTCTTTGTCCAATTCTCAGCGAAACAATATTGTAAATTTTATCTATTTTCACAAGTTTCAAAATATGGTCTGGACTATGACCTGCTGCATAAAGTACTCCAACTAGAGCACCCATACTTGTCCCAGAAATAATATCCGGAGACAATCCATTTTCGTCTAATGCTTTTAAAACTCCAATATGAGCATACCCTCTGGCACTACCACCACTTAATGCAATGCCGATATTATGATTATATTCACATTTTTGAGAATCCTCTACAGGACATGAATTAACATAACCTTGGTTGCCTTTTTTTTCATTATCTCCGGAATGTTTACCCAACCAATCAATCAATCTCATCTTCTACTTTTTAAGGGAAATTAATAAAACCGAAAATTACCAAAAAAGGGAAAAACTACAAATGTGTTTTTCCCCTTTTTCATCAAAACCTGCAAAGAATTTCTCTTACTCAGCAGAATACATCAATAGAGCAGAATACGTATTAATCCCCTGACTTGAATGTGCGGAATACGAAATACTCATAACCTGATCAGGAGTAACCCTTTCTTCCTGTAAAAATGAATTAATCTGATCATCAAGAGACATATCGTAATCATCCAGTCCAGTATACTGAAAATGTTTAGTTAAAACTTTTTTCATAAATAAAGTATATTAAAATAATGATTAAACTTTTGATTTCTTCTACGAAGGAAACTGATTTTTGATACAAAAAAACAGGGAAAAGTACTTTCATTTTGTGATAAACAATCTAACATGGATTGTTCATAAATTATCTTTTACAATGTTCAACTACCTGTTAAATACAGGCCTCCTCAATAAAATTAACTTGAGAATAGCTCACTATTTCCTTCAATAATTTTATTTGCAGTTACCAGGACTTATTGGTTTTCAAAAACAATTAAAAAAGCCGGACAGTATTTTTGTCCGGCTCTAAAGCGTCTAGACCAATGACTGAGTTATCTATTTTAAACCATTGACCGATTCAACTAACTCAGAAAACTGTTTCATCATATCGTTTCTTATACCTTTAAAATAAACTTTTACTTTTTTAGGATCATTCTTTCCGTCAGGATGATTTACTTTTTCAATTAAATCATTTCTAAAGTCAATAGCCCGCGAAATAACTTTCTTAAAATCATCGTCATTGATATTATCAAAAATCATTTTTCGAACGTAGGCTTCTGTTATGATTTCAGATGCTAAATGATTGATGTCTTTTTTTAAATTACGAATACTTGCCATATTCAAACATTTTAAAGTTCCTCTTCAAATTTAGCGGTTTTTTGGTATTAGGACAACAATTCATACAAATTATAACTCTGAGCGAAAAAGTTCATATAACTTAAATAATTCCAGCATCATTTTTACATTTTAGATGATTTTTGTCATTTATTTTTCTTTTATCACCAAAAACATGACGTTCATAAAAGAATACAGCAATTTAAACATTAAAGAATAAGACCTCTTGGATAATTATTTAAATTTGTATGTGTCAGAAAGTGCTTGTGCTTTTTAACCCAAGAAGCACGGCCTGACCCAAGTAACCCATGTTCAAAAAGAAAAAGACGATCCAAAACGTTGGATCGTCTTTTTTATTTTTAATTTACATAGTTTTGCATAAAAATTCATGAAATATTCCTCCCCAAAAGAGAGGAAGACAGGGTTACTTTTTTATATTCCCTTTTCCAAACAGTACTATTCCAGCCATTCTTCCAGTTGTTTAATAACTTTAATTCTCAGAGAATCAGGAAGATTATTTATCCGGGTTCGATGACTACCTCCCGGCTTTTCTACTTTTAACACCTTACTAAAGCCCTCAGTTTCCAAAGAAGTTGCACTCCACGGATCATTTTCTCCGGTAATAACAATCATTTCAGGATCAGCTTCTTTCAATTTGCCAAGTATTTTATAGGGTACTGTTTCATCAAAGACTAACTGATCAACAGCAGGAGCCATAAAACGATTGGACACTGTATCCTCTTGTATTTCATCCAGCCATTCCCGTAATGGACGTGCCAGATAAGGATAGTAACCCAATTCTTTGTAGGCTTGATAAAAAAACGGCCCTATTTTTTCCCATTGCTGATCAGAAAAATAGCCAAAATCACTTCCCTGATGCAAATGAGTAAACAATACTTCAGCACTGGCACCAGGCTTAGGAATTTCATCCACCGGCCCACCCCATTGCCAAAGGCTGAAAGGGTACTCAAGAACGGCCAATTCAAAAGCACGTTCAGCCCCCATCCGGAATGTGTAACCTTTTTGTTCTGTCAAATCATAAAAATAAGGCATTAGCTCATCTTTACGCTTCAGAACTTCTTCCTGAAACTCCTTAATGCGTTCCCGCTGAGAAGCCGTTCCAACGCTATCAAAAAATGCAACTAAACGGGGGTCTTCGCGTTCAAGATTAAAAGGGGCCACATATGGGACAGTAACATCCACATCTTTAGGAAAAAACGCACGGTGTATCATTGCTGTTTGTCCACCTTTACTAATTCCCGTATTAATCCATTTTCCCTTGTAAAATTTCTTGAAGGTTTCCACAATCCGATGATGATCCATGGCTGCCTGCTCAATGGTCAGGAACTGCCAGTCCATTGAATCAGGAACCGACTGACCAAAATACCGATGCTCAATCACCAATTGATTGGCTTTAGTCAACCGTACGAGTTCCGATGTATAATTGGCCGGTGCCATATAACCCTCAGTAATCATAACCATAGGCCTATCAAGGGACTTATGAGAAAGCCATACCCGCTGTTCAAAAAAACCTTTTTCAGGATCATTATGATCCACGGGCTGCTTAATCCAAAGCAGCCATGAATCAGAAAATAAAGAATCTGTTTCTAACTTTTCATAAGATACAATAACTTCACGCGAATCAAGAAAATCACTTGCAGCATGCCATTTGACGCTACAAAAAGAAAGCGCTCCGGCCGAAACCAGAATAAGAAAAATTCGTAAAACTTTTGCCATATCATTTTCTTTGAAGTGTGCAAAAATACATCAAAATGACTTACTTTGTAATGATAAAAGTTAACAAAAACCGGAATCATGAAGCACTTATTTACACTAACTTTTTTTTGCTTGCTCTTAAGTAGCGCCTCTTTCGCAGCCCCGTTGAAAGAAGTTCATAATTCAAAGAAAAGCTTTGAAAAGATCAAATACATTGAAATTAACGGGGATTTTTGTAAGGTAATATTAACTCCGTCAGCAGACAATCAAACAATTGTCAGTACATTTATTGAAGCATCCAAAGACATAGAAGGTTTTGGACTAAACGACCAAACAGAAGAAGACAAATTATCACTCTCTGTAGCAGTTCCTTCAGAACATATATCCACTAAATCAGGAGAAATAAAAATTCAAATCCCTGAAGGAACTATAGTTAAAATAAAGACTGCCTCCGGATATATCGAAGCTATTGACACGAAAGAATGTGAGGTGGATGCCTACGCTTCTTATGGTCGTATCAATGCACAGAATATTTCCGGAAAATATAGTTTTAAAACTTCAACCGGAGGCATCAATGTTCAGGGAGTAAATGGAGAATTAACAGCCACCACGACAGGAGGGGCCATTGAAATCTCAAATGCAGAAGGCATATCAAAGGTAGTTACAGATAGAGGAGTTCTGACTCTTAATAATATCTCAGGAACCCTTAACACCCAAAGTAACACATCTGCACAGGAGCTTACCAATATTGACGGAGACCTTATGCTCAGAACTTCCACCGGGGAACTTACACTGAATAACATTAATGGCATATTAGAAACAGCAAATGACGACGGAGATGTATGGATTACAGATTTTAAGGGAACAATGAATTTGATTTCCATTGCAGGAAATCTTGTGGGAAAAGAAATTTTGCTTACTGAAAGCGTCTATATGGAAACTACAAAGGGGCGAATTGAAATGGAACTAAAAAACGATTTAAATGAACTTACTTTTGATTTGGCTTCAAATTATGGTTTCCTTTATATTCCCGGAAAATCAAAAAAGAAAAAATTGAAATACGGAAATGGCCCTATAGAGATTACTACCTCCACAAATAGTGGAACACAAAGATTTACGGTTGTGAAAATTTAAAACTTATTTATTCTGAAAAAAAGTCTGTTTCCGGAAAATTAAGGGAAATAGTTTTTTGGTTTGGAGTTACCTTGCAGATTTTCCGTAATTATTAATGTACTCCTGCAGGAATTGAAGTTTTTTGGCAGCATGATTGAAAGAACTGCTATCGTTTTAAAGGAGATACAAAAAAAGCACCTGATCACTAAAGGACAGGTCATTTTAAAAAACGTACTGTTTTACCACATCGACATAAAGATTAAACTTCGGGCATAGATTTCAAACTCGGAGTTTTTTCATTCTGAGCCTGTTGCGTATTAGATAAAAAAATCAGTTCGTCCAAAAACACAGGATTAAAGTCTGATGGAAATAGCCATGACCAACGTCCCTGGTAAAAATGCAGCCCCCATCTCCGCTTCGAGCCCTGTTTCACCGCTGTGTGGAGCTGAAAGAGAAAGAAATAGCTAAAAAATTAGCGGATCTGTCACTAAACCAGCAAAAAATCCGCCACTTTTTTACTATCAAATTAAAGTTATCTCCTATAGCGAGTTCTTCAAATATTTATACAACTCACTATCCGTTGAAAGGATAACATGAGTTTTATCGTCAAAGGTTTTCTCAAATGTCTCCATGGACTTCATAAAACTGTAAAGACTTCTGGCTGAAGATGATCTATTATAAGCATTGGAATAAATTGATGCCGCTTCTCCATCGGCACGTCCTTTAATTTCTTCCGCCTTACGGAATGCAACAGATTGAATAGTCTTTAACTCCCGGTCTTTTTCACCGTTGATTCTTGAAGCTTCTCCCTGCCCTTCTGATCTGAACTTGTCTGCAATTCTATAACGTTCACTCTTCATGCGTTCATATACCTGGGTGCGAACTTCTTCCACATAATTAATTCTTTTAAATCTGAAGTCCATCACTTTAACCCCCAGGTCAGCAGTTTGCTCATTAGCTGCCTGAAGAATCATGGATTGAATTTTCTCACGGCCTACATCGACCTTTTCCAGACTGTCTCCAATCATTTCGCCAATGAGACCTGTTGATAAAGGTTGTCTGTTACTGGTTCTGACCGCTTCAATAAGGTCGTGATTTGCAATAAAATCACGTGTTTCCCCGTCCAGAATATCATCAAGTCTGGACTGTGCGCCAAGCTCATTCCGCAAACGTTTAAAAAACTGCAAGGGATCAACAATTTGCCAACGGGCATAGGTATCAACAAAAATATATTTCTTGTCTTTGGTGGGAATCTGATTAGGATCACCATCCCATTCCATAAAACGTTTCTCGAAAAAATTGGCAGTTTGAATAAACGGAAGTTTTAAATTCAGACCCGGATCAATAACCGCTTCCCCCACAGGCTTCCCAAACTGGGTAATCACTACCTGTTCTGTTTCGTCCACCACATATACACTCCCCATAATGGCAATAAATGCAAAGAATGTGACAACTATTAAAGCAATTTTATTTCGTTTCATATTTTACTTTTTGTTTTTGGATTCCGAAAAACCATTCGTATTCAAACGATAGATGTTTAAGATCAGACATTAAAAAAATAACCTGCAACTAACATCGCCACTATTGCTGAGGATTAATATTTTTTACGTTATCCATTTGCATTTGCAAAAGAGGTAAAACATTATTCCCTTCCTGATCGGTAATAATCTTATTGCCCAGTTTGGGAAGAACCTCCTGCAATGTTTCCAGATAGATTCGCTCACGGGTTACCTCGGGTGCATGCACATATTCTGAATATAATTCATTAAACCTGGCTACCTGTCCCTGTGCGTTGTTAACCCTCTCGACCGCATAACCTTCAGCTTGCTGAATGGTTTCTTCTGCCTGACCTTTAGCTCTTGGAATAACCTTATTATATTCTGATTTAGCCTGATTAATAAGGGTTTCTTTCTCTTGCTGTGCTTCATTTACTGCATTAAAAGCAGCCTTTACCGGATCAGGCGGATTAACATCCTGCAAAACGACCTGATCAATTTTTACACCAAGCTCATACTTATTGGATAGTTCCTGAATCAACAACTGAACACTGGAAGCAATTTCTGCACGACCTACAGTTAATACTTCATTAACAGTACGATCACCAATTATTTGGCGAACTGCCCCTTCAGAAACATCCCGGAGAGTGGATTCGGGATTTCTTACCAGGAATAGAAATTTATATGGATCGTTTATCCTGTATTGAACCACCCACTCCACATCGGCAAGATTAAGGTCACCGGTAAGCATTAGTGATTCATCCCGGGTGCCGCTTTTGGTATATTCAGATCGCACATTGGCACTAGTAGTTCTAAAACCGAACTCCAGCTTTTGCTGTCTTTCGACAGGTACTTTATATACTGTCTCAACAAATGGAATTTTAAAGTTTAAGCCCGGCATAACTGTTTTTGTAAACTTCCCAAAACGCACAACAACACCTGCTTCTTCAGGGCCTACCTGAAAAAATCCACTCCAGGCTACCACGACAATCACAATAACAGCAATTACCGATTTTATATTCTTCAATAATTTTTGCAAAAAAGGAGGAACTTCCTGATTTGAGAATTCAAATTCACTCATAGTTTAATTTATTACTCCCGTGTAATAGGGATTTATTTTCAGCGTCTAAAGTAATACAATTATTGAATTAATGATTCTCTGACATTACAGTAAGGAAGTTCCTGACTGCATCAACTGTCTCCAGCTTATAGGAAGCATTGGTATGCTTGATTCCCACTTTAATGGTAACTGCTTCAGGAGGCAATTCTTTAAACAGATATTCATCTGTCCAGTCGTCTCCCATTGCCATGATGTAATCAAATTTCTTATTCAGCAAATACCTGTTGGCAGCAACACCTTTGTTGATACCACCTGTTTTTACTTCCACCACTTTATTTCCTTCCATGATCTCCAGGTTATGATTGGCAACCATTGTCGTGAGTTCATCTTTCAATTCATTGGCACGCAATTCGCCCAATTCGGCTTCAGCCTTCTCATAATGCCATACCAACGAATAATTTTTCTCTTCCAAAAAAGTTCCCGGGGTCCTCAGAACAAAATGGTCAAGGATAGGTCTGACCATTGGCATCCAGGAATTAGTGGCGTTGGTTAACATTTGCCATTCGCCTCCTCTCTCTCTCATCCACACTCCATGCTCGCTGATTAGGCTGACTTCAGAAGCATCAAACCACTTACTAAGTGTTTCCTTGTCACGCCCGCTGATGAGCACCACTTCATTTCGTTCATCACTGGTAAGGGCATTTAAGATACCATGCAAGGGATCATCGGGGGCTGCACTGGGTTCTTCTTCCCTCGTGGCCTTTTTAAAATGCGTAAGTGTTCCATCATAATCAAGAAAAATCGCTCTTGATTTAGCCTTGGAAAAATCGTCCAGCAACTTTTTACTCAAACTAGTAGTTATTTTTTTTGCAAGAAAATCACTCTGGATTTGCGTAATTCGCTTTAAAGAGGAAATAAATTGTTCGGCCCATTTAAAAACATCATATCGTCTCAAACGTTGTTGAATAACCGACATACGGGTTCTTTGTTCCTCAACCGGCATATCAAAAGCCTGTTTAATAGCATCCGCAACTTCATCCTCATTGTTCGGATTAATAACAATTGCCTCCCCCATTTCCTTAACCACACCTGTCATTTCACTGATTATCATCACTCCTGTCTGATTGGTACGCGAAGCCACATATTCTTTGGCAACCAGATTCATGCCATCACGCACCGGTGTCAACAATGCCACATCACTCATACTGTACAACTCCACCAGATTTTCAAAAGGCATAGACCTGTAAAAATACCATACAGGTGAGTAATTCACAGTTCCAAAACGACCATTGATACGCCCGACCAGCTCATCCACCTCCCGCTTTAAATGCTGATATTGGGGCACAGAATTGCGGGACGGCACAGCCAGCATAACCAGAGTAACCTTGGTTTTATACTGAGGATATTTTTCCAAAAACTTTTCAAAAGCCCTTAACCGATGGGGAATTCCTTTTGAATAATCCAACCGATCAATAGAAAGGATGAGTTTACGATCGGGGGAAACTAAAAAATATTTTTCCAGTTCCCGGTGCAATGGAGACTTCTCCTGTAACGGTTTCGAAATAGCTTTAATTGCAGCATTATGAAATTTATCGTAATCAATCCCCATCGGGAACGCATCGGCAAGAATAATTCGTTCATCAAAATGTATTTGATTAAAGGAAATTTCATAGCCAAACAAACGCCGAACACTACTAAGAAAGTGACGCTCATAATCATAAGTATGGAATCCAACTAAATCGGCACCCAGTAGTCCGGCAAGCAATTCATTCCTCCAGGGAAGAATTCTGAAAATTTCATAAGAAGGAAACGGAATATGCAGAAAAAAACCTATGGTCAAATCAGGTCTTTTGGCTTTAAGCATACCGGGTACAAGCATAAGTTGATAATCGTGTACCCAGACAAAATCACCCTCATCAACCACTTCCAGGGTTTTATCGGCAAACTTTTGGTTCACTTCTACGTATGATTCCCAAAACTCGGGTGAATAATCTACATATTGACTGAAGTAATGAAAAAGTGGCCAGATAGTCCGATTACAAAAACCTTCATAAAAAGCATACACCTCCCCGGCTGTGAGTGGTACGGTATCACACCCCTTCTCACTAAGCAATTCTTCTATCTGTCCAAACTGCTCCGATGTAAAATCTTCGGTAGCCACACCCGGCCACCCAATCCACCGACCTTCAAAGTCTTTGTAAACCGATTTCATTCCGGTTGCCAAACCTCCCACACTTGGTTTTAACAAAAATTTATCATCCTCTGAAACTATACTGAACGGCAATCGATTAGAAACTATGTGAAGCTTTTTCATGGGTTTATGATTTTTATTTTTTCTTTAAAAGTATAATGTTTTTCCTTTATTTTACAAACTTTGCATTGTCAAATAATACAAAAACCATATTAGATTGAACACACTACAGAATATGCAAAACCTCAATTATGGCATTGTGGGCAACGGTAAAAGTGCCGCGTTAATATCAGATAAAGGATCGGTGGATTGGCTTTGTTTACCAAAGTTTGATTCTCCCTCTGTTTTTGCGGCTCTTTTAGACAAGGATAAAGGAGGTCATTTCTCTATTGTTTCTGTCGCTGGAGCCGAAATTACTCAAAGATATGAATTTCATTCCAATATTCTAATTACTCGTTTCGAATGTGTGGATGGCATATTTGAAATCCACGATTTCATGCCCCGATACAAAAGTGATAACGGAAGCTATTATCTCCCTCCTGATCTGGTTAGATACATTAAACTCATTGAAGGAAAACCAAAAATTAAAGTTCACTACGATCCACGTCTGGAATATGCAAAATATGACACGAATATTACCTTCAATGGAAAATATGTAAAGGCTTTTACCGCCAAGGGCAGCTATGATTCTCTTTACCTTTACACCAGCATGGATAAACTTTCGGTAGTAGGACAGTTAACCATTACCATTGAAAAGGATGAATTTGTCCTTATCAGTTACAACCAAAAATTGCTGGCTCAAGATATCAGCCGTGCATATTTGAAGTTGCAACGCACCAAAACTTATTGGCTGAACTGGGCGGAACGCACTACAAAATTCAAAGATTACAATAGTGAAATCATGCGTAGTGCATTACTTCTAAAACTCCTGAGTTTTCAGAAAACAGGAGCCATCCTGGCTGCCGTAACCACTTCCCTTCCGGAAACCATTGGAGAGGTACGGAATTGGGATTACCGGTTTTGCTGGATCCGGGATGCCTCAATGGTTATTAAGGTAATGACGATGCTCGGACATTTTAATGTAGCTCATAAATATCTGAATTTCATCATTGATCTTTTACCCGATAAGGACGAAAAAATTCAGATCATGTATGGCATCAACGGTGAGAAAAAACTAACCGAATATGAACTACCTCATTTGTCAGGCTACGAAAACAGTAAGCCGGTAAGGGTTGGCAATGCTGCCTATAAACAAAAACAAAACGATATATACGGAATTCTGGTAGATGTTATCTATCAGTTATTCCATCTCTTTACCACATCCCTTGAGCATAGTGAGGAATTGTGGACTATTTGCCGAAACATTATAAAAGTGGTGGAACGCAACTGGCAGAAACCCGACAAGGGAATCTGGGAAATCAGACACAGTACGAAACATTTTACTTTTAGCAAGGTACTTTGCTGGGTGGCCGCCGACCGGGGAATCAAAATTGCAGAACTACTGCATCAAACAGAGTATATTAAATCATGGGGCCGCCTGAAGGATAAAATCAAAAATGACATTTATAAAAATGCCTGGTCTGAAAAGAAACAGTCTTTTACTCAGGCATACGGCACTGAGGATCTCGATGCTTCTGTTCTATTAATGGAGGCTTATGGCTTTATCAACGGAAAAGACCCCAAGTTCAAAAGCACTGTGAAAGCGGTTCAAAAAGAACTTGAGTTTGAAGGATTAATGTATCGATATAAAAACCATGATGATTTCGGACAACCGTCCTCAGCCTTTACTATATGCTCATTCTGGCTAATCAGAAGCCTTTATAAAATTGGAGAAAAGGAAGAGGCCAAACTAAAATTTGATCAGATTCTGAAACATTGTAATCATCTGGGACTTTTCAGTGAAGATCTGGATTTTAAAACAAAACGAATGCTTGGAAACTTCCCGCAAGCCTATTCACATCTCGCTTTGATTGACTCCGCCATGCTTTTGGCTGGTGGTGAGATGACCAGTGAGGAGAAGATGTTGGGAAATATCCGGTAATATAAATTTTGGATTATAGGTTTTACCCGTATAAAATTTATTTTTTAGGTCGGATATAACTCGCAATTTTTTTATACATG
>CAYOFH010000100.1:0-2795 GCA_964403175.1 uncultured Marinilabiliaceae bacterium
TTAATAGTCCGTTAAACTTTTATAAGAGCCTCTGATCCAGTTATTTGAAATCAGACGGATTTTTGTGTTAAAATGCAGATTTTCAACATTATATGATTCATCTTAAATCTTATATCTAAAAATCTAACGGTCTATTGATCCCTTGCAGATAGGTTTTTCTCTATTGCCGTAGAAACGAAGTTCGACGAAGTCAATAATGCAGGTTCAAAGACAAAAACGATTGGTTTGGATGAAGTCCAATAAGAACAAAGCCATTTAATAAAAAAACTTACACTGTAGGATATCGATTGCAAAAACAATTTTTTTTTCTAATCTTTGAAAGTATAACATATCTGCCTTGCAATAACATCTTAACCCGAACCAATGCAAAAATTACTATCCCTTTTTTTTATCTGTTTTAGCTCAGTACTCACTTACAGTCAGACTTATTATATTAACGGAAGTATAACAGATACTCACCAACAACCCGTGTCAGGAGTCTTAATTTCTGCGTCAAATATGGATAGTGTATTAATGGATTTTACCATCTCCACAGATAATGGTAAATATCAATTATCGATAAAAAGCCCTTCTTCATCAGAAGAGATAACACTCCACACCTCTCATGTTGCTTATTCAGACACCTCTCTCGCTCTCAAGCTAACAAAAGAATCACAAACAAAAAATCTGGTATTGAAACAGGAACAATATGTTATTAATGACATAGAGATTACCTCCAAAAGACTCCCTCTGCGCATGGAAGATGGAAAAATCATAGCGGATATTTCCAAAATCCCCGGCTTTCAGTCTGCCGACATTCAAAAAATCCTGAACAGACTCCCGGCAGTGACTGCCAATAGCAGGCAGGGGATTTCATTCAACGGCCAAAAAGCAAGCATTTATATAGATGGCAGAAAGCAAAACATGAATGATGAACAGGTTTTAAACTTCCTTAAATCTCTTCCAGCAGATGCTATCCGGAATATTGTCATTAATTCTATGGATCTTGCAGGTTACGATGCATCAACAGGAGTTGTTATCGACATCCAAACAAAAACCAGAAATATTGATGGCTATTATGCCAGTATTGCGGGGAATATTAAACGTTTCGATAATAATGAGACAGCGCAAGGAGTGCAGGGATTTTACATATTTCAAAAAAACAACCTCGTTTTTAACACCAGTCTCTCGTACGCCGATGTATATAAACATTCCACTTCAGAAGACAGTACTCTTTATAATAACGGAAACAAAACCCGGTTATTCAACACCTTTAAGTCGCGCTCCAACATTTTTACCACAACAACCAACCTCAACTGGCAGCTTAAAAACAGTACCTTGAATGCCAACTTTTTTGTTTATTACGAAAAAGGAGATAAAAACAGTGAAACACCAACCAGTACATACCTTCCCGAAGGGAATCATTATACACAGATAAGCAGAGGAAATCTGCATGATGATCTGTGGTCTGCACATCTCGAATACCAGACAAATGATTCGTTGCCGCTATCCACAAAGCTGTCGTACGGAATCATCTACGGTGGCCTACGTTCCTCATCCTCTTTCGATCAATTCGGAGAAGCAGATGATCTGACATCTTTTGAGAGTGATTATTCAATGGTGGGACACCGGCATACGTTCCGCGGGGATATTAAATACAATCTCACGGATAAAACAACACTGGACATGGGATTTGTCGGGAAATCAGGCAGGTTAGACGATCTGGTTACCTATACTCCCCAAAGCCAACACTCGTTTCCCTTACAAAACAGTGATTTCACAGGAAAAGAGGCAATCCTGGGGAGCCATCTCAGTGTAAAATACTCCCTTTCAAAACAGTGGAGCGCAAAGGTTGGCGTACGTGCTGAATTCAGCAATAATAAATTCATTATCAAGGATGATGACCGAACAATTGATGTGAATTACAGGAATTGGTTTCCCCATATTACCACAACTTATGACGGAGAAAACTATCAAACATCCTTTGGATTGGTATCAGGAATTTCATATCCCGATTATGAAAAAATATTACCGGCCAAACGGTATGTCAATGAATTTTTGCAATCCACAGGAACCGTTGATGTGAAACCCATCAAAATATACCGGTTTGGCTGGAATCAGATATTTCATCAAAATTTCTACATTTTTAGTCACTACCAGTTTAACAAGGACATATTTGGAGTAATTGCCTTTAACTTAGAAGACGAATTGACAGAGTACCGTTATATAAATTACGCAGATCAACACAATATTTCAGCAAGTATCGGTATCCCATTTGAATTTTTTGACAGAACCTTAAGCGGAAAAATTGAACCCCGATTGGCTTATTATTGGTACTCAAACAGCCAAAATAATTTTATTATTCCAGAAAACAGAAACGGATCCTTCTCCAATCAGATGCATATTTCCTTTCAATATGAATTCCATGAACGGTTTTCTATTTATGCATGGGGACAATTAACCGGAAAAAGAACACATCCGCAATATTCCATAGAACCTAAAGAAACTCTGGATTTAGGAATGTTTTATACAGGCCTGAAAAATAAAAACCTAACCATTTCGCTGGATGTGGAAAATATTTTCGACACTTCTGACGAGATAAAACACCTTTATTATGGAGGAACGACCAAGCACATCCGCTTTTCCCCCGAATTAAGAAATATTAAGCTATCGCTATTATACAAATTCTCAGGCGGAAAAAATGTTGAGGATAAAGCAAAAGGCAATATGGGGGATGTAAGTCGTTTTTCTAGAGAGTAGAAAAACGAAACAATAAAATTCATTCTCCAATGTCTGACGAAAATAAATGAATTGGG
>CAYOFH010000100.1:2895-8745 GCA_964403175.1 uncultured Marinilabiliaceae bacterium
GAAGGAATTCCCGAACGCTCACTCCCCACCATCAAAGCCATTTTTAGAGGCAGTTTCACTGAAAATAGATTACAAGAGCCGGGAGAAGTTTCAAGAGCAACAAAAGTGTACCCGGCAGGCACCAGAGACTCAACCTCGTCAGGCAAACAATAATCCCACTTCACTAACTTAGCCGCCTGTCCGGCCACATACTTCATTTTAACAGATTTGAAGATAGCCTCCTCCTCGCTTTTCACAAATAAGACCAGACTACATCCCACATTAGCTGCCAGGCGTAAGAGATGACCCGCATTTTCGGGTGTTTTCAGATGCCAGGCAATGAGTATCGGAGCCATTTCCTCAGGAAAAGGCTGGTAGTTTTGATCTGCAAAGAATTTGTTGGCCTGGTTCAAAAGAGTTCTGAGTTTCGTGTTTGGAGTTTTGAGTTCAGGGTTTCTGGTTTCTGGTTTCGTGTTTTGGGTTATGAGTTTTTTAAACCATGTTGTTCCAGAACCTGACTGCAGCGATCCAGAATTTGCCTGAAAGTAGTCAGGTTTTCAAACAATATATTAATGCCTTCGATACGCTCATTTAAATTGGAAGGATACTCATGCGCAATATCATTCCTGATTTTTCGCAGCTCTATCCAGTTTTTGGCTGAATCAATGATCTTTAGTTTCTCCAACCGATTTAAAACATCGATAAAAGGCTTATCCTCCACCGGTTCAGCCAATATCCGGAGAGTTAACGGAAAAATCCTGGATCCGATGAGGTCTTGTGTTTTGGAAAAGCGAAAAATGTATTGATCAAGAAACCCTATGGTTTCGTCATCCAATAAATAATAATTATCCCGGGTAACAGGGAGGAACTTTTTTACTTTAGAATTGGCAAAATTCATCCGTTTGAGATGTAAATAACCTGTCTCAAAAGCTTTTTCCAGACTATCCATTAGTTCGCTGTTATCCATCACATTAGTTTAGTTCTTCATAAAATGACCCCTTCATTTCGGGCTGTTTTAATTATAGGCAATTCCTCATTGCCGGGTGTATTGAAAATCACATCAATTTTTTGTTCTCCGATAAGAATATCCAACTTAGTCAGAAATGCGGCTTTCTGATGAATCAGTTGGCGTGAAGATTTCATTTCTGACAACTGAATAAACAAATCTATATCTCCGCCTCTTTTGGTGTTATCTGTTCGGGAACCGAAAAGATATACGATAGCCTTATCTCCCCAAACTTCTTTTGCTGCTTGTTTTATGTTTGCCCTTTCTTTTTCTGATAATCTCATGATTGATATTAAAATAAGTAAAATCAAATATACAAAAAGGCATCTATTTTCATAATAAAAAATTCTTGGCAGGCTCATAATGAGTTTTGAGTTCGGGGTTCGAACTTCTCAACTCAACAACTCTTTAGCTCCCCAGCCCCATCTCTTTTCCTTTTTTCAACATAAACGCCCGGGCTTCATCGTAATCGTTGTGTATCTCCCCTTCGAGGATGGCCTCTTTTATGGCAGCTTTAATTTCGCCTACGGCCTGACAAGGTGGCAGGTTGAAAGTTTCCATTATTTCTTCCCCTGAAACCGGAGGCTGAAAGTTCCTTACGCGGTCTTTTTCTTCAATTTCCTTCAGTTTCTGCCGTACCAGCTTAAAATTGCGCAGAAACTTACGCACTTTCACTTCATTCTTTGAGGTTATGTCGGCTTCGCACAGGGTCATCAATTTGTCGATATCATCACCGGCTTCAAATAATAATCTTCGTACAGCCGAATCTGTTACCTCCTCCTCACTAAGCACAATGGGACGCATGTGAAGCTCCACCATCTTCTGAACAAATTTCATTTTATCGTTCTGAGGCAGACGAAGGCGTTTAAATATTTTAGGCACCATCTTCATCCCCACAAAATTGTGTGCATGAAAAGTCCATCCGAGTTTTGGATCAAACCGTTTTGTGCGTGGTTTGGCAATATCGTGAAGCAAAGCAGCCCACCTGAGCCATAAATCATTAGAATGGGGCGTCAGCTGATCAAGCACCTCCAGGGTGTGATAAAAATTGTCTTTATGCCCGATGCCGTTAACCTTTTCCACACCTTTCAGAGCTTGTAGTTCAGGCAGGATCAAAGGCAATAAGCCGGTTTTTTCCAGAAGTTTAAAGCCAAGGGAAGGACGATCCGACATAATCATTTTGTTCAACTCTTCAGTAACACGCTCCATGGAAATAATTTCCAGTCGCTCTTTTTGAGAAACAATGCCCTCGTACGTACTCTCATCAATACGAAACCCTAATTGAGTGGCAAACCGGATGGCCCGCATAATCCTCAGCGGATCATCGGAAAATGTTACCATAGGATCGAGTGGAGTGCGGATAATGCCTGCTTCCAAATCTTTTATTCCGTCAAAGGGATCAACCAGCTGCCCAAACGATTCTTGGTTAAGTGAAAGTGCAAGTGCATTTATGGTAAAGTCGCGTCTGTTCTGATCATCTTCCAGGGTTCCATCCTCCACAATGGGTTTGCGGCTATCGCGCTGATAAGATTCTTTTCTCGCGCCAACGAACTCGATCTCCATGCCCTGATATTTGAACATAGCAGTACCGAAATTTTTAAACACATTAACTTTCAACCCTCCCAGTTCTTTGGCAACCTCACGTGCAAGGTCAATACCACTACCCAACACAACTACATCAACATCCGTGGTGGGGCGTTTCAAAAAAATATCTCTTACAAACCCGCCAATTACAAAAGCTTTCTTATTACTTTTATCTGCAACCTTGGAAATAGCCTTTAAAACCGGCAACTGTAAATGCTTTTTCATATATACTTCTCCCTCCAGCAATTTTTTCTTTCTGCTAAATACTTCAATAAGAATTTGTATTCAGTCAAACATCTTATTAAATTGAATGTTATAAATAGTATAGAAAACAGCAAAATTACAATTTATATCCCAATAAGACGAAGGGATAGGAACGTTCATTTTTTTGGCACGGTGATTGTATTAATGTATTTATAGATTTAGATATTTTGAATTTATCGCGAGAATTTTTAGTTTTGTACCAATATTTAAAGCAACAAGAATTATGGTTGAATTTTTGACAAAAGAAACGTTTAAAGAGAAGGTTTTTGATTTCGAAAACAATAAAGAATGGAAATTCGAAGGCGAAAAGCCTTGTCTCATCGACTTTTATGCAGACTGGTGCCAGCCTTGTAAAATGGTGGCTCCCATTCTGGACGAACTTTCGGAAGAGTACGATGGCAAAGTGGATATTTATAAAGTCGACACTGAAGCTCAGCAGGAGCTTGCCGGCATGTTCGGCATCCAGAGTATCCCCTCGCTACTGTTTGTCCCAAAGGAAGGACAACCGCAGATGGCACAGGGAGCTTTACCCAAAGACACATTTGAGCGCGCAATTAAAGATGTTCTGAAAGTAGAAAAATAGTTTTTTCTACTTTCACATTCACCAAAACAGGAGATATTCAGACATGAGGAAGAACGTATCAGCATTTATTTTTTCGGCAATATTTCTGTTTGCCGGCATTCAAATGATTAGTGCCACTGACCCTGCCGAGGGGAAAAAATCAGAAAATGGTGTAATCACTTTGGACAAGACTGCATTTATTGCCCAGGTTTTCGATTATGAAAAAAACAGCGATTGGGCTTACAAGGGAAACAAACCTGCGATTTTAGACTTCTATGCCGATTGGTGTGGACCTTGTCGCAAATTATCGCCACTTTTGGAAGAAATCCAGGGTGAATATGCCGAAAAGTTACAGATTTATAAAGTTGATACCGAAAAATCGAAAGAACTGGCAGCTGCTTTTGGCATTAAAAGCCTTCCGACCATCGTTTTTATCCCCATGAATGAAGAACCAAGAGCTGTGTTGGGCTACGTACCAAAAGAGCAGCTTACCCAAATGATTACCGATATTTTAAAAGTATCAAAATAATTTTATTCCTGATTTGACTTTTATTTGTCGAAACAAAAACCGGTACCTTGAGGTTCCGGTTTTTTTTGTGTTTTATATTGTTACCATACTGCCACCAACTCCCCGGCCTGAAAAAGAAATTTCAAGGATTCATATTATCGGCAGGTAATTAGTTTTTTAAGGTAATATGGATTCCTTTTCACTCGCATTAAAGCTACCTTTTTTCAGTTACCTGTAGTCTTTAAAAAATATCACAAGCGTTAACGGTTTCAGGATAAATTATTAAATTTAGTATCTGAATACAACGGGAATTTTCAAACTCTTACACAATCAATAAATGGGAGGAAACATTAGCAATTCGACTGGTTACGCACTCATAGAGGAACGTCTGAAGCGGCTTGACAAGAAAAATTTTGATTGGTCAGCCTGGAAAAAAGGAACCCTTCTGGTATTGGAAAAAGTTTTCGGGAAAGACAGTTTGTATGTAAAAGAACTGGAAATTACCGATTATCACTATAATTCATGGTCACTGCGCGATACTGCCGGAAGTGAAGACCCGGTAAAATCAAGTGTTCGGGAACTGCTGCATATATGTCTGACAGATGTTGAACATCAACAGGAAGCCCCACCGCAATTAAAAGAAAATGCTTCATCTGTAAAAATAAAAGAAATCGTAAAACAATTTCTGGACAACGCCACATTGACAGAAATTAAAAAGATTGCAGAAAGCAATGTTCCGTCAATGACCAAAGAAGAAAAAATACAAAAAATTATTTCTGACAAACTTCCAAAACATCAGAATGCATTATTGACAAAAATTTTACTATTGATAAATCAGTAAACAAAGAAAGACATTAACCTTAAAAATCGTCGCATATTTAGAATTATTAGTGTTGTGCAAAATGTATTAAATTACTTCTTACTCCTGAAAAGGTACATGGTAAAAGGGCCAAAAACTGCTACCAGCCCTGCAGATATTGCCAGAGTAATGCCAATGCCATCGACTTCAGGATCACCGTGCATTAATCCGCGCATAGCGGTAACAAGGAAAGTAACAGGGTTTACCTTTACGAATGCCTCAAGCCATGAAGGCATCGTTTGAGGATCAACAAATATATTACTGGCAAAAGTGAGAGGAAACAGCACCACAAAACTCAGAAAAAACAATGACTCCTGCGAACGCGCAATAAATCCGATTGCTGTCCATATCCACGAAAGGCTAAACGAAAAAATCAAAAGCAGCAATACCGCCATCAGCACTCCTATCAATCCTCCTCCGGGGCGAAATCCCAGAATCATTCCCAGAGAAATAACAATTGCTGAAGCAAGGGTATAACGAACAGCATCTCCCAAAAGTGCACCAACCAACACCGATGGTTGCCAGATTGGAAGGGATCTGAAACGATCAAACACTCCTTTGCGGATATCATTATTTACCGTTACCCCTGTGTAAACAGTAATCATTACTACCGTCTGTGCCATAATTCCCGGCAGAAGGTATTGCAAATAATCAGCAGTGGAACCCGCAATGGCTCCTCCCAAAAGATAGGTAAACATCAGTGTAAACATAATCGGAAAGGCAGTTGCATCAAACAACTGTTCCGGAACATGTTTAATCTTAAGCAAAGCCCTCCACCCAAAAGTAATAGAAGCTGAGAATGCACCGGCTTTCTCTGGTCGGGAACCTTTTGACAAAATGAATTGAATATCCTGCTTCGATGGTTCAGATGAAACCCTTGTTGCAATCCGGGTTGGTGTATCCTGTTTCATAATCAGTTAAAATTCAGCAATAAATAAAGTTAGATTATTTGAAATCAATAGTTCGTTAATAAAGGGTTAAACACAGCCTCTATGAAATCTTACGTTGAAGTTGAATACTCTGAAAGACGCAAAGTTTTTATTAATCATAGAATTACAATCAATGCATGTAGTTCAACAGACATCTCT
>CAYOFH010000100.1:8845-11948 GCA_964403175.1 uncultured Marinilabiliaceae bacterium
TTCTCCGCAGGTTCACCGGTCAAAGCGAGAAATACCTCATCCAGACTTGGCTGTCCAAGAGAAAAACCTGTTACGTCAATACCGTTATTTGAAAGAGAAGAAACTATATGAGAAGCCTGACCGGCATTTTTCACCTGGAGTGAAATCCTAAAAGGATCTGTATCCTCAGTAAAATCAAAGTATTCAAGCAATGAAATAATTTCTTTAGCATGGCTCATTTGATATCTATTCTTCAGATGAAGGCGCAGAACGTTTGCCCCCACCGAATGCTTAAGCTCAGCTGGCGTACCTTCCGCGATTACTTTTCCATGATCAATAACAGCAATGCGCCGGGCAAGATGATCGGCTTCATCCAGATATTGTGTAGTAAGCAAAACGGTGGTTCCCTCTGCCACCAGAGCACGAACAATGTCCCAAACCTGATTTCGGCTGCGGGGATCCAGGCCGGTAGTGGGTTCATCAAGGAAGAGTAATTCCGGACAAACCACCAGGCTGGCTGCGATATCAAGCCGCCGCCGCATTCCACCCGAATAAGTCTTTACCTGGCGACGGGCAGCTTCGGTTAATCCGAAACCATCCAGAAGTTCGCCGGCTCTGATTTTTGCATTTTTGAAAGAATATCCAAATAAGCGACCAAGCAAAATCAGATTTTCCCGTCCGGTAAGATCTTCATCTACAGAAGCAAACTGGCCGGTCAGACTTACCAGTTCTCTTATAGTGCCAGCTTCGGTTTCAAGATCATGTCCAAGTATTTTTGCTGACCCGGAAGAAGGGTGTAACAGGGTCGCCAGCATACGAATAAGTGTGGTTTTTCCGGCACCGTTCGGCCCCAGAATTCCATAAACACCCCCTTTTTCAATTGTTAAATCAATGTTGTCTACTGCCCGAACCTTACCGAAATGTCTTGACAAACGCGAAATTTCAATGGCTGGATTAAGATTTTTCATTTGCTCCATAAACGTATCTCCAAACTATTTCGAACATCAAAAATTAGTAAACCATACAGTAAACTAATATGCTGTCTAAGGAAAATAACGAGCAAGTTAGACCAGAATGAAAAACAAAGCAACGAAAGATTGACAAAAAAACGTTTCGGAAGGGTAAATCAACGAATAAAGGCTCTCACAGAGAACTACATTCTTTCCGGAACATCAATTCCCATCAGCCACATGGCCTGTTTAATGATCTGACCAACAGCATGGCTTAATGTCAGTCGAAGTGACCGTTTGTCAGCATCATCTTCAAAAACGATAGGTGACTCGTGATAAAACTGGTTGAATTCTTTGGCCAGATCATACACATAATTAGCCACCAATGCAGGACTGTAAACCGCTCCGGCGTCTTTTACCACATTGGGAAAATTCCCAATCATCTTCAATAAAACGGCTTCTTTATCCGTTAGCTCCATCTCTGTATCTACTTTCAGCGAAGTATCGATATTCTTCTCTCCGGCCTTACGGAAAATTGATTGTACCCGGGCATAAGTGTATTGAATAAACGGACCGGTATTTCCGTTAAAATCGATGGATTCGCGGGGATCAAAAGTCATATTTTTCTTTGGATCCACCTTCAGGATAAAATATTTTAATGCTGCAAGAGCAATGGTACGGTAAATACGTTCAGCTTCTTCATCAGAATAGCCATCCAATTTCCCCAGTTCTTTGGACATATCGCGGGCGGTGTCAATCATACCGGCGATCAGATCGTCGGCATCGACAACAGTTCCCTCGCGCGATTTCATTTTACCCTCAGGCAGTTCCACCATTCCGTAACTGAAATGGGTCAAATCTTTACCCCATTCAAAACCAAGGCGATCCAACAGAATGGAAAGTACTTTAAAATGATAATCCTGCTCGTTACCCACCACATATACCATCTTATCGATCTTGTAATCTTCGAAACGCATTTTGGCAGTTCCAATGTCCTGAGTCATATAAACTGAAGTACCGTCAGACCGAAGCAGAATCTTTTCATCAAGTCCGTTTTCGGATAAGTCGGCCCAAACACTATTGTCATCGCGACGGTAAAACAAACCTTTCTCCAACCCCTGCAACACCATATCGCGGCCAACAGTATAGGTTTGAGATTCGTAATAGATCTTATCAAAATCAACTCCAAGTGCTTTATAGGTCTGATCGAAACCTTTGTAAACCCAGTCATTCATCATCTTCCAGAGATCAACCACCTCTTTGTCATCCGCTTCCCAGGCAAGCAACATCTCACGGGCCTCCTGCATGAGTTTCGACTCCTTTTCAGCCTCCTCTTTAGAGAGACCTTTATCCATAAGGGCACTCAGTTCTTTCTTGTATTCCTGGTCAAATTTCACATAAAATTCGCCTACCAGATGGTCACCTTTCTTTCCGGTAGATTCAGGCGTTTGTCCTTCTCCCCATTTTTTCCAGGCAAGCATGGACTTACAAATGTGAATGCCACGATCATTCACTATATTGGTCTTTACCACCTGCAGTCCGGTGGCGGCAGCAATTCGTGAAAGAGAATATCCCAGCAAATTGTTACGGATATGGCCCAGATGCAAGGGTTTATTTGTATTAGGCGATGAATACTCAATCATCATCAGCGGACTGTTTTCATCAGCCTTTGTAAAACCGTAATTTTCGTTACCCACTACCTGCTTCAATACCTGAAGCCAATAGGAATGTGATAAAGTGAGATTCAGAAAACCTTTGATCACTTCAACAGAAGCGATAACAGAAAGCTCCCTTTTCAGGAATTCCCCTATTTCGTTAGCAGTATCTTCAGGCTTTTTACGTGAAATGCGCAACAGGGGAAAAACCACCACGGTAAAATCTCCCTTTTGATCTTTACGTGTCAGTTCCAAAGGCACATTGTCCACTTGAAAATCGGCTCCGTACAATTCTTTGATGGCCCGAACCACGGCCTCCTTGATCTGCTGTTCAATTCCCATTATGATGAATGATTTATTTATTGCGATTTTTAATTTAAACTCCCCCCTCAACTAATGCGGTCAGGCAAAAGTATTAAAAGAAGAAGGCAGAAGAAAAAATCTTTCTGCTTTACCTTCACATGTTTCAAAAAGTGAGTGCAAAGATAACAAAACGAAAAGAAAGTTGAATAGTATAAT
>CAYOFH010000101.1:0-11917 GCA_964403175.1 uncultured Marinilabiliaceae bacterium
AAGGATGCAGCTTCCGTCTTACTTTTTCGATGATCAGGGCATACCTTCTGATGGTACCGTGTTTCGACATGGGATAAAGTTTTTCTGGCTAACCATCACAAATATAGAATTATTGTATGATTATCCGGGAGAATCCAAAAAAAGATCAATCATGCCAGGCAGGAGCAGGCAGAGAAATGAATAAATGAAGTAGTGTTTAAGGTTCAACTATGATCATGCCTGCCTGCGACCATGCGATGGGTGATGGATTTTGAGTAATTTAGAGCTTACATTATTTGAAACCCGCAAAACCAAAGCACCGCATCAATAAACCAAATGCAAACATTCATCCACTACTTCTTACACATTGTATTTCCTTTCTTTATCGCATACGGATTCTTTCGTAAAGACTGGAAAAAGGTTTACCTGATTCTGCTTGCCACCATGTTGGTTGACCTGGATCATTTACTGGCAAGTCCGGTTTTCGATCCGGACAGATGCAGCATCAATTTTCACCCTTTGCATACCTACTACGCCATGGCGGTATATGTGGCCCTGCTTTTTTTCCGGAAACCCTTCAATATAATAGGGCTCGGGCTGCTTTTTCATATGTTGACCGATGGGATTGACTGCCTGATAATGATGAACTCATCGTGAAATAATGATCGCATGATGTCCAAACCATCTCAATTGGCCATTAATATCCCATCCCGCATCGGCCGGGGATTATCAAGGACAATTTTCCGGCCCGACACAAAGAAAAAACCACTACGCACATAAAAATAAATCATGTACATTTGCTACACACGTATATTATCATCACTAACCTAAATCATCATTTATGAAAACCAACACTTTTTTGACATGGATATTTGTGATGGCAGTCATGGCTGCCCCGCTTCATGTCTCCGCTACATTTATGGCCGATGACGACGGATACGACTTTACCACAGTGGTGGAGCTTCCCGTCACACCAGTTAAGAATCAGGCAAGCACGGGCACTTGCTGGAATTTTGCCACCATGTCATTTCTGGAATCAGAAATGCTGCGCAAGGGCAAGGGCGAACACGATCTTTCTGAAATGTATGTGGTACGCCATAACTACGTCAACCGCATGCGCGACAACTACCTGCGCAGAGGCCGGGGCAACCTTGGCCAGGGAAGCCTTTCCCACAACGCAATGGATGTGATCCGTGATCACGGCCTGATGCCGGAATCGGTTTACAGCGGCATCAATTACGACTCAGAAACCCACAACCACGGGGAGCTGAACCGCTTTGTGAACGCCATTGGACAGGTACCCGTTGACCTGAGAAACGAAAGCCCCGAATACCTGGAGCTGGTGAACAGCCTGCTGGATATTTACCTCGGCCCTGTTCCCAACAATTTCACCTATGAGGGCAAAAACTACACGCCCCAGTCCTTTGCCAGCGAAATGGAAATCAATCCCGACGATTATGTGGAAATCACCTCCTTTTCACACTTTCCTTTCTATACCAAAGCACCGCTTGAAGTTCCTGACAACTGGGCCCACAAGCACTTTTACAATGTGCCCATTGACGAGATCATTGAGATTATGGATTATGCCCTGAACAACGGATACACCGTAAACTGGGACGGAGACGTAAGCGAGAAAGGATTTTCCCACGTCAACGGAGTGGCCATCAATCCTTCTGTAGATGCGCCCGCCGATGATTATTCAACCACCGACCGGGCCCGGTTTGAAGACATGTCTGAAAAGGAAATTATGGATGAAGCCTTTAAATTTGAAAGGCCATTTCCTGAAGTCAACGTTACCCAGGAAATCCGTCAGGCCGGGTATGAGAAATTTGTCACCACCGACGATCACCTGATGCACGTGACAGGCATTGCGGAAGACCAGAACGGAACAAAGTATTACATTACCAAAAACTCCTGGGGCACAGAAAGAAATGCCTTTGGAGGTTATTTGAACATGTCCGAAAGCTACGTGAAGGCCAAAACCATGTTCATCATGGTGCATAAAGATGCCATTCCTTCGGAAATCAAAAGCAAGCTGGAATTGTAGCACACAAGCTGGAATTCCAGAGCAGTGGTTGCCCTGTGAGTCATCACGGGGCAACCACTTAAAAAAACAATCCCATGTATAAGAAAATACTGCGATTGTTCTTAATTGTGGCGCTTTTATTGGCTACACCTTTAACCGGAGTGCTCATAGAGGGCGATCCGGTCGCATCTTTTTTAGAATTTCCTCCCAAAACAAAGTTGGTAAGCCATGAAGGGTTTTCAATACTTTTCTTTGTATTGATTGCCGGTCTCGCTGCTGTAATATTGATTCCATTTATAGCCAGAATCATCAAAAGCCAGAAGGGCTTCAAAGCAAGCAGTAAACCTGTATATAAGTTTCCTGCCTGGGGGTGGGCCGGCATTGTTATATTGATCGTGGGATGGGTATTTGCCTGGACCCGTTTTCAGTTTTTGGAACAATTACAGATTTATTCTTTCACCCTTCCCTGGATTGGATATATTATTTCAGTCAACGCCTTCACCTATTGGCGGGTTGGAAAATCCCTGATCACCCACTCCCCGAAATACCTTCTCCTTTTATTTGTATTCAGTGCATTTTTCTGGTGGTATTATGAATACCTGAATCAATTTACCCACAATTGGTTTTATACCGATTTGGGCTTTTTAAGCGACCTGGATTATTTCCTGTATGCAACTTTGCCTTTTGCTACAGTACTGCCTGCCGTTATTAGCACCTGGCTTCTTCTGCAAACATTTCCCCGCCTGAGCCTGGGGTTGAATAATTATGCAAAAGCCAGCGTGATCAGAAAAAAGAAGTTCTGGTGGCTTGTACTCCTTTTAAATCTGGCGGGTCTTTCATTGGTCTACATCTTGCCTCAATATCTTTTCCCGCTGTTATGGTTGTCTCCAATGCTGATCATTGCCTCTGTCATTTCCATTTCCGGAGGAAAAACAATATTTCATGCCATTGAAAATGGCCGGTGGAAACATCTTTTTTTGCTTGCGGTGGCAGGCCTGATTTGCGGCTTTTTCTGGGAACTATGGAATTACTACAGTTATGCAAAATGGGAGTATTCCCTGCCTTTTGCTCACCGGTATTTAATTTTTGAGATGCCGGTGCTGGGTTATTTAGGGTACCTCCCATTTGGGATTCAGTGCGGATTTATTGGTCTGATTATAAACCGGCTGACAAACGCTGACCTGGATTATTCTCTGGATGGCCCAAAATAGCAGGGATCATTTGTAAGTCAAAATCTCTTCTGTTTTAATCTCATTGAGCTATTAAATGATTTCTCTTTGTGTTATACATAAGCAAATACCCTCTCTTGTTGTCCTCAGTTAAAAAAGAACGACTGATTAATGTTTCCACAAAAAGTTGCTTTTCTAAAAACGGATTTAATAGTTTCTGAACTCGGCTTTCAGCAACCCCAATTCTCAATGCAAATTCCGTGAAATCGCTCCTGGAAGGATGTCCGCTCTTTTTGTATTGCTGACTTCTATAATCGTCTGCAAACAGTCCTTTATCCAATGCAAAATCTTTATCGTCCACATGTAGCCTTGTATTTACTAAATCATAAGCAGGGCTTAGCAGATAATCTCCACTGGGAGATTCTAGCAAAGAAAAGTTCTTTAGATGAGCATCTCCGTTTGAAAACAGAAAATTGAAAATAACTAAAGAAAAATACCTTTCTATTTCTATCCGCCATGCCGGAACAAATTTTTGTATCAACTGTCCTGCCTCTTCATAGCTGTATTCATATTTGAAATTTGCACCTGCATTGTCTTTTGTTTTTCCTGCCAGCGTTGCAAAATCTTCTTTGCCCCATTTATTTCCGTTTTCTTTCACGTCAAATCGTTTGGTGATATAGGCAGGTGAACTATTCTTGAAAAAAATTATAGCGTTTTCTGCCGTATTCAATCCATACACTTGTTTGGCTATTTGCATAGTCAGGTGTTCGTTGGCAGGAACTTGGTCAACCTTTTTCAAATCTCCTGGTATCGGCTTGAGGATATATGTTCCCTGTTCCCCTTCCTTTGTTAATCGCAATACATTTTTCTCCAAAAGAAAGCTCAATTTTTCCTGCACACCCGATATGGATATGCGCTTGCGATTTTCCATGAATTGTTCTGCAACTTCTTCGCTTTGTTGGGGCTGTTCATAAGGCAAAACATGGTTTACCTTTTTACCGTTAAATAAATTCCGCAAACAACTTGGGCTGTAAGTAGAAAAACCTTCAGCTAATGTTCCCGGACAAGATTTTAATTCATCTAAGTTCATCTTGCCACCATTGGTTTCACGGTTATTGCACCAATTGTATCATATTGTGCTGTTGCTGCCAGCAAACCGAAATTATCATCTTCGTCTATTCTCAATTGTGTGCATTGTAATTTTCTGTTCACTCCTTCACTTAGCATATTGAAGAAAAAGGGAAATAAAAAACTGCTTCTATATTCCTGCTGTGTTTTAGGTAGTGTCAAACTTACTGGTGGCATATTGGAATCATTAAAATAATTGTCATCATATCTGAAAACATAATGCTTACGATTTTCTTCTGTCAGCGTTCCCGCTAAAATTCCATTGCGATATATTTCCATTGCTCTCATTTACTCAATGTTTCTTTTTCACTTCAAGGGTTAGTTCCATTCCCAACACTTCAGCCAATTTGCTCAGCACATCTAAAGAAGGATTGCCTTGTCCCCGTTCTATTTTATACAGAGTATTGGTGCTGACATTTGCCAGCTCAGCCAAGTGAGGTTGAGTTATCCTTAACTCCTTTCGTCTGTTTCTTATGGTTTCACCAAGAGCCTTAACTAACATTATAATGTGATTTTGGGATTAAAGATAGAATATATTTTTTAAATCACAAGAAAAATCACATCATATTGTGATTTATTATTTTCGACCTCCCAGGAACCATGATATATACGAGCATTTTGAGCAAACAAAACAAGTTGCAGATTTATTTGCCCAATCAAAATTGAAAAATGTCGCTACTGGCGTATTTAGCTGAGCCCGACGGGTCCAGAACAGTTCGTTTCTACAAACAGGGCATTTGAAAGGTTCACCCAATACTTCTACAGACTTAGGTTCGGTTTTTCTCATTGAATTCATGATTTAATGACTATTTGTGCAGGATCGCCGCAACCATGTTGCATATTATACTGAACCGATAAATTTATGAAATATTTCAAAAAGATAATTGCTTTCAGGAATCGTGCTGCTTTTGCATATGTTGGCTGACTGGGCCACCTGCCTGATTTTCAGCATATTTTCGTATGTCCTGGCCTATTATGGCATACTCACCGTTCCCCAATGACTTCACCGCATTCAGCATGGCCATTGCCAGCAAATCGGTCGGAAGCGGCCTGACTGATTTAAACAGACCCAGGGATTTGTCAAAGTCAATGATGTGTGTTGAGTTTTTCGTGTTCAACCCCCGGGTTTCGTCTAACAAATATATCAACCTGCTTAACGCTGTTGTCTTTAAGCAGCAAATGCAATAAGTCTTTGCCTGTGGCTCCTGTTGCTCCTGTTATTATTGCATGCATTGTCGTGTCTTTAATGAAATACATCGGTTCTGTGTATGGCACCTGTACCGAAGGGCATGTGCTATAACGCATTATTCAACTATTACAAATTCTCTAAAATTATCTCTATCAATTATCTTTGTTTCCGCATTATAAGTTTCAGTGAATGTCTTTGGCAATTTCTGATTATTCTTTTTTTTCCACTTAAATTCAAAACCAAATATTTTTCCTCCATTCTCCTCCACGAAATCAACTTCTTGTTGTTGTTTTGTTCTCCAGAAATAGGTATGAGCAAGACTTTGTTTGTACTCAATTTGTTTAATCCTTTCTGAAATTAGAAAATTCTCCCAAAGAGCACCTTTATCAATCCTTAGTTCTATTGGATTGAAATTACCAATTACCATATTTCTTATGCCGTTATCATAAAAATAAATCTTCTTATTTGTTTTTATTTCATTCCTAATGTTTCGGCTAAAGCTACTGAGTTTAAAAATTATATAACCTTTTTCTAAAATGTCAATGTATTTACTAACTGTATTCTTATCCACATTTACAGTTTGAGCTAATTCTGAATAGTTAACTTCACTCCCAATCTGAAGAGCTAGAGCTTGAACAAGCTTATCAAGAACCTCTGGCTTTCGTATATCTGCATATGAAAGGATGTCTTTGTACAAATAGCTATTTACTAAATTCCGTAATATACTAACTTCGTCTCCCACGTTATTTAATACATCAGGGTAAAACCCATAAAGCAATCTATTCTCTATACTTTACTCTGCGTATAAAAAACCGTGGTGGTTTTCATATTCTTCCCACGAAATTGGGAATAGCTGATATTCCCATTTTCTACCAGTTAAAGGTTCATTGATTTTATTTGACAAATCAAAAGAGGATGAACCACTTGCAAACAATTGAACGTTTTTAAATCTATCTGTTACTATTTTCATAGTAAGTCCTATTCCCTCAATTCTTTGAGCTTCATCAATGAAGACATACTTATAATTCCCTAAAATCCTTCGAATCTGTTCTGTATTCGGTTCTGTTAACAAAGTTCGTGTTTTAGGGTCATCTCCATCAAGGAGCAGATAATCTTTTGATTCAAGGATTGATTCGATTAGAGTTGTTTTTCCCACTTGTCGTGGACCGATTACAACAATCGCTTTACCTGAATCGATTCGATTCTTTATTCTGTCACCAAGATATCTTGAGTACATTGTTTTTTTTGCAAATATAATAACTTTTAATGAATATATTCACCAAAGGTTATGTCTTTCCGTGAACGTATTCTATATGCTTGTGCATTTTAAAACACAAACTTATCTGCCAGCTAAGTCGATGATTAAGTATTTTGACTTTACGCTGATTCCCCAATTCACTGTATTTGGAATTTCCGGTAACAAGTACAAAAAATATCGGTTAATCCGATAAATATTCTCTGGCCTCCTTAGTTAATGGAATCAAATCAGATTGATCTACATATTTTAAATGAAATTTTCGATTAAGTGTCATTAACAATTTCATGCCAAAAGATAACCGGTTTATGTATGAATATACGCCAATTGCTCCGTAAGATATAGGTTTGTCAACAGCTTTATAAATGCTTTTAATAAATTTTGCATCCTTAAAAATTGTATCGAGGTCATTTCCAAACGCAAGGTGAGTTTGAGGTGTTTTGCCCTCCTGGATCAACTCTGCCATGTTTTTTCCGCTCATAGCAGCAGCCATCGCCCCCCTGCCAATTCCAACCATTTTTATATAAGGGGCACCTAAGGCTAATGCTTTAAACATTGTATCTTCCATTGCAATGCCACCAGCAATCGCTATTTCCGGAATCCAACTTCCTTCTTTTTCTAAATCCTTAATAATTCCATTTACTATCTTTTCCAGATCAATTGTTGGATGGCTCCATTCATTCATCATCTTACAGGGACTATTTCCTGATCCACCTCCCGCTCCATCAAAGGTGATCAAAGCAATTTTGTTTTTTGATGCAATCTGTATAACTCGTCGTATGTCTTCTATATCATATCCTGCCATCTTAAACAATATATTCTCGACCCCAAGATCTCTGTATTTTTTAATCAGTTCCTCAAGAATGGACTCATTCCACATTGGTAAACGACCATATTGCATAAAATGAAAACCTTCTCCACGATAAAATGCTTCTTTAATCCCTTCTTCCATTGGGTCAGGAAGAATTAAGCACCCTTTCTTTTTAAGGGAAACGGCTTCGTCATATGAATATACCGGGGCTACATGCTGAATTCCTTTCGCAGCCTGACCGAATTTAATTTCTATGGTTCGAAGCTCAAAGTTTTTTAATGCATATTCAGCCGTGCCAACAACAATATCATCGGCATTTACCTGCAATGCAATATCTCCATACCCCTTTTCAAATCTTCTGAAGCAATCTATCATTTTGCCAAGAACAGGCGCATGGGTTACTTTACCGTTGCTGTCAAGTTTTAATTCTGAATCTTTATGAATTGCGTTTTCGCCTATCACAACCATTACACCAGCCATAGCTGCTCCCGAATAATAATCTTCCCAATTTAATTTTACCATTGCAGGTAATATTACAGGGGCTTTTAATTTAATTTTATTTATATAGCCAATTTCGTAAGAAATATCTGCTGAATGAACATTTGTTTGTTCAGCATCCTCAGGCGCACCAATTGCGCCAAATACCCGTCCATTTATATTAAAATGGGAGAAATCAAAAGGGTATATTTTTTCTGAAGCAAACTGTTGATTTGTTGTACCATACGGATATGCAACTTCGAAACCTCTAACAGCAGATAATCCTACTTCGCATAAGCCTGTACATTTATCCGAACATACAGAACACATCCCCGATAAATCACAAATATTACCTGGAGTTCTCAACTTTGTATTAGAAAACGTCGTTGACAGATTTGGGCTTAATGACATAATAATCTACTTTTTATATATTTTGTTCTTAATGATCCACTAACGGATTTGGATTGGTGAAAAACTGTGCCTGTATTCCAGAATAATTCTTTATTCCTGTAAAAATATAAATTAAAACTATATAACTTAGTTCTTTTATTATAAGTTATTTATAGTAACCAACAGAAACAGTTTCAGGCAGGGCAGCCGTAAGGCTGGCATCGGTTGAACAGGATTTATAAAATGATACACTCATGCGGATTCATTTTTTGGGTACGCGGGGCAATATTGAAGCCAGTGCCCCCTACCATTCAAAACATTCGGGCATCCTGATCGAGGAAAAAGTCCTTTTTGATCTTGGCGAGAAAGAATTCCTGGATTACAATCCGGAGGCTGTCTGTATCACCCATTTGCATCCTGATCATGCCTGTTTTGTGAAAAACAATAAAGATGACCTTCCGGATGTGCCGGTATATGCCCCTGAGGCCGATAACAAAATCATCAGATTAAGCGAAACACGTGAAATATCAGGTTTAACCGTAACCCCTGTGCCAACCTTTCACAGCAAACATGTAAAATCCCAGGCTTATATCATTGAAAAGGGAAAGAAAAGGATCCTGTACACCGGAGATTTAATCTGGATTAAGAAAACACACCATCATAAGCTGAAGCATCTCGACCTGGTGATCACAGACGGAAGTTATTTTCGCAAAGGAGGAATGATTCGCCGCGACAAGCAGGGCAACATATACGGTCATCAGGGCATCCCCAATCTGGTAAATTTATTCAGCAAATTCACCAATCACATAATTTTTACGCATTTCGGCAGCTGGTTTTACAAAGATATGCAGGAGGCAAGAAAAAAGCTGAGTTCCTTCGACCTGAAAATTTCAGCTGCTTATGACGGAATGAAAACAGAGATATGAAAACTTCAAAACGGGGCGATTTTTCGCCCCCACCCCTGGAGAATGAAAGCGATCACTCTATGGGATCAGGACAAAATATATGAGGATGATCATGTGCCAGCAAACTTGAAGCAAGAGACACTGCGTTGATGTCGATATGATTTTCCCAGGTTTGTGCTTTCCTGTGCCGGGGGAGCAGCCAGAAATTTTCCAGATCCTCGGCCAGCATGGAAAAGTTCTCCAGGGGCCGGATATCCAAATCGGGCAAATCCAATTGGTTTTGCATACCGGTAATTGCATTAATTCCCAGCGAGAGGCCGCACTCCCTGAAGGGCAACCTGGTTTCGGCAGGATCCAGGCCAGACAGACTATCAGAATAGGCCTTTAAGCCGGCCAGGCTGTCGGCCAGCAATTTACCGGGCCGGATGTTCTCCGGAAGCCTTCGCCCGTTTTGAACCATTATTCCGGCCTTACCAGTATTCAAAAGCAGGCCTCCGATACCAAGTGGATCGGTTGTAAACCACGACATATTCCTGCAGATATTGTCAAGATCTCCCTCCAGTTCTTCCAGGGATATTCCTTCTTTTTTTGCAAACTCTTTAATGCTCAGGATGGATAGCAATCCTTCCAGGGGATCATGCATTCCCATGCTTTTTACCGAGGGCTCCGTCAGGTCTGTTTTCATTTTCCAGAATAACCTTACCTCCCCCCTATCTTTATAGACGAATTTTTGGGTAACCCTGATCAACTCTGCTGCCCACAAGGCATATTTTTCTTCGCCGGTTTCATGGCAGGCAGTAATCAGGGCATTAAACCAGCGGGTTAAATAATGCAAATACTGCCCATCGCATTCCATTTCTTCATAAGGGTCTGGATAGCTTCCTGCTGCTTTTTCCGGCAGCTTTTTTCCTATTCTGAGCCCGCCGGCTGTTGGGTGTTTTTCCCCTTCTTCTTCGGATAATCCGCTTATCCATCCGGTTCTGGAATCATCAGGCCGGTGCTTCCCCAATATATTATGAACCCTGTCAATTAAATGTAAACCGTGCTGCATGTAATTTTCATCTTTTTCTGAACGGGCAAGGGAAAAACAGCACTGCACGGCAAATGCATCTGTCCAGAGGTACCTTCTCCCGGGATCACCCTCTTCTCCGGTGATACCGGTACGATTTAAAAAATCATCAAGCAATTGCCTGGCCATCGGATTATTCTGCTTTGCTTTATTGCTCATAGGTCAAAATTTTTTCTCAGGATTATTTTCAGCTATACCTTTTTGAACTAAATTCTTCTAATTTTAAGTGGCCGATTATCCGGAAAGCTGACACTGCAATTTATTCGATTCGCAGAGGTTAAGGCAAGATTTTATTACAATCTCACTTTATCATAATATATCATTAAGGCATAGTAGGCACAAGTCATTGAGAATAGTGTTTCTCTTATCTCGTTAGCACTGTTATTGTGATCAGGAAAATGATGATTATATGTCGTATGCAATAAAAAGAGTGCTAAAGTAACTAAGCAGGTAAAAATTGATACAAGAAACTCGCCGTAACGTTTGGTGTAAAGACTCCTCACAGCTATAGCAAAAACAGGAAGATATAATAGATGATAAAAATCTAATTTAACAATATTATATTGATGGTAAAACGGAATTAACGCAAAAGCCAAAGTTAAGTATACATCGGGGAGTTTAATACCCCACAACCTATCCTTTCTGATAAATAGCATTATTGTAGAGAAAAAAACAAATAGAATAATTGCTCTATCTAACAACCTGTCAAAAAACCGCTTATCTATGTTGTGAAAATTAAATTCATCCTGATCGTTAACAATTTGAATTCTTTCTGGTGTATCAAAGCCTATTAATCTTTGTCCCCAACTAATTTCTTCAAACGCTGCAATTATGAATAGAACCCCAACAAACAATATCAATGAACCAAGCAATCGATCTCGTTTCTTAAGTTGATTATAAGCCGTAAGGCATAAAACAAATCCAGCAACCAAAAGAAACAGGCAACCAAGGTACTCTACTAATCGATCCTCGTATGTTATTTCTGTGTATAAGGATTTATTATACACCAGAATAAAACTAAAGATGATATATCCCAGAATAAGCAAAAAATAGAATAAAAAATTTGCTTTGTTATGTTTAATCATAGCTCTTAAACTTCATGCCTATTCCGCTGAAAGTGAATATGTCAAATGGATTGTCTTTCATTTTTAGAAGGTTAAAACTTTGTCGCACTCAACAGTCCATTGAGTAAATTCTTTCATATTACTCAATTTAACACCTTCAATGAAAGGGATTTTGTCAATTCCACGTGCTTCCGAACATCCGCCACAACTTTTAACTTCTCCACCATTTCTAATCACAACTTTTAACATTCTTTCAATGTTGTAATATCCATTTGGTGTGTTTTGGTTTGGTAAACCGCAAAAAACAGCGTCTGCGAGTAGGAAAATTTTTATTTCCACATTGTCACCGTGTTCTTTTTGAAGTGTCATAGCCATTCTCAAAGCGTTGTATGCTTTCTCAGTCCCATAGGGTGCGTCATTGATGATAATCAATATTTTCTGCATTTTTATTCTCC
>CAYOFH010000102.1:0-11828 GCA_964403175.1 uncultured Marinilabiliaceae bacterium
TTTCGAGTGAAATGGAGGTAATTAGACGATTAAAGTTCCTTTATGGTTGAAAATTATGTAATTGAAGGCGGTTTCAATCTTCCGAAAACGATTGCAATAAATTCTGAAATATGTTTTACAACATGTAAATTTCCTGCAAACGATACCGCAAACGTTTGCGGTATCGTTTGCGATCTTTTTAATGTGAAAAGGCAAGAATCAATGTTAACAAATGTTTACCAGAGGGTGTTTTATTGCTAGTTTTGTTGTGAAAAGTAAAGATGACAACTTAAAGTCAGAAGCAGGGAGCATAACGATGCTTCTTTTTTCTGCCTTTTAATAAGGAGTTGATTACTGAAAGAAAAAATCCGGTACACAAAATGTCCGCAAAGCAAGTGGATGTTTACGAAAAAATGTTTAATCAAGTTATTTTAAATCAAAAGTTTTATGAAAAGACAGTTTAGTTTCTACAAAATTCTGTTTCTCTTTTTGGGGCTTGGCTTTTTCCTAAACGCCTCGGCTCAGGAGATGACAGTGACAGGAACGGTAACAGATGCCGAGACAGGTGATCCGTTGCCCGGTGTGACTGTAATTATAAAAGGTACTCAACAGGGTGCCATTACGCAGCCGGATGGTTCTTATGCAGTTCCTGCAGAAGAAGATGCAACACTGGTATATTCATTTATCGGATACAGAACTGTCGAACAGGCAGTAAATGGACAGAGTACCTTAAATGTTGAACTTGAACCCGACATCCTCGGGCTTGACGAAGTTGTGGTTATTGGTTATGGTGTTACCAGAAAGAAAGATTTGACAGGATCAGTTCAAACCGTTTCTTCCGAGAACTTTAATCAGGGATCCATTACTTCACCTCAGCAATTAATGAATGGTAAAATTGCCGGAGTTAATATAACTGATGGAGGTGGTGCTCCCGGTAGCCGTTCTACCATCCGGATCAGAGGGGGGTCTTCTCTTTCTGCAAGTAACGATCCATTAATTATTATTGACGGGGTTCCTGTTGACAATGAAGATGTATCTGGAATGAGAAACCCCCTGAATGTTGTTAATCCTGACGATATTGAGACTTTTACTGTTTTAAAGGATGCTTCCGCTACTGCCATTTATGGTAGCCGGGCTTCTAATGGTGTGATTCTTATTACTACCAAGAAAGGTCGTGAAGGAGACATAAAAATTGATTATAGCGGAAAAGCTTCTGTGCATCAGCCAACTGATATGGTGGAGGTTCTTGATGCTGACCAGTACCGGGATATGTTAGAAACCTATTTCCCAGGGAATACTAATTTAATGGGGAATGCTTCGACTGATTGGCAGGAAGAGATTTACGAGACATCAGTAAGTACAGACCATAACGTTGCCGTGTCGGGTACAATTAAAGATGCTCTTCCTTTCAGGGCTTCTGTAGGATATAACAAATCCAATGGTATCCTGAAAGAATCGAGCATGGAACGGGTGACAGGAGCATTAAATCTGAGTCCTACTTTTATGGACGATCATTTGCGAATTAATGCCTCATTGAAAGGAATGTCTATAAAAAATAATTTTTCCAGTGAAAGTGCCATTGGTGATGCTATTCGTATGGATCCTACACAGCCTGTTAAAGCTGATGGTTTTGATCGTTTTGGCGGATATTATTCCTGGACTAATTCAAGTGGAAATCCCAATAATATCGCTCCCCAAAACCCTGTGGCACGAATTAATCAAAGGCAGGACCTGTCTGAAGTTCAGAGATTCGTAGGTAATTTCCAGGCCGATTACAAATTTCATTTTCTTCCTGAATTACGTGCTAACCTGAATCTTGGAATGGATTATTCAACCAGTGAAGACGACGGAGGGATTCAGATTCCTGCTGAAGCAGCCTGGGATACTGAAGCTTTTTTAAGAGGTGGAGCCTACAGTCATTACTCTCAGGAAAAAAGGAATGAACTTCTTGATTTCTATATGCAATACACCAAATCCTTGGATGACATTCAGAGCCGTATTGATGTGATGGGTGGTTATTCCTGGCAGCATTTCTGGCGTCAGAACGAGGATGAAGCTTTCTTTAATGAGGCTAATTCGGAAGGAGAATTTGTTAGGGATCCATATGATCTGACTAAAACAGAGAATTATCTGGTATCATTCTTTGGTCGTTTAAATTATGTCTATAACGAAAAATATTTCCTGACGTTTACTTTGCGTAATGATGGTTCGTCAAGATTTTCAGAAGAAAACCGATGGGGATTATTCCCTTCTATGGCTCTGGCCTGGAATATAAGTGATGAGGCCTTTCTGGAAAACAGTTATGCTGTTTCCAATTTGAAAATGCGTCTTAGTTATGGAGTAACAGGTCAGCAAAATATTGGAAGCAACTATGGTTACTTCGGTACTTATCGTTCAGGTCAGCCTACCGCCAGGTATGTATACTTCAATCCACAAGAGGGAACATATGAAAAGATTCCTATGACTACATTACGCCCCGAAGGTTACGATATTAACCTGAAATGGGAGGAGACAACCACTTACAATGTGGGAATTGATTATGGATTCCTGGATGACAGATTGAGTGGTAGTTTTGAGGTGTACCTGCGTGAAACAGAGGATTTATTGAATGTTATTCCAGTGCCGGCAGGAGCAAACCTAACCAATGAGTTGTTTACCAATGTTGGTAACCTCGAAAACCGGGGATTTGAGTTTTCTTTGAATACGATTCCTTATGATACAGAAGATCTAAGCTGGGAATTTGGAGTTAACTTCACTTACAATGAGAATGAAATCACCAAGCTTACTCAGGTGGATGATCCCAACTACCTGGGTGTACAGCATGGTGGCATTAGCGGAGGAACTGGTAATAACATTAAAATTCATAAAGTGGGAGACCCGGCAGGTTCATTTTTTGTGTATGAACAGGTGTATGATGCCGACGGACGCCCGCTTGAGGGAGTTTATGTTGACAGGAATGAAGATGGAGAAATTAATGAAGCTGATCTGTATGTCGCCGGAAGTGCAGTTCCTAAATACATATTAGGATTTAATACCTCATTAAACTACAAAGATTGGGATTTAAGTATTTCGGGACGCGCCAATCTTGATATGTATGCATACAATAACATGGCTTCTAACGGTGCCTTTTATAATAACCTGCAGGTTAATGGAAACTTCCTGAATAATATTCACAGTGATATTTACAATACAGGCTTTTATGAATCCAACTATTTCTCTGACTATTATGTCCAGAATGCTTCTTTCTTCCGTCTTGATAATGTTACATTGGGTTACAATGTTAATAACCTGTTGAACTCCGGAGTAAGAATGAGGGTTTATGGTTCCGTTGACAATGTACTTGTTGTTTCAGAATACGATGGAATTGATCCCGAAATTGACGGAGGAATAGACAATAATATGTATCCACGTCCCCGTACTTATATGCTTGGTGTAAATGTATCATTCTAAAAAGATTGAACGATGAAAAAAAGAATTATAAAAAATATAGCTGTGGCACTAATTTCGGTTGTTGCACTGAATGCATGTGTTGATGATCTGGATGTGGTGCCCATTGATCCAAATTTGGATACTGCCGACAAAATTTATTCGAGCGAACAGAAGTTCGAAGAAGGGTTGGCAAAGATTTATGCCGGATTTGCCGTTTCCGGACAAACCGGCCCTGACGGAGAAGGAGACCTGGGAGGTTTTGACGAGGGTCATAGCCAGTACTGGCGTGGATATTTTGTTCTTCAGGAGTTGCCTACCGATGAGGTAGTTAATGGATGGGCTGATGGGAACTTGCCTAAAATCAGTCAGGTAAGTTGGGCTGCCAACAATGAGTTTATTCGTTCTTTTTATTACAGAGCGCTGTATCAGGTTTCTCTTGCCAATGAGTTTATTCGTCAATCCAATGCAAATGCACAGGAGGAATGGACCAGAATTCCACAGATGGTGGCTGAAGCTCGCTTCCTGAGAGCTTTATCATACTGGCATGCTCTTGATTTGTTTGGCAACAGCATCCCTTTTGTTACCGAAAATGATCCTATCGGTTCTATTTTACCCCAACCGGCAGGTGAAAATCCCCGCGGCCCGGAGTTGTTTAACTATATTGAGTCAGAATTGCTTGATATAATTGGTGAAACAGAAAACAATCAGCAAGTTTTATCCGATGTTTCAGATGCAATGGTTGGACAAGCCAGCAAAGGTGCAGCCTGGATGTTGCTGGGTAAACTGTATCTTAATCATGCTGTTTATCTGGGACAGGAAAATGATGAATACTATCAGAAAGCTAAAACATATGTTGATAAGGTCATTAATGAGGGTGGTTACAGTTTGGTTGATGAAGATGACGTGGCAGCAGGGGATTCTGCTTACAATTCTCCTTATGAGTATCTCTTCCTGGCCGATAATTACAAGGCTGATAACGAAATCATTTTCTCTATCAACTTTGATGGAGAGAGCAGCAGGTCCTGGGGAGGTACCTCCTATATTGTAAATGCTGCCGTTGGTGGCGAGATGGCTCCTGCTGATTACGGTACAAGTGAAGCCTGGGGCGGAAACAGAACTACTGAAAAACTTGTCTCCAAATTTGATAATGACGATCTGCGTGCCATGTGGTTTACCGAAGGACAAAGCCTGGATATTGCAGATCTGGATCAGTTTACTCAGGGGTATGCCGTTACCAAATATAAAAATCTTACACGGGAAGGTGATTTTGGAACTAATGGAGGAAACAACGCATTTGTTGATATTAATGCGCCTGTTTTCCGGTTGGCTGATGCTTATCTGATGGCAGCTGAACTCGATCTTCGTATTGATGGTGCTGTATCTTCTGAAAGTCAGAATTATATTGCAGAATTGCGCAACAGGGCCGGAGTTTCAATGCCCGGAAGCATAGACCTGGATTTCATTATTGATGAGCGTGCCCGTGAATTGTACTGGGAGTGCCACAGGCGTACTGATTTGATTCGTTTCGGATTATTTACAGGAGGGGATTATGTATGGCCGTTTAAAGGTGGTTCCATTAACGGAACTTCAGTAGATGATAAGTATAATCTTATGCCTATTCCTTTTACTGATATTACCGCCAATCCTAATTTGAGTCAAAATCCCGGTTATTAATCGTTAATCCCTGATAAGAATGAAACGAGCATAAGAAAAGTTTTTACCTCTTTTCCCGGATTTAAGGAAAGATGTAAAATGAAAAAAATTATGCGAGTTCCATCAGGTAATAAAAACAAATAAATTTTATGCTGATGAAAAATATAAAAATATTTGCCCTGTTGTTTATGATGATTGGTGTCCTTTCTTCTTGTGAGGATGACATTGATCCCAGGGTGCCGGCTGATGCTGTAGGACCAGAGCTTCTTTCTCCTACAGGCGGAGGAACTTATGTTCTTGAAAAAGTGAATGAAGATGAGGTGTTTGCAACCTTTGAATGGAGTGCTGCTGACTTTAAGCTTCCTGTTGTTGTTGAATATGCTCTTGAGGTGGATGATCAGGGAGGCGATTTTTCCGAAAGGAATATCTTACTCTCATCGGTGGAATCACCTCTGGAAATCTCTGTCTCTGATTTCAATAAAGGACTCCTTGCAGCAGGTTTTGCTGAAGGAACGGCGCATGATATTCAGGTTCGTGTTGTCGCCAATCATGAACTTGCAACTGAACCAGTGAATATGACTGTAACTCCTTATTTCGATGTCGATTCATGGAGTGTAATTGGTAGTGCTGTAGGAGGTTGGGATCCTGAAAACGACCAATACATGGAGTTTGATAAAGAAGCTGGTGTTTATACTTTGACACTGGATCTTACTCCCGGTGAATTTAAATTCCGCGCTCCCAATAAAGATCCGGATGATGTGTGGGCGCACAACCTTGGGTTGACAGGTGATGCCAGAACCATTTTCGATGAGGAAAATGTGGAATTGGATGATAACGGAGCCAATATAGGAACCACAGGAGGAAATTATACCTTAATTCTTGATCCGGATGAAAAGGTATTCACTATTATTCAGAATGAAGCTGCAGACATTACCGACTGGACCGGCGTTGTGCTGGATGCTGTTGGTGCCGGTATAAGTGCTGATAATGCCAATGCTGTTGCTGACCCGAGTAGCTGGGCATGGGGTAACGTGCTTGTTGCAGATAACGACGGAGTACCTTCATCAGATGCCGGAGTTTACACATGGACATGGGACGGTGTTATTCTTGAAGCAGAAGAAGGGTTTAAGATCCGAACTCTAAATGGAGAAGCTGCTCCTGAAAATGATATAGCCTTTGATGTAGGGTATAGTGCTCTGGATGTTGAAAATAGTACTGAGAAAGTTGTGGACTCTGAAGGGAACTTTACAGTTACAGAAAAAGGAGAGTACAACATTACTATTACTATTGATGCAATTAACGGTGATGAGAAAACTGTTACCATTACTGAACCCGCTCCGGATGGTCTGTATATGATTGGCGAAACAATCGGTGGCTGGGATTGGGCAGCCAATGCAGTCGAAATGATTCCTGTTCACAGCCAAGAAAATCTTTACTGGAGCATTGTTTGGATGGAAAGTGGCACTGACGGGTTCAAATTCTCACCTATACTTGATTGGGGAGAAGACTTCGGTATGGGAGAAGACCTGGGGAACGGTGAGTTTTCATTTGGTGGAGACAATGTTAGCGCTCCTGCTGAAAGTGGATATTACATGGTGGTGGTAGATTTGGAAGCAGAATTGATTTCTGTTGCTGAACCGGAAGTTTACCTGATAGGAGATGCCATTGGAAGTTGGGATACGGCCGATGCTAACGGGCTTTTTACCGTCGATAATGCCAATGAGGTAATATCTTTTAATGGAACCCTTAATAATTCAGAGCTGAGGATGTATGCATGGCATTCTTACTTTTCCGAATGGTGGCAGTCAGAATTTATGATTTTTGACGGAGCCATAGAATATCGTGGAAACGGAGATGACCAGGAACGCGTAAATGTTGATGCAGGAGATTATGTAATTGAATTGGATTTCAGAACAGGTGCCGGATCAATTCAGGCACAATAAATAAATGAATCAGCACGGGCCCGGAAATTATTCCGGGACCGTGTTTTTTTATTTTTGTATAGTTGATTTGGCTCTTTAGATTACCTTGAATTGCAATAAAAGTGACAGAAGGATCTTTTTTATTTAAAAACCTGTTTTTCCCTTCCTTATAGTTTTTCCTTTTTTGGATAGATTAACCTTGTTTTTTAATTTGATTATTACCGGCATTTTGATGCTACACCATAAACCCTGCTCAATAGGTGTTGTTTAAGGAGATATGGTTTTATCTTTACTGCCTGTTTGAGCAGGCTCAACAGATGTTTTGAAATCTTTTTTATGAGGACTGCATACTATCGGTCCGTAAATGAATTTATATGAAGCGACTCTTTTTTTTCATGTTTATAGGATTTGTTACCACCTGGGTTTCGGCCCAGGTTGTAACAACTCAACCTCCTATTCCAACTGATGACAGTGAGATTGTAATTACATTTGATGCCACGGCAGGAACAGCCGGGCTGGAAGATTATACCGGTGATGTTTATGCTCATACCGGAGTTATTACCAGTGAAAGTTCAGGCGATTCGGACTGGCAATATGTAATAGCCGAATGGGGGGAGAATGTTGAAAAAGCTAAAATGACCCGTGTGTCTGATAATATTTATGAACTGACCATATCTCCTGATATACGGTCATTTTATCAGGTGCCGGACGGGGAAGAAATTCTGAAAATGGCTTTTGTGTTCAGAAGTGAAACTGAAGTTGGAGGAAACTGGCTGGAAGGAAAAGGTGAGGGCGGAAACGATATTTTTGTTGATGTTTACTCATCCGGACTTACAGCCTTAATTGCAAATCCTGCAGATGGAGATCTTTTCAATCCCGGAGAACTGATTAATGTTGAAGGTCAGGGACAGGATTCTGAAGCACTTGAGCTTTTTCTGGACGGAGCTTCTGTGGCTTCCGGGGCAAGTGGTGAACTTTCTTATTCGTTTAATGCTCCGGCAGATGGAAGCCATCAGTTGGTGCTTGTAGCTTCTGCAGGTACCGAGACCGATGCAGATACGGTAAATTTCTATATTCAGGAACCAGTGGTGGAGGAACCCCGCCCTGTAGGGCTGAAAAACGGTGTCAATATTATTGATGACAACACGGTAACGTTGCTTCTTCAGGCCCCGGAGAAATCATTTGTGTATGCGTTAGGTGATTTTAATGACTGGGAACCCCGTCCGGAAGCACAAATGAAAAAAGACGGTGAATGGTTTTGGTTGAACATAAGAAATCTTGAACCCGGAAAAGAATATGCTTATCAGTATTACATTGATGGCGAAGTAAAAATTGCCGATCCATATACCAATAAAGTATTGGATCCGTGGAACGATAAATATATTTCTGAAGATATTTATCCCGGATTAAAGCCTTATCCTTCAGCAAAGGGAGCGGATGGGATTGTGTCGGTCTTAACAACCACTCCTGAGGAATATCAATGGCAAACATCGGATTTCACTCCTGCAGCTACCGAAGACTTGGTGATATATGAATTGTTGATTCGTGATTTTACTTCAGCTCAGGATATTAAAACAGTTACCGATACCCTTGATTACCTTCAGCGTCTGGGTGTCAATGCCATTGAACTGATGCCTTTCAATGAATTTGAGGGCAACGACAGCTGGGGCTACAATCCGTCATTCTTTTTTGCTACAGACAAAGCTTACGGCACCGTCAATGATTACAAGGAATTTGTGGATGAATGTCATGCAAGGGGTATTGCAGTAATTATGGATATGGTATTGAACCATAGTTTCGGTCAGTCTCCTCTGGTTCAGATGTATTGGGAAAATGGAAAACCTGCTCAAAACAATCCCTGGTACAATCGAGACCACAACATGGCCAACACTGATGCCCATTGGGGATATGATTTTAATCACGAGAGTGAATATACCAGACAACTAATTGATAGTATCAACTCTTATTGGATGTCGGAATTCAGAATCGACGGCTTCAGATTCGATTTTACCAAAGGGTTTACCAATACCCCATATGGTCCCGGGTCGTGGGCCAGTGATTATGATGCCGACCGGATTGAAATTCTTACCAGGATGACTGATGAAATATGGAAACGCAATTCTGATGCAATTGTTATTTTTGAACATCTTTCTGATAATTCTGAAGAAACCGTACTTGCGGATCATGGAATACTACTTTGGGGCAATCTTAATCATCCCTTTAGTGAGGCTGTGATGGGATTTAATGAGGATGGGAAATCTGATTTTTCCTGGGCTTCCTATCAGGAACGTGGATGGGCATCACCTAATGTTTTGGCCTATATGGAGAGTCATGATGAAGAACGTGTGATGTACAGAGCCCTGAATTATGGGGATTCTGCAAATGGTTATGATGTCAAAGAGTTGGAGAATGCAGTTCTTCGTACAGCCATGGCTTCCACATTTCTGATGTCAATACCGGGTCCCAAGATGATTTGGCAATTTGGAGAATTGGGGTATGATATCAGCATTAATGATGGGGGGAGATTGGGACAAAAGCCTCCGAAGTGGGACTATCTGGAAAATTATGCAAGAGAATCCCTTTGGAATTTTTATACCGAAATGATACATCTGCGTAAAAATGAGGATGTTTTTAATACTTCTGATTTCGAAATGGATGTATCCGGGGCTGTAAAAAGAATCAGCCTGAATGGAGAGGATGTGGATGTACGGCTTATCGGAAATTTTGGCGTTGAAGCATCGGGAAAGGCTGCCTTCTTCAGCCGTACCGGATGGTGGTACAATCACTTTCAGGGCGATAGTATTCATGTAACGAATGAAAATATGGTCATTTCTCTTCGCCCGGGTGAATTTGCTCTTTATACATCAAAAAAACTGGAAGGGTTCAGGAATGTTACCTCGTCCGGCCCCGCGATTTTTAATAATCCTCATGAAGTTAAGGTTTTTCCTAATCCTGTAAAGGATTCGTTTTTTGTAGAAAGCAAAACTGAATATCAGATTGATGAAATTATATTGTACGATTTTTCAGGCAGGGTGATTTTGCAGAAGAATGTCCGTGGTCAGAACTCTTTTGATGCTTCTTCTTTGGCCCCAGGAATATATCTTCTTGAGGTGGCAAATAATCAGGGTGAAATTTCATGGCACAAACTGGTAAAAGAATAAGAACCGCAGATTAGTATTCATAGTCAATGAAAAGAGACCGGGCGTTTTCCGGTCTTTTTTTTATTAACTAGGGCCTTTTGATTAGTAAATTTATCTGTTTCCAGTGCGAGGTTATTGGTATGTTGTCTCAAAAAGTTTTGCAACTGAATGATTTTAAAGTGCTGTAATAAATTAGAATTCAATATTGTTTGCGTTTTTCAGTACGCTATAACTAACTCTTCCGGATCGTAAAAGAAAGCTAAACGTTGAGAAGAAGTGATGCAGTTTTTTTGTTGGTCTGTCAGATTGAATGACCGAAACCGCATAAATAATTCCGCCCGGGAGGATGAGAAAAATTAGCGATGCATTGTCATATCCGGGCGGGTTTTTATTTGACTTTTAACCACCGGATCAGAATGTTATGTGATTCTGTATGTGTATTGAGTTTCTCTTCTCTCTGAAGGTTTCTTTGTCTTGAAGGGTCATAAAAAGTTTTTAGTATGATATAACGGACTGTATTTAAAAGTATTTTTATATCCATTGCGATAGAAGGATGGTTAAGATAAACAATATCATAATACAAACGGTCCGTCATTTCTTCAATGTTGCTGGCATATCCGTATTTGATCATACCCAGCGAAGTTAGACCGGGCTTTTGCTGATAGATGATTTTGTAGTAGGGTATTTTATTGGCCAGAAAACTGGCATAAAACGGTCTCTCAGGACGTGGCCCGATAAGCGCCATGTCGCCTTTCAGAAGATTCCAGAATTGTGGCAGTTCATCGAGATGCCAATACCGCAGGATTTTTCCGGCTTTTGTGATTCGTTTATCGTCAATTCCGGAAAGTTGAGGTCCGTTTTCCTCAGCATGAATGCTCATTGTCCTGAATTTGTACAAAGTAAAAGGATGTGCATTTTTCCCAAGTCTCTTTTGCGAATAAAATACCGGACCTGATGAGGTGGATTTGATCAGAAGAACAATAAAAGGCAGAAGAATACCGGTAAAAATAAGACCAGTTACGGCGGATACTTTGGTTAATAATTCTTTCGCTAATTGATGTGGTTTAGATATTTTATCCGGAAAAAGCCTGATGTGTGGCAAGTCTTTAAGATTGTTGAGTTCTATAAGACCGGACAACAGACTCAATTCACCCGGTATTAGTTTTATTATAGCGCCCGAGAGTTTCAGTGTAATCAGTAATTTATAGGAAACTTCTCCTTTTGATGGGTAGCCTATAATAATGATTTCATCCGCAGGATTGCGGTTAAAAGATTCCGGAAACTCCGTAATGGTTCCTCCATATTTAAAAGTAACCGGGAGCATCTGGTTTGAGAAATAGCTGAATTCATTGTATTGATGATGTTTTAAATACTCCCTGATGCCGGATAAAATAAGTTCGTTGGGGTTTTGAAAAAACAAAAGTGTCAATTCTCTTTTCTGCTCTCTTCTTTTTTTGCTCTTAACAAATATCATCTACTTATAAAATTTGGTTCCCGGTTTATGGTCTGGATAAACAGATCTTCCGATTTTTTATGCCGTTATGTTTAGTCCGAATTCAAGAACTTTTATATTTGCTTCTTTAATAAAAAATGGTTTTCAGGCAGAGTAAAGTTGTTTAGGGGGTTAATTTGATTTTTATGAACATCCAATTATATAATACTCCGTTAAACTTTTATAAGAATCTTTGAATCAATTATTTATATT
>CAYOFH010000103.1:0-11785 GCA_964403175.1 uncultured Marinilabiliaceae bacterium
AAGTTTTTATAGCGCTTTCGGATGGGTGCGCTACTACTCATGCAGGGCGCACACAGCGCATAACAAAAATGGTGAGATTTGTGCTGAAATGAAAGGTTTGTGTATTTTTAGAAACTTAAGGTTTAACCGAAAAATTTGCGCATTTTAAGTCGCCACTTATTTTATACGCGTGACGTTGGCAACAAGCTGAAAAAAAAAATCGACAATGTTACCAATTTGGTAATTATTAATTATATTTGCATTAAAAAATATTTTGAGAGTTATTTCGAAACGAACTTTACGAGAGTTTTGGCAAATTAACCCGGATAGCGAACAGCAATTAATGGTTTGGTATCGGGAAGCTACAAAAGCAGATTGGAATAGCCCAAACGAAATCAAATCGCAATACGCATCAGCAGGTATATTGAAAAATAGTAGAGTTGTATTTAATATTTGTGGAAATAAATATAGACTGATTGTCGAAATCAACTTCCCAAGAAAATGGGTATTTATAAGATTTATTGGAACTCACAAAGAATATGATGAAATAGACGCAAACAACATTTGACATGGAAATAAAAGCAATTAAAACAGAACAAGACTATAATCAAGCATTAGAAAGATTAAATGAAATTTTTCACGCAGAAATTGACACCCCTGAAGGAGATGAAGCGGAAGTGTTATCAATTCTAATTGAAAAATATGAAGATGAACATTATCCAATTGGAATGCCTGACCCAATTGAAGCAATTAAGTTTCGAATGGAACAAATGGGAATGAATCAAAAAGACTTGGCTGATATCTTTGGTTTTACCAGTCGAGTAAGTGAAATACTAAATCGGAAACGAAAGTTGACTTTGAATATGATAAGAAAGTTACATACCAAATTGCATATACCGACAGAAGTTTTAGTTCAAGAATATTGACGAAATAAGCCAGTTGCCAATCAAGTAGCCCGCCCTGCCAGCAATTGCTGACAGGGAGAACCTCCCACATTCACCCTGTTAAATAATCATCCTTTTTATTACAAATACCCGTCAACAAAACCATTTAACAGGGCAGACCTTACATACGGGACTCGTATACGGCGGTTCATCAAACGCCGGGAAAAAGAGAATCATTATCATTACAACGGACATTAAGGGATTGTGAAAGGATAGATTCGTATCCTCTTCCAAGTAATGCATTCAGGAAAACTTATGATTTACTCTCGTACCTGATAAGAAAGCGTACCATTGCTAAGTGTATTGCCCCAGTTCATCAACAAAGAGTTGCTTACCTGATCCCCGGAGTGAGCAAAGTCAACTGACCAGTATTAAAATTCAGAGATTTCTATTTTTTTTCCTGGCATTACAGAACTACTATTTTATAAGCATCTTCAATAGTACAAAAAAATAGCTTATTCACTTCCCGGAAAAAATAATAATTAATATTTAATAAAATCAGGTCTTTGGCAAAAGCATGGGCTCGGTGGAGTGGATACGATCAATTGAGTACTATTCCTTCACATAATATTCAAAACCATAAAATTTTCCGGGTTCTAGATCGGGTTTCCACCGGGCTACTTCTGTTACTGTCCGGCCAGCGTCTAATTCAATACCTGCAAACGTCTTTTGGGCTACTTCTTCACCATCCATGTTTTTTACAACTGCTTCCACATCAACAGTTCTGCTTTTCCCCAGGTTCATGACAATGACCGGTATCTCATCGTTCGGTCCGTAAACAAGATCAACGTTTTTACTTCCTGCCAGTACCGGTTGATATACCATTTGCAATGCATAGTAACTGAGTTTGGCTTCTCCGCTGTATTCTATTACCGGCTTCATATAGGTAGCCGTATTGGGACCGCCCCTTAAAGGACACCAGTTCATCCCGTCATAATCCATCCAACGTTTTTTTCGATAAGCCTCGTAAGCGCTCAGTGCCTGCCAGGCCTGACTTTCTTTCCATTCGGATAATTTCAGTTCCCGCCCTAAATTCCCTTCATTATAATGCTTTTCATAGGAATACATACGATAATACGGTTTGCCCTTATGAAGACTCCAGTTGGGCATACCAATGGTCTCTTCACTTTCATAATCGAACCATGCGTGAGTGTCGCTGTTTAGATAGTCCAAACGCAGCCTGTCATTATAATCAGCTACTTTTTCATCAATTCCTGTTCCTAATTTGCGGATAGCACGCCAGTCCACACCATAGGAGGCAGTTTGCTCCATGTTGCCCCGCGCAAGCCGCGGATGTTTCCATCCGGGGATGATATCCCCGTCTTCGGCCGGCATTTGATCATCATCCAGTCCCATATCATCAAGATCTGCTGCAGGGGAAATCAGGCGACTCGGGTCTGCCTCATGGATCTCCTTCAGCACCTTTCCATACCATTCCGGGGGATACTCAGTCGGATGATTGCTCGGTTGCCAAATAACGATGCTAGGATTGTTTTGTACGATATGCATATATTTAGGAAGAGATTCGAAGTCAAAGTCCCTGATGCTTCCTTCCCTGATCCAGCAGGGTGTTTGCCACATGAACATAATGCCCAACTGATCGCCGATTTGCGCCAGCCGTTTGTCATTAACGCCGGCAACCCGCTTATCATGAACGCTCATTCTAATGGCATTGCCATTCATCTTTTTTATTTCCAGAATGGTCTCTACCCATTTAGATTTTGGAGGGCTGAACATCCATTGAGATACTTTTTCCAGGGGATAAGGCTGGTTGAAGACCAACGGACCGAACAGTACTTCTGGCTCTCCATTTATCCGGAAAGTACCTCCTTGTTGATCAATGGTGCGTATGCCGGTAGTCAGCATATAATCATCCACCGGCTGACCGTTTTCATCCTGAAGTTCAATCCTGACTTTATACAGATTCGGTGATTCCGTAGTCCACAGATTGGGGTTTTCCACTGTTACATTTTCTTCAATATGTGACGATGTGCCATTTTCCAGGTGAATGGTTTTCACTGATTGTGCAGCGATCTCATCGCTTTCTTCAGGATACCAGGGGTAAAATTCAGTAACCAGCTTCCCGGAAAATCCGTTTGTATTCTCTGAAATTGCATTGATCTGTAATTTTAGCTTCGCAGAGCCTTTAATTTCCGTGGCATAGACGAAAACATCCTCCACATAGGAATTTTGGGTTAATTCCAGTTCCATGAGTCCTGCAAACCAACTCGACCATTTATCCGTACTCATATGGTGCTTTACTGTTTCCACTTCATAAGGATCCACTCTCACTGCAATCAGGTTTTCCTCGCCAGGGATCAATATATGGCTTACATCAATGGTTTCAGGTACACGGCCTAACTTCTTGATTCTTTTACCGTTTATAAAAATTTCGCCTGAAGGCCTTACCGTTTCAATTTTTAACCTGGCGCGTTCAAAATTACCAGGCACAAGTTTTTTGCGTAAATACAAGGCTTCATCCCGGTGGCGTTCTCCTCCATGTGCATATCGTCTGTATGGGGTAACAGACCATTCTGAATCATCGTAACCAGGCTTCTCGAATCCTTGTGGGTTAGGAGGTGCTGAAAAATCCTGGTCAATGAATGTGTTGATAAAATAGGGATGGGTTCTGGAACCCCTCTCATGCAAATCATAGCCAACACCCCAAAGATCATCGAGAATAATCTGATGCGTGGAATGTATTGTCAGATTGGTAATCTTCTCTTTCATTCGTGTCAGTGATACAAAATCAGCAATGAGCTCATCGTCTATGTAAAAGTTGTATTTTCCCGATTCCAGATCGATCTCTACTTTTAAATTATAGAACCGGTCGGATTTATATTCCTTTGCTTTTATTTTGTTCCCTTCGGTGACATAATAGAAGCTTCCGTCGTTGTCAAATCCAACTTCTGCAACCCCGGAAAAGTCAAACGCTACATCTTGCTTTTTTCCCAAAGGTTTAACCCTCCATGAAAACTTCATGCGCCAATCCTGGGGCGGGATTTTCCGGGATATTTTATTACCGGAAAACACAAGGGCTTCATCTTTAATTTCCACACCTGCCATTTGTCTCCATTCATCAATTTGGCGAAGATTTTCTTCGTGCTGGCCCATTTTATATCCCAGGTATTTCCATTGATCAATGGCTATTTCCTGTCGAATTTCAGGTTGGGGTTGGGGTTTTAACTGGCGCAAAGCCGAATCCACCAATTCTTTCCTGACCACCTTGGTATTTAACCCTGAATCATCAAAGAAACGCCTTCCATAGTCGTTGAATTTTCCAAGGTAATCAAGTCGTTCAGCAAGATCAAAAACTGCCGTAGGACCTTTAAGATCGGTTATGCCATTAGCAGCAGTGTCCTCCGACACATACCTGAATTCAAAGGCTTTTGATATTTCTTCACTGGATTGATCTGAATCGCATGCATAAAAAACCGGAAATGCAAGGATAATGATGGTAAGTAATAAAGATCTTAATTTCATAATTCTATTATTATTTCAACAATTCGGAAAACAATATAACAATAGGTATTCAATTACATATAAAGTATCAACTTATTTTATGACACAACAGTAACCTTTGCACCTGAAAAGAGTGTCTGCGCATCTTTTAAGCATCTGGTCAGGTGTGAAAATGTTATATATGTTTCTAATACAATAAATTGAGAATCAAACAAATTTCTAAAGTAAAAAAGTACAGAAATGAGTTAAAACACTTATTCTTAAAGTGTTAAATCAAATTATCAAAACAATTTAAACTCACTTCCGAGATGTAAGGTAAAATAAAAATATCAAGTTCCAAAGCAAAAATATAAAAAGTTCTTTTACAGGCAGCAGGGTTAATCCTTTTTTTGAGGTGCTACTAGAAAATCTCGTCTAATCTATATATAGTCAAAAATCCTTGTCTCGGAACCTTTAATTATTGAATACTACTCCTAAAAGTCATTTTCAGTGTATCCAACCTACCAAGCCCTTATTTGAAAACAGGATCAATAACTTTACATTTGTCAAGAAAATATAATAATAGCAATTATGATAAATGTAATTAGTGTCCGCAAGAGAACTACCCCATTCTGCGTCTTTGATAAAAAAATGTTAAAGACAAGGATTTCGAAGTTTTGAATCTAAGGAGTTTACTTTTCGTAAATGACTGATTCATCTGTTTACATTTGTTTTTTAATGGTCAGATGTAACTCGCCAAAACTCCGGTTTTGTATTTTTTACATGCTGTGCATTATAATCATGCGCGTGTGTGTCAAAATTTTTGTCATGGCTCGGTTCATCTCTTGATTTACAATAAATTCACCCAAATAAGTGAATGCAAATTCGCATAAACATTTATTTTACTTATATTTGTAATTTTAACTTACGGATTTAAGGCACATAAAAATCTAAATCAAAATAAACATAACAATGAATAATACATTTAAAATAATAACTGGTTTTGCCTTGCTCAATATGGCGCACGTAGCAGAAGCAGCTCATTTAACGAAAGAGGCTGACAATGCGCCTAACATCATTATTTTTCTTACTGATGATATGGGTTGGGGCGATATGGGTGTCTATGGGCATTCAACCATTAAAACCCCTCACCTCGATAAATTTGCATCGGAAGGCATGCTTTTTACCAATTGTCATTCGGCAAGTGCTGTTTGCTCACCCTCAAGAGCTTCCATTTTAACCGGAAGAACTTCCTATCGTTGTGGTTTTTTTAGTATCCACAGGGAAGGGCAACAATATCCACACATCCGGGAGACGGAAATAACCCTTCCCGAAGTATTAAAAACAAAAGGCTATGCAACCTGTCATGTTGGAAAGTGGCATCTCGGTTCATTAAAGCCGGAAATGAAACATCCTTCACCGGCAGCTATTGGGTATGATTACTGGCTTGCTACTCAGAGCAATGCTAAACCATCCCATCTTAATCCTGTTAACTTTTACAGGAATGGTAAGCCGGTGGGTGAAATGAAAGGTTTTTCTTCTGAAATAATAGTAGATGAAGCAATACATTGGCTTGAGTCAAACCAAAATGAAGCCCCCTTTTTCCTGTCAGTTTGGACACATGAACCCCATACGCCAATTGGGACAGACAAACGTTTTCTGGAACTGTATGATGAAGCATTAGACCCGGTAGTCAGGGAATATTACGGAAATATCAGTCAGCTCGATTATGCATTTGGGAAATTGATGAAGTGGCTTGAAAGAAAAGGGATAAAAAATAATACCCTGGTAATATTTGCTTCAGATAACGGGCCTGCATGGGCACAAAACCATTTGGACAGGATACATGAGTCTTCGGGTTTTCACAGGGGCGCTAAGGCATGGTTATACGAGGGGGGTATTCGTGTACCGGGCATAATTAGTTATCCTGCAATGATTCCCAAAGGGGTGGTATGCCATGAAACAATTAACGGTACGGATTATTTTCCAACAATCCTTGATTTACTGGATATTCCTCTTCCGCAGGACAGGGTGATTGACGGCATATCAATATTAAGTTTATTAAAAGGAAACGATCAGTTACAGCGGGATAAACCACTTTATTGGCGGTACGACGGAGCCGACGGGGATATGAAATCGGCCTACCGCGAAGGAGACTGGGTGCTGCTTGCCGACAGAATTTTGGACAGATGCGAACTCTATAACCTGAAAAACGATTGGCAACAACGAAACAACCTGGTATATGAGGCAGCATATTTTGAACGCTTTTCATCCATGAAGAAAAAAATGGTACAGCTTCATCATGAGATTGAAAAAGAAGGACCGTTAGAATGGTGGCAATGCAATCCCGACCCATTAGTGAAATGGAAACAAAATCACCCCGAAGGTATTGAACGACATCTGCAAGGCATTATTCCTGAACAAAAAAAATCACCCTATAAAGGATTTGAAAAATGAAATGACTGATAAATCAAAAACTACCCACAATCAATTCATGCCCAGGCGTGTGGAATGATAAATTGCTCCCGCACCCAAGTTTATGACAAAAAGAAGATGCCTGATAAAGATGAACCAATAAAGACAGCAATTACGACAGTGCTTGGTACCAGCAGAAAAGGTCGTAACAAGGTTATTGCTCTTGTTCGCAAACAACACCCCCAGTATGGTCAAAGTCAGATTCGAAGGGTTTATGAACGATCTGGTTTTTCGTTAAGTCGAAAACTAAGACGACGCATAAAGAATAACCCTGCCAATCCTATTGAAATTCCCTTTTCTCCTTATGAAGAATGGGCAATGGATTTCATGAGTGATGCCTTGTTTGATGGCAGAAGGTTTCGCACTTTAAATATCATAGATCATTATAATCGTAAATGTATCGGCATTACTGCTAATAGTAGTCTCCCAGCCAGGGCAGTAATAAGTTACCTGGAGCAAAGAATAGAGTTATACGGCAAACCCAAACGAATCAGAATAGATAAAGGACCTGAATTTCGGGCAAAATTGTTTCAAAAATGGTTAATGAAAAAAAATATTATCTGGAATAGAATACAAAAAGGCAAACCCCAGCAAAATGCTATAATTGAGCGCTTCAACAAGACATATAGAGAAGACGTATTGGATGTAAACATTTTTAGAAACATCAAGCATGTTGAAGAAATAACTCAACCATGGATTGGTGATTACAATGAGAAAAGGCCCCACCAGGCATTAAACTATAAGACACCTTCAGACTATGGAGTATAGGTTTTTTTCAGGCATTGGCACATCAAAGTATTATAAAGAAAAAACGGGCGCAGTTTCTGCAACCCGTTTCGCAACACTTTGTTGTGGAAAACCTATCCCTGCCAGGTTGCTCCTCAGCAGAGCCTGTTTCCGTTTCGGTTTTCAAACACAAAATTCAATTAATATTACTATATTTGAAACCTGTCAAAAAAACCATCCATTTACCATTTTTTGAAGGGCAAGGCTTTTAAAGCTAATCTTAAATTAAGTGTTTATGAAAAGATCATTAACAATAGGAACACTAATTTCCGTGGTCCACATTACAGGAACATTGGTAAGTAGCTGCAGCAGTCCCCAAAACAGTAAGGACGACCTGCCACCTCCAAACATCCTGTGGATCAATTGTGAAGACATCAGCCCAAACCTGGGGGCCTATGGAGATGAATATGCCACCACGCCAAACCTGGACAAAATGGCTGAAGACGGGGTGCTTTTCACAGAGGCCTATGCTACAGCCCCCATTTGTTCTCCTTCCCGGTCGTGTCTGATTTCAGGACTTTATGCCACCTCCCTGGGTACACAACATCTTTTTAGCGCCATTGATGTTCCTGAATATGTGCTGACCATCCCGGAATACCTGGAAGAAAAGAACTATTTTACGGCCATGTATGGCAAAACAGGTTTTAATTTTAATCCCGACAGACCGGAAACCCGATACGATTACCTCCACTGGCGCGAGGACATGGCGCCCTGGAGAAAAAGGGAAGGAAAACCGTTCTTTGGATATTTCACGCTGGGATACACACATGAAGGCCCTACGATGAACAGTAAGGGTTGGGCCAGGAACGTAAAAAACCTGCCCGAAGAAATGCTTCACGACCCTGCTGAAGCAGATGTTCCGGAGTTGCTTCCGCAGACCGATGAATTCAAAAAGATTTGGTCGCATTATGCTGATAACATCACTGTTCTTGATGAGCGGGTGGGGCACATTTTGAACTTGCTCGAAGAAGATGGTCTGATGGACAGCACTTTTGTTTTCTTTTTCTCTGACCATGGTGCCGGGTTACCAGGATACAAACGCTGGGTCTACAGTTCGGGAATTCAGGTTCCACTGATTATTCATGTGCCAGAGGCCTATGAACACCTTGCAGAATTTGGGCCGGGAACAAAAACAGACCGCCTGACAAGTTTTGCAGATTATGCGCCTACCGTTTTAAATCTCGCCGGACTTGATGTCCCTGATCATTTTGAAGGTGTTCCTTTTATGGGAGAACAGAAGTTTGAGGAACGTAAATACGCCATCGGGGCTCGCAGTAGAGCAGATAATGTATACGAAACAGCGAGGAGCATTAATGACGGACGTTACCTGTTTGTGAAAAATTTCAGACCTCATCTTCCATATATGCAGCCTGCACATATCTTTGATACAGAAGGTAAAGAGGGCTTTGTTGAAATTCATCGTTTGCACGATGCCGGAAAGCTGAACCCCGAATTTGAGCGCTACTTTCATCCCAAGCCAAGGGAGGAGTTCTATGACATGCAAAACGACCCGCTGGAAACGGAAAACCTGATTAACGCACCCGAACATCAGGAAAAAATAGCAGAAATGCGGGAAGCTTTAAAGAACTGGATGACCGTTAAGACCAAAGATGCCGGGTTGCTTCATGAACCTGAATTTATGTTGCGAGCAGAAGGGTCCACGGTATATGAAACCGTGAACGATCCCGAAAAATTTGATGCCAAGGCGCTGTATGAAGCTGCCGATAAAGTTGGCATTGCCAATTCCAAAGAAATAGAGGAAATGCTCAACGACAAGGACAGTGGAGTCAGGTACTGGGGAGTATTGGCGGCCCAGGCTAAAAGCGAAGAGGGAATGAAGATTGTTCCACAATTAAAAGAACTCCTGAATGACGATTCCCCTGTGGTGAAAATTGAAGCTGCCTATACCCTTTGCCTGTTCAATGAAACAGACGAAGCATTGAGTGTTTTAGCGAATTGGGTGAAAGATGATCGCGAATGGCTTGCTTTACACGCCGCACGGAGCATTGAACTTATTCGTGACAAAGCAAAACCCATAGTGCCTGTTATCCGCGAATCACTTGAAAAATATGAGAAGAAGGACGGTGAATCGAAATCAGCAGCAAGAAAAAAATCGCCCTACAGAACAGCCATCTATTTCTCTTTGGAATACGCATTAAGGCATTGTGGCGAAGAGAATTAGACCCGGGATGAAAACTTTAGTTTTTTTTATTAAATACTAAAAACAAAATTTATGAATACCAAACATTCATTTTCGATTATTACCCCCGGAGTAATCAGTCTGGGGCTTCTTTCGGGTTGTGCTCAAATGGAAAAAAATGAAGATTCCATTGCCACAAAACAGCCGAATATACTATTAATCATGGCTGATGATGTAGACCCTTTGCATCTCTCTTGTTATGGAGGAGTAATTCCAACTCCAAATATAGATGCCCTGGCACAGAATGGATTAATTTTTCACAGAGCGTATTCAACCGCTGCTGTTTGTACACCAAGCCGATATGCCACGATTACCGGTCGCTTTCCGGGGCAGTGCTCGAGCCCGGAGTTCACTGATAACTATTCTCATGAAGATATTTACAGCATACAGTTTAATACCCCCATTAATGAGGAGTCGTTTACCTTGCAGAAAATGCTTAATAATGCCGGATATTTTACAGGATACACCGGAAAATTTCATATCGGCGACTTGCACTTTGATAATGCCACTAAGAATCAGGAAATTTCCGATATCTCAATAAAGACGTCACCAGGATCGCAAGAGGGAAGAGAAGCACTCGAAAAATACCAGAAAATTATCAGTAATCGGGTGAAAGTGTTAACTGATGCCGATTTTGTATCTTCGGTTCAATGGGAAAACCCGGAGGGAATAATACTGGAAGAAGTAGCAGCCCATCAGTTGGAATGGCTTACACAGGGAGCAATGGATTTTTTTGATACTGCCCTGATGCAGGAACAACCTTTCTTTCTGCATTTCAACACCACGGCACTGCATGGTCCCAACCATTTTTTCGATTTACTAAAAGACCCCACTTTTTCTCCTGGTGGTAACCTGGAAAATCCATACGCATTCCATCCCGACAGGCAATCAATTTTTAACAGACTTGACAGTCTTGGACTTGATAATGATTCTGAAACAGTGCCTGATCATGTATTGCATTACCAGAATGGAATAATATATATGGACGACCAGGTGGGAGCGCTGATAAAAAGGTTAGAAAGTGAAGGTGCTTTGGAAAATACCATTGTTATATTTACTGCCGATCACAGCACTGAACCAGGCAAAAACACCTGCTATGAAAAGGGTATTCGCGTACCATTTATTGTTTCATGGCCAAAAGCAATAAAGCCAGACACAGATTCTGAGGCACTCGTTTCTTTCGTTGACTTTATGCCAACTTTTGCTGAAGCAGCCGGTTACACCATTGACGATTCACTCTCAATTGCCGGTAAAAGCTTTTTGCCTTTACTTTTAGGTAAAAACTATTCGCGCAAAAGCATTTATGCAGAAATTGGCTATCTGCGCTCAGTGTGTACAGATAGCTTTAAATACATTGCGCAGCGCTTTCCCGATGAGGTGATTGACACCCTGCAAACATCAGAAGAGCCAAAAATCAGCCACCTGGGAAATTCTGCAGGCGGATTTGCAAGCATTGCAATGGAATATCATCCGGGATATTTTGATGCCGATCAATTATACAATATAAAAGATGATCCTTTTGAGCAGCATAATCTGGCTCTTGATTTGCAATATCAAGACAAACTTAAAGAAATGAAAGCACTCCTTCAGGATTATCTCGCCCAGATTGGCTATTATTATCCACTTGATGATACCGCCTACGTAAATCTGCCAGACTACCAAAAAGATGTAAAAAATGCCCGTGAAGTAGGTACCTCCATGATACCCTGGTGGAACCGTAGGTTGGATTACCCTCCTTCAGCGAACGAAAAATTTTATTATTGAAAAAAAATGCCGGTTTTTAGATTATACTCGCTTTTTAATCACATGGCACAAAGAAACTATTAAAAAATACTATTCGATGCGCAACACATTAATTATTTTATACTTAACAGCTTGCATGGCCCTGCATGCACAGGATACAATATTTTTAGATCAAATACCTTTCGGTGAAATCATCAATGATTATGGTCCGCCAAAA
>CAYOFH010000104.1:0-7487 GCA_964403175.1 uncultured Marinilabiliaceae bacterium
GCAAGCTTCTCAACAACAACTGTACAATCAGGAAATTAATACATTACAAAGTCATAGTAAACTCATATTAAATTCAATTATAATTGAATTTAATATGAGTTTACTATGACTTTATATTGAGTTTAAAATGACTTTAATTACACGCAGGTACTAAACAGTTACGAACCTGTTATTAAGCAGAAGCACAATAAGCATCAACAAAGATGTTTGAAAATTCCGGTTTTCTGTTTAGGTGCAATCTGCTTGCAATATTAGTACGTTGCAGATATCCATTACCTGCCCAGTCCGGGTGAAATGGTACCAATTCGGCTAAGTGGCTTGTTTAACAATTCTGCTACTCCTTTACATCAGGATTTATGAGCAATCGTGAAAACCAATACCACTGCCCGTTTTGGTCGCGAGTGGTAACAGAAACCGGGGTACGCCGCCTGTTTGAGGGTACGCGGAAAGAAAAAGTAAGCTGGTCTCCGTCACGGATGACAGCCTCAGGAGATGATTTGCCTCCAATAAAGCAATTCATCGGGCCAAACTGTTGCTTTTCATCCAAACGAACAGAATAGTCCAGTTGTTCTCCGCCTTTGACAGTTATGGGCAATTGATCGTCTCTCCTTACTTTGAGCGGATGCATATTTACCTTGCTTGTAAATTGCTCCATCGATACATGCGCTCCGGCCACCGGGAAACGGGATACTGCATACGGATGAGATGCACTGCTCATTACACCGGAATTTTGCGCAAAAGCAATCAGGTAATCATGATTTTTTACCACCTCCACCATTTCGTCGGAAAATTCTCCGTAAGGATAAACAAAGGTTTTCGGCACCATTCCCAGATGCTCTTCAAACAGAGATTCTGCTTTCAGTAAATCCTCTTCAAAAACCTCTGCTCGTGAAGAATCGGGTTCATTCACAAAATAATTATGCCGATGCGAGTGACTGCCTATCTCCACACCTTTATCCATTAATTCTTTCAATTGCTCCCAACTGAGGTAATCGCTCCATCCCACACTTTCGGTGTTGACATATAGCGTGGCTTTCATTTGGTATTTTTCCAATAGAGGAATTCCATTTTCATAAAATGAGGCAAAACCATCATCAACCGTTATGAGTACCTTTTTATTATCGTCAGCCAGCGCTGATGTATCATTCAGCAGATCACTTACCGTGTAGGATTTGAATTCATTGTCGGACAAATACTTCAAATGTTCTTCAAAAACCGCAACAGACGTGTTGGTAGAAGGGTACCGATCATCGCCAAACCTGTGGTAAACCAGGCATACCACATTAAAATCTGAACTTATCTTTTGCCATTCTGGCTCTTCAGAGTTTCCGGATTGACTGTTCTCTGAAGTATTCCCCATACAGGAAGTTACTATCGGCAAAAGAATGAATATCCTGACCTTATGAATCCAGTAATTTTTTCCAGTTTTCATCATCTTTATCAATTTCTTCAAGTTGATAATGGTCATATTTTATTAAATTATTAAACTCGATCATGTTTCGCAAATCAACAACGTATCCCAGACGTTTTTCCGAGTAATTCCTTAAAAACCAGATTAACCGGTAAGGATCATCAGATTCTGTTCTGATTTCACGAAAGTCTTTATAGGCATTGCCCCGTGCAATAACCAGAAGATAATCATAAACCGATTCGAAAAGAGTATCATAGCTCCTTAAATAAATATTAGTGTCCCCTCTTGACTCTCCTGCCAAAATACGCTTTTCATTACTATTATATGACCAAATGCCAAAAACGTTATTGGCTTCTCTAAAAAATCTGGAATTGCCCCAACCACTTTCGATCGCTGCCTGAGCAAGAATAATACTTATGGGAGGAGGCTTCAGCCGGTCAAGTAGGTCAAATTCGCTATTAGCATTAAACTTTTCCAATAAATTACTCATTTCAATGCTATCTTCGGAAGAAAAACCCTGCTCTTCCTGTTTATCAATAAGCCTTTCAACCAGATTGTGTTCGACGGCTATTTTTTCCCGGGCCATAAGAATCGCCGGCAGCATCATATGGATAAATCTCTTCTTGCGGTCTTTCACAGACAGTTCTGACAGGTCAGGGACTTTGGAATAAAGTATCGGTGAAACCAGGCTGTCAGAATGGATTAAAATAGAATCGGCAGAATTTATGCGAGAAATTATGACGGGACTGACTTCAGGTGTTTCCAGAGTTTTGATCAGAATAATTGTGATAACCCCAATTAAAATCAGGGCTACCAGAATCTTTAGTCCCGAAATATTTTTTAGTATTTTGTTTAGCATTTATTTTAACTTAATCAGAATCTGCTGAAAAAATCAGCAGACCAAAATTTCCTTAAGGCTCGTCACAAATATGAGCATCTATTTTTAAAAACCACCATTGTCTCGTCAAACAAAAGTATTTACTTTTTCATATCTTATGGATGACACTACTTATTTTTCCTCAAACGCAAGCAAAAAATTCTTCACACACTGCCCGACAGTGGCTGTATTGTATCCCCCCTCCTGACAAATCAAAGTAGGAATTTTCAGCAGATCAAAAGCTTTTCCGATTTCAAAATAATCCCCGGTATGCAAATTAAATCCACCGATGGGATCGTCTTCATGCGTATCGAAACCGGCAGCAATAATCAAAAAAGACGGTTGACAGGCTTTGATTTTTTCTACTATTCGCCCCACAGCCTCAAGATATTCGGGCAGTTCAGTATTTTTCGGGAGGGGCTCATTATGATTGGTTCCCACCGCCTGTCCCTTTCCCTTTTCATCAGCATAACCCCAGAAATAGGGATATTCAATGGAGGGATCGCAATGAACAGATGCCGTAAAAACCGATTTTACTTCCTGAAAAAATTCCTGCGTTCCGTTTCCATGGTGAAAATCCAGATCCACAATAGCCACCGTACCAGAAGGTAACAAAAATTCTGCCGCCGTAGCTGCATTGTTAAAATAGCAGTAACCTCCATACACGCGTGGACCGGCATGATGACCCGAAGGTCGGCACAAAGCATAAACTCTGGTCTCTTTTTTGTCACGTAGCATTTCAGCTCCGGTCAGGGCTGTCTCGGCCGAAGCTCTGGCTACATCATAAGTTTTTCTGGTGATGGGTGTTACCGCATCGGTGCACCAGATACCGCCCCACAGCGGAGAATCCACCACTTTGGGAAGATGAGCCCCCTCACCGGGAAACAAGTCGGGGTAAAACTCTTCCCCTTCCTTCATCGATGCTGCAGTTTTTTTGATGTAATCGTGATAGGGATGAATTTTAGCGATGGTTCGCTCCGGAAACTTTTTGGCAGTTACAAACCGAAAGTGTTTATCTTCCCGAAGTGCTTTTTTTATTGCTTCAACCCGCATGGGGGTATCTTTGATTTCGTAGGCCTCCGGCCCCAACTGAAATTTCCAGTAAGGATTGTGCAGGCTGTCGTTGTATTTTTCGATTACTATCATAAAAAAGAGATGTTGTTAAAATTTTGAGGTTTGACCAACCTTTTGAATTGCTCCCGCACAATGAACAAGACATTGCGATTCAAAGGCACGAAAACGGGAGAAGCAATCTCTGACGATACAAGATTACCGGAGAATAAAAAAACAAACATCACAATCCCACTCCGGCAAATTTAAAAATCACCCGTTTCCTTTGCGCAGGATTTCCAGCACCCTGTCGTGTGGTATGGCGGGACACCAGCGCTGCAGGCGGCCACTCATTCCACCTGAGCAAAATATGGCATTGAGCACTGCCTCTTCTGTGGCTTCCACCACCGCTTCATAAACCAGATTGATGTGATAATCCGAAATACATTTCAGCGTAATAAAATTACTGCCCGAAGGTGATGGCCTGGGCTTCCGGTTTCCGGTGCTAAAGGCCACAATAATCTCACCACTGGTCGAAGCTGCATAACTACCCGTTCTGCCCAATCCAAGGGCAGCCCTTTTGGAGAGGCGGTTCAGCTGACTGCTGATCAAAGGCACATCGGTGGCCACGACAACAATCACAGACCCCTCAGACATTTCTCTTCGGCCTGCATAATCAAATTCACTGTCCAGTTGTTTTCCCACTACGGCCCCGTCAATGGTCAGATTCCGCATCTTCCCAAAATTGGACAGAACCAAAACACCCACTGTAAAACCACCACCTTCGGGCATATCAATAATGCGAGAGGAAGTTCCGATACCCCCTGCAAAATCAAAGCTGGTCATCCCCACGCCGGCCCCCACCGAACCCTGCAGGCAGCCTTTCTCTGTGGCTGCTTCCATTGCTTTGGCGGCATCCTGAGCATTACAACTTCCTACCCGTACATCATTCAAAAAAGAATCATCAGCCTCTCCCACAACCGGCAGAACCACATCCGTCTCCGTTCCCAGGCGGGGATATTTTTTTATCATCTGATTAATTACCCCCGCATGTACACGTCCCACCGAATGTGAATTGGTAAGCATAACAGGCGTTTCGAGCCATCCGGTTTCGATAACCTGTGTCAATCCGGCCATTTCGCCCACCCCATTGAGAATAAAGCCTCCTGCCACCAACCGGTTGGTATAAGCATGACCGGCGGGCAGGATAGCAGTAACACCGGTCCGCACACTGGTAGCTTCCATCTGCCCGGGAAGCTGTACATTGTCCTCAATGCGGGTAAAATGTCCAACACGTACCCCTTTCACATCTGTAATGGCATTTTGGATGCCGGGTTGCAACCGCCCCACCTGAATGCCCAACTCTCTGGCCGTGGGCCTTTGTTCTCCTGACCGGTAATCACTTGTCACACTTTTCCGGGGCTGGCGCAAAGGAATTCTGTACCGCCGGGCAGCAGACCGGATTATTAACCGGATGACTTCCCGGAATTCCAATCCGCGGGTGCCGGCTGCCACCATCAGTGATGCATCGGGGTGCAGGCTGGGCAAGGGGTTAAGCTCAATAAAATAGGGCTGACCATTGGAATGCAGACGGATATCCACCCGCCCCAGATCGGGACAGGTCATAATGTCAAAAACCTGCCGGGCCATCTCCAGCACTGCCTTCTCTTCCTGAGCATTGATACGGGCAGGACAAACAACATGCACGGAATCAGCAGAAGAAGTTCCCTGCTTTAATCCATAATCGTAAATATTGTATTTACCTCCTGTTTTACTCAGGTCGAAAGTATGCTCCACTATATCGAGAATCTTTCCGGGATAATTTTCCAGGAATGGAACACTGAGTTCACGTCCTGTAATAAATTCTTCCACTACCAGACCGGCGGGATAATGATTCAGCATTTCACGAATACGTTTTTTGGCTGCCTCAGGATTCTCAACCACCGAATCCTGCGAAATGCCTATGCTGGAACCCTCGGAGTTGGGCTTAATAATGAGCGGATAATTAAGTCCAACGGGAAGAATATTGTCCTTTGGTGTAAGCAAAACACCCTGTGGAACCCGAATTCCTCGTGAAGCGAGGACCGTTTTTGCCAGATGCTTATCCAGATTTAAGTGCAGCAACGATGCATTTCCTCCGGTGAAAGGAACGCCCATCTGTTCATACAGACCTGGGTAAAAAGCTTCCCGGGAACTTCCGATGGTCCCTTCAGCCAGATTAAAAATCAATTCAGGTTCACTATCCAGAAGCCGTTCAATGACCTCATTGGGTTTGCCCGACACTTCCACAACAGTAACGGTGTGTTGCAGACTGATGATGGTTTTATATATCCGGTCGATATCTTCGGCAGAAATCAGTTCCGCAGTAGCTTCTGAATCGTCACTACGCAGATTGTAGGCAATGGTGATACGCATAAGAAAGGGCCTTTATGAGTTTACATAATATAAAGCTACATCCTTTTCAGAGAGAAAGTCAATACTCTGCATCCCTTTATCAAATGGATTTCGCAGCATAAGATATGGAGATGAGAACTATTTCCGGGCAGATATAGGCAAAGGACGAAATGTTGTATTGCCTGGAAGGAAATGTGAAGGCACAAATCGGCATGAAGTGCAGGATGAGAAAGGAAAATATCTGATTAAAGGCATTATTTAAGCGGAATTTTTGGATTGGGGGACACCGCCTATAGATGAAAGAAACACCCTGCTACGGAAGGATTGCAGCAGCCTCCTCCGGCCTTTTCAGCCTAAAGATCCTCCCTAACACAACATAAGTAAAATAACTGAAAAGGTTTGTAACTACATCTTGTACTTTTATCTTTCGTTTTGAGACCTGTTGTTTACAGGCACCGTAAAGAAAAAGGTGGAGCCGCTTCCCAATTCCGATTCAATTCTAAGCCGGCCTCCCAGCATATCAATGTAAGCTTTGGCTATGGAAAGTCCCAGTCCGGCTCCTTCATAGCCACTTGAAAAGCCCGAATCAACCTGAATAAATCGTTTCAGAACAGCCTGCTGATTTTCTTTACTAATTCCAATTCCGGTGTCACTCACAAAAAACTCAAAAAAATCATTCTCCTTTGTATAACCAAACTCAACACACCCCTTTTCCGTGAATTTGATAGAGTTTTTGATCATATTACTAAGAATGGCATGCAGCTTTTCCTTATCTGTTGAGATTACCACCTCATCATCTCCTAAAGGACAATGCTTTTTAAACTCCAGTTCTTTGCTTCTGGCTTCGGCTGAAAAAAATTTAAACAGGAAATCTATTTGTTCATTGATGTTGACAGGTTCAATTTTCACATCCATTTGTCCGGACTCAATCTTGGAAATATTAATGAGATCGTTAATAATTCCCAGCAACCGATATCCGCTTTTTCTAATAATTCCCACATATTCCTCCTTCTCCTTAGTTGTTAGTTGGGGGTCTTTCAACAAGTCAGCAAATCCAAGCATTCCATTCATGGGGGTACGGATTTCATGGCTCATGTTGGCAAGAAAAGCGGACTTTAACCGATCCGATTCTTCGGCCTTCTCTTTAGCTAAAACCAACTCCTGATCGGCTTTTTTACGCTTGGTAATATCTACAAAATAACCAATCATCTCTGTGGGATTACCCTCATCATCATAGATCAGTTTGGTTTCATCAAGAATCCAAATGTAAGACCCGTCTTTACAGCGAAAACGATACTCCATCACATTATGGTCTTTCGCCAGCACTCCTTTAATGTCATTATGAGCGTATAAATAATCTTCAGGATGCAAATGATCCGACCAGAAATCCGGATTATCCAGAAAATCAGAAGACTCATATCCGGTAAGATCCACAACATTCTCACTCATGAATGTCCATTTAAAAGGCGGAATTACATCAGAAGTATAGATAACAGCCGGATTGGCCGATAATAAATGCTTCATTCTCTCTCCGTTCTTTCGCAGAGCTTCCTGTGCATTTATCCGGTCTGTAATATCCTCATGCATCAGCACGATGTATTCGAGTTTTCCGTGGGAAAGAAAAACTGGAAAGACAACAGATCCAATACAAATCAGGTTGTCGGGATATTTGTCATCCACTAAATGTGCATTATACCAAATAGGCGGGGTTTGAACAACTTCTCCATCCAAAACTCTTTTCAATAGTTCCTGCAG
>CAYOFH010000104.1:7587-11587 GCA_964403175.1 uncultured Marinilabiliaceae bacterium
CTTTCCCTCAAAAGCTTCATCATAGTAAGGCCTTAGCCTTCGGTAAGCATCTTCTCCCATTATCTCTCTCAGCGTTTTCCCTTCAATCAGCCGGGTATTCATCTTATACTCGCTGGCAATTTTGCCTTCGCTAAAACGCGGATAGAGGTTATCATCCGGCCCTTTCCGACACCTGAAAATATGACTATCCAAAGTTTGGATGAGTTCCAGAAGATTCTTTTCTCCTGCTTTTGATTCAGCAAGTTGCTTTTTGAGTATATCTATTTTTTTACAAGCTTCATCCAATTCTTTTTGTAAACTCATAGTTTAGGATTTATGGATTCAGTAACCGGGAAATTATCCCTTCGTATATCAGTTCATTTTCATAAAGATCGAAATAATCAGTTGTCAATTGTAAAGATAAAAACCCTTTGCTAACTATCGACTCATTAATATTTTTTGTTTTCATCTGCATGGTGTTGCAGTTTTTAAAACTAAAGTTGATCACTGCATCCACATGATATTCATTAATTTTTTGTTCCAGCTTGTCAATATCAAAATCCGAAATACACGAACTTGAATTTTCATCCACAGATTCCATCATATATTTCACGGCCGGCTTAATATTCCGGGAGTTACTTTCCAAAATTTCATTAAACCTCTCAAAATCGTAGTTAATATTGGTTATACCCATATCAGTCTCCTCACAAACCACCAGTCCGCCGGCATTTTCTATTATTCGATAAATCTGACCAAAAGGGGGCATTATGCGCGATGTAATTAACATAACTCTCTTCTTCTTTCCGTCAGAATTGTACCCAACACCCGCTTCGACGTTATTTCGCAGTTCCTCTTTTAGTCGCCGGAGAGCTTCCAATAACTTCTTTGGCTCCTCAACCAGGGCCAATTGCTGAATCCATAAACTATTTTTTCCGTTGATGGGCGGATTGGAATACTTCCTGTATTCGAGAACACTCCGGTATTCTTTTCTAATTTCTGAAAACAAACGGGAATATTCAACCAGGCTTTCAATATTAATCCCTTTGCCATCAGTAATCTTCATTACCCATTCGTAAAAACCATCAAAGTCAAAATCGATGAAATGATTACGTCTTGTTTTCAGACAGAATACCTCAAATTCATCAGAAATCTTTTGAACCAATCCGGTGGCCTTTTTAACTGAAGCACATAAGTCTGACCCTAAAACATAATCGGCAAGATTAAAAAACACACACATCCCTGTCTGCAAAAATCCAATCATGGAACGGATGGGAGTACACATCCCCCGGGTGTACTGGTCAGCATAAGGCTCCACTTCACCTGCCCCCATACAAACACTCACCGGAACAAAATTCCCAAGCGAATAGATCAGCTCGGGAGGAATCGAATTACAAAGCAAAGCCATTACATGATTGCCTTCCCTGCGATAAGCATATAAGTCTTTAACCCTCTGTCCATGCATGCCGTTCATCATTTCATCAAACAGTTTCATGGTCTGCGGACGGTTCGGTTCGGAGGCAATCTCTGTGGCAAATTGCACTATTTTTTGTTTCATGGCATTGTTGAGGCGCATTTGCTCATCACGGGGCAGAAACCGGTTTTTACTTTTTTTGTAAGCGACATCAGTTATTATATCGGCTTTTTCAAAATTTTTCATAATTATAATGCCTTTAAACCAATAGATCGTTAGACTTATAGATATAAGATTTAAGCTAAATCATATGACATTGATAATTTGTACTTTAAGATAAAAATTCATTCGCTTGCAAACGCTTGAAATTTAGTCTTTTAAAAAAATATAATGAAGTATTGTAAATAAAAATTCAAATTTAACAAAGTCCTTCCAATAAGTCACTTAACCTTGATATTTTTGAAAACCTGAGAATCACTGACAAAAAAATTCCACAACTTCACCAATTACAAAAGAGCCGGAGCTAATAACTCTTTTTACACCTGCAACTTACCGGTACACAGCCCCTAAAATCATAATTACCAGATTGTCAGAACATAAAAACTCACTACTCAACTAGCAATTTACGCTGTCCTAGAGGCGGAATTTCTGATGCATCAATCAGCACATCAATTACTACAGGCTGATCAATTGTTAAAGCTTCAGCAAGAGCATTCGAAAAACTGTCTCTGCTATCAACCCTGAATCCCTTTACTCCCACCGACTCAGCCATTTTAGCAAAATCTGTTTTGCCCAGTTCCACTCCTATTGTCCGGTTAAACATCTTTTTTATGGAAGCCTGAGGCATACTATAGCACGAATCATTAAAAACTATCCAAATAACAGGAATATCAAATTGTGCTGCTGTGGCAATCTCATTTCCTCCCATATGAAAAGATCCATCACCGCAGATACAAACTACAGGGGCTTCGGGAACACTCAGTTTAATTCCAATGGCCGAACTGATTGAAGCTCCCATGGCACCCAACCCAAGTGTTGGAAAAAAATTACCAGTCTTCCCAATCGATAAGTAATGCATTGCCCAGGCCCAGTGAGAACTGGAATCAGCAAGGAAAACAGTATTCTGTGGCGCCAGCTCCCTTAACACACCAAAAAGACTTTGAGGTTTTATGGGAACACTTTTATCCTCCATCAAATGTGGATTAATCAATCGTTCGCTGGACTTGATTAATGAAATTGCTTTTGGTCCTGAAATTTTCGGCTGCATTTTTATACTCTCCACCATCTGTCTCAATTGATGAACAATTACTCTTGCATCACCATTCAAACCCACAGCCACAGGAAAATTTTTTCCTATTTCCCGCTTATCAATATCAATGTGAATGATTTTCTTATTCTTCAGAAACCGTTCATCCCAACTATATGTAGAAAACTCACCAAAGCTGGTTCCTACGGCAATTATAAGATCTGATTTTTCGAGAACATAATCTGCAGCCAGTGCATGTCCGCAAATACCGACAACGCCAAGACATAATGGATGCTCAGAAGGTAAAGCACCCTTCCCCTGAATAGTTGTGGCTACAGGAATCTGAAGCATTTCAGCAATTGCCAATACTTCTCCGCTTGCTCCACACTGAACAGCGCCCCAGCCAACCAGAAAAACCGGATTCTCCGAGACCTCAATATGATTTAAAGTTTCCCGGAGAACCTTCCTTTCCAGAAATGAACCGCCCGATATGATATCGGACTTAATGCCTACAGGTTCAAATTCAACCAGAGTCTGCTGAATATCAAAAGGAATATTCACATGAACAGGCCCCATCCTTCCGGAGGTAGCGCTTCGAATGGCATATTGAATAGTTTCGACGATCTTCGTAGCATTTACAGCAGAAAAGCTTTGTTTGGAAATAGATCTGAAAAAATCAACCGTATCAATCGACTGCCCCCACCCGGTCGATTCCTGAAAAGCGCCTTTCCCGTATTCAGTGGTCGCTATCTGGCCGGTTATCACCAATAATGGGACAGAATTCATATAGGCAGTAGCTACTCCTGTTGCCAGATTCGTAGAACCTCCGCCGGTGGAGCCACAGCAAACACCTATCTTTCCATTCCCCTGGGCATACCCGTAGGCCATCAAAGCAGCACCGTTCTCATGCTTAGATGAGATAAAATTAATCTCTTCATAATCAAGCAGAGCATCCAATAATGGTGCAATGGTTTTACCGGTCACTCCGAAAACATATTCAATACCCTCATTTATTAACAATTCAGCAATAATATTTACTACACGTTTTTTCATGGATTACGGGATTTTACGGTTTATATTTTATGGAGAACATCTTTAACAGCTTAAAGTTCTTTTTTAACAAAATATTGAAAACAACCCAATTAATTAAATTATGCTCTCATTACAATAGATCGTTAGACTTTTAGATATAAGAATCAAGAAAAATCATATAATATTGATAATCTGTACTTTTAAAAAAACTCGCTCGCTTGCAAGCGTCTGAACTTCAGTATTTTGTAAAAGTTCAACGAAGTATTGTCATTATTTTTCAGTTTAGTAATAAAAAAATTAGACATCGTAAACTGAATTACTTATATTTATTA
>CAYOFH010000105.1:0-11505 GCA_964403175.1 uncultured Marinilabiliaceae bacterium
AGATGATGATTTTTACATTGGCAACTGCAGGAATATGTGCGCTGCTAATGCTTTTTTTCGAGACTGCATGGAAAAGTGAAAGTGATTGAAAATAGTACTGCCATGTTTTTTTCTGTTTTGGCTCGGCTTTAGTCCTGATTTAACGGATGAAAGTAAAGGGTTTACTTTCCAAAAAACTATTTCAAAAACAAGAAATTTACAGGTCTGGATCCTTAATTACGCCCCATTCTAATCTGCAGCTGCTCTACCACTTGTTGTATTCCTGCTGCATCCGGGTATTCCTCAAGAATTTTCCTGCCAAGTTCAAGAGCTTTTCCACCGTAATTGTTGTCCAGGTAAAACCGGAGCAATGCTGAGCGGCTGTTAAGGTTGTCGTTAACCTCGATTTCCTTCTTCAGGAATTCTTCTGCTTTTTCTTTGTCCTCCATAAAGTCATACATCATGCCAATGTTATGGTTGACCCGTGGCCTGTCCGGATCCACCTGGCTGACCTTAAGAAGGGTATCCAGGGATTCTTCGTACTTGCCGGCTTCACTTAGAAGCAGACCAAATGAATAGAGCGCATCAAAATCTTCGGGTTCTTCTGCCAAATATTCACGGAACTGAGTCTCCGCTTTCTCGTTTTCTTCCCGCCTGTTATAGAGGTGAGCCAGGTTGAGTTTGACAGATGTTAGCTCGCTGTCCTGCTCTATTGCTGCTTTATAAAAATGTTCAGCGCTGTCGAGTTCATTCCTGTGATAATAAAAATTGGCCAGATTGACTTTGCCTGTGGGAAAATCGGCATTGTACAACAAAACCTCCTTATACTCTTCCAGGGCTTTATTGTAGTTGTCTTGATGCTTTTGGGGAATGCGGTCTTCCCCGGCCTGCATCAGCCGATGTGCCGCCTCTGTCCTCACGGCCCTTGTAGGATCAGAAAGACCTGCAACAAGTTTGTTAATATTGTCATCGCTCTGCTCATAAATGGTTCTAATGCTTGCAATCCTGAAAAGGGGATTGGTGTGGGTCATAAAATTCCCGGCCGTTTGTCCCAGGGAATCGGGAAAATAATTGCCGATAGATTGCAGGGCAAGGGCCCTGATGTTTGGTGGGTACAGATCGTCGTTAAGTATTCTTTTCAACTCCGGGACAGCTTCGGGATTTTCTTCTTTGACGGTGGCCAGGGCTTCCGAATAGTGATATTGTCTGCTTTCTCCAAACCATTGGGTGATGTATTCCTCCGCCCACTCATCCGTTTCATCGGCATGACACTGCGTACAGGCATTGGGGGTGCCGTGTTTGATGGAAAGATCTGGGCGGGGAATCCGGAAGCTGTGATCTCTCCGGTAATCGACACCCATGTAATAGCGGCCATGCATGTGGCAATTGATGCATTCGGTGCCCGAGCCCACGTCAAATATCTTTCCCGATTCCGAGATTACCGGCTTACCATCCATGCCGGCTTCTTTATGAAAATGATGCGCATAAGTGTCATAAACTTCTTCCTGATGGCATTGCAGGCAGAGATCGTTGCCTTCTAAAAGCAGTTCGCCGCTATGCACATTGTGGCAGTCGTTGCATTTCACTTCCCTTTCTCTCTGGTACATTTTACTTTGCAGGAAAGAAGCATACACATAATCTTCTTCCAATATTTGCCCATCTATAAACCAGTTGGGTTCATCCGGTAATTCAGGGATGTAATGATCATAGATACTTGATGATGAATGATTAAAATCTCCAAGGGTAGTTTTCCGCGAATGACATCTCATGCAGTTGTCAACGTATTCTGTATTATCGATGTTACTGGTCTTTGTCACAAGACCGTAATTCGTGTAAGCTTCTCTTGAATATTCCGGGAGGTTGGCCCACTCGATGTGTTGGGAACCCGGTCCGTGGCAGGCCTCACAACTGACATCGATTTCCGACCAAGTGGTGTTGTAGGTATCCGTTTGCGGGTCATAGCCTTTATTAAGATTGGTGGAGTGGCATTCGGCACACATGCCGTTCCAGTTCTGGGCCTGGTTTGTCCAATGGAGCCAGTTGTTGTGATCGATGTTTTCATTCCGGTATATGGAATCGGTCATATGGTACCAGGAGCTGTCTTCTGTATTCCAGGTCAGAGGGAGGGTTTGCATACGCCCGCCATCAAATTCGACAAGATATTGTTGCAACGGGGTAAACCCAAAAACGTATTTAATCTCAAACTCTTCCATTTCCCCGTCTTCCCCTTCGGTGTAAACAAAAAAGCGGTCATCTTTTTTGTACATTTCATGGGTGCGTCCTCCCCCTTCAAATTTTACATGCGAAAAATCACCCAGCACAGTAGAGTCATTGGCAACATCCATAGCTCTGTCGTGATGGGATCCTTCCCAGTCGTTGTATTCCTCAATGTGGCATTCCCGGCAACTCTCTTTGCCTGTAAACTCAGGATCTGAGCTTTCAATTGGTGCGATGTCGAGGAGGGCAACTCTGACAAGCAGGTAGGCAGGAATGACCAGTATCAGTAATGCCCCCAATACTTTGGATGTTGCTTTATATTTAAGAAAGTCCATAGTTTACGCGTAGGTAATATGAGAAGAATCGGAATGATTACGGCGGATGGGAGTATTCGTATCGATCCACACCTTTTGGTCTTCAATTTTTATAGGGAAACAGTCTAAAGCCCGGGTTGCCGGCGGGGAGAGCACATTTCCGTTTTTATTAAAAGCCGATGCATGACACGGACATTCAAAAAGGCCCCGGCCGGCCTGATATTGAACAGTGCATCCCAAATGAGTGCACCTGGACGAAAGTGCCAAAAAACCGCCGTCATCCAGACAATAAAGGAAAAAATCCTCTGAACTGAAGGGGTAGACCCGGCCTTTTTCGAAAAATGACAGCTGTCCAGCTTCATACAAGGGTTTTTGAGTGGACATGGACTTCCCCGGTTTCAGCACTCGTATAAACAGATAACCAATTTGCAGGATCAGCAATGAATAAAAGAAGCGTGAAAAGAATTTTCTTCGGGTTATTTGCCTGAGTTTGTTCATCATTAATAATTGTTTAGAATATCAATTGCATACCTTCTCCTCTGAGAAAAACCCCTGTCAACATCATGGTAATATAAGCCGACAGAAGAATAGTTACCGTGGCAATGACCATTTCAATGCGCTCCGCATTTCTTTTTCGTTTTAAATAAAATAAAAATCCGGCCATTGGAATAAGATAAAGGATAAAGGGCAGAAGTCCCGTGCTGATTATAGCCGGCCATTCTCCCAGACGATTGCTGAAATCAAACAAAGTGTCATTCACAATGGAGAAAACAAACGTGAAAAGGATTGAGAATACGGCAGAAATGATGGTAATCTTTTTCCCGTTTTCGGAATAAAACCAGCTCCCCGGTCTTAATTCCTTATACCTGAAGAATGGGATACCGATAAAGAAGGCTGTCGTGAGCAGGGGAATAATAAATGCCCCAAAGGTGGCGTGGGTGTGGATCAAGAGCTCCTGAAATCCCATGAAATACCATGGCGCCTTACTGGGATTGGGATTAACCAAGGGTTTGGCTTTCTCCAGCAAAGGGGCGTCCACAAAAATGGAAAAAAGAAACAGGCCCAGCAGAAGAATAACGGCCACAAAAACTTCCTTATAAACCAAATACGGATACGCATTGACTTTTTTTACCTTGTCGGCGGGAGGCAGGGCAATACCACCTGCTTTACGGACGAGCCAGAAATGAATGGCCATAAAAAAAATAAGAAGTATGGGCAGCAATCCGGTGTGAAAATGGTAAAACCGTAGAAGGGTATTTTCGCTGACTGTTTCCCCATCGCGGATCAAACCAGCCAGCGGTTCGCCGATGACCGGGATGTAACTGAACATGTTGGTCATAATAGTTACCGCCCAATAAGAGAGTTGATCCCATGGGAGAAGATATCCCGTGAAGTTGGCACTGATTACCAGAAACAAGAGCAGCAATCCGTAAAGCCAGTTTTTTCTTCGTTCAAAAAAAATGGATTGGGAGTAAAACACCCTAACAAGGTGTAAAAAGACAACCACCACCAATAACATGGCACTCCAGTGGTGAAGGTTCCTAAGAAACCCACCGAAGATAATCTCTTGCTGAAAAAAAACGATGGAGTCGTATGCCCTGCTGGCTGAGGGCACATAAATGAATTTAAGCAGCAACCCGGAAAAAAACAGAACCACGACCAGCAGGGCAGCAATACCGCCAAGACCAAAGGTTCGGTTGAACTTAATGCTACGGGCGTCTATTCTGGGGGGATGGAGGTGTAACAGAAAACCCCTGATAGATTTATTTGAATTTATGGGCATCGTATGCGACTTTCATTCTTAATTTGGATAAACTGATATATGGCAATACTCCGTTAAACTTTTAAAAATACCTAAATTTCAACCATTTGCAGCTTAATAGTTTTCATTGTTAAAGCACAAATTATCAATACCATATGATTTGTATTAAATCTAATATCTAAAAGTCTAACAATCTATTAATATGGTAAACAAAGATATAATTCATTGCTTATTAATACGCAACCTTTCACACCACATTGAACCTGCTTTGTAGACAAATACTATTTAACAATCGTTTTCATCTGACATTCCAATAGGAAATGCCCGAATCTTTAAAGCCAATTCTCACTGCTTTGGCTACCACTTTATCATCAGCCTTTATTTGGGTTTTATCGTGATATAATTCCCAGTGCTCATTACCTATATGATCATTAATTTGAAATGCTATAGATGCACCTTCTGTTGCCGAAAACAATTTAAGATTCTTGCTCCCGTCCACTTCAAAATCTACTTTTTTAGCAACCGGCTGTTTCATGCCCGGCCAAAACATGCGAATAAGGTCATGCTCGGGAATAAAGCCCTTATCACCCACCTGAAGCTGCCAATCTGCAAGCACTTTTCTCATTTCTGATAATTTATCTTTATATGCCGGATCTTTAGCTAAATTATTGACTTCATAGGGATCAGATCGCAAGTCATATAATTCTTCAAGAGGTTTCGTTCGGGCATGTATGTATGCGGGATCGCCTGACAACTCCCCTTTTGCTCCTTTTTCAAGCAGAATCTTGTTCATGGGTATTTGTTCGCGATAACCGATTCTTATCGAATAGGGTAACTGCGGCAGGAAGTTTCTAACATATACATACCTTCCGTCAATAACCGAACGCCGCATGTCAGTTTGCTCATCAAAACGGTCGGCCGATCCAATAATATAATCCCGCCCATCCATTTGCTGATGCTCGCCGGCAAATGCCTTTCCATCCATGTATTCAGGGGGTTCAATCCCCAGCAATGACATTACCGTTGGTCCCAGATCCATTAAGGATACGATATTTGAATCAACAGTTCCGGCATCTTTTTTATCCGGATAGCGTACAATCAATGGTACATGGAGCCCTTGATTAACTACGGCACGTTTTTGACGAAGTAAAGGCCCCCCGTGATCACTCCAGAAAAAGATAATTGTTTTTTCAAGTAAATTTTCCTCTTCCAGTCGGTCAAGCAATTCGCCTACCTGCCGGTCAAGTTCTTCAATGTTAGAGTATTTACGGGCAATGGCTTGTCGCACTTCAGGAATATCAGCAAAATAATCCGGAATTTTAACAGAATCAGGATGAACTGTCAACGGTTCATCTTCTCTCATCCAAATCCGCGATTCATGTGTAACCATATGGTTCTTCACATAAAAAAAAGGCTGATCTTTGTCGGCTTGCGAAAAATCCGCCTGACCACTGGATTCGTCCCATGCCGTGAGTGGTGCAGGAAATTGATAATCGCACTTTTGCTGATTGAAACATGCATAACCTTGAGTCCTTAAATACTCGGTAAAGCACTTTACCCCCGCAGGCAGAACAACGCTGTATTCGGGCACATTTCTGCTGGTTATATCGCGGATATTCAAATTTGAGCGGTATTCAACTTCTTCGGAAGGAACATAGGTGTAGTAATTACCTGTCCGCATATTATGGGCCCCGTAACCCGCAGGATAAAGACCGGTAATAATTGAAAACCGGCTGGGGGCACAAACCCCAACCGTTGAATAGGCATTGGTGTAACGGACGCCTTCATTGGCCAGACGATCAATATTAGGTGTTGAAAGATCGTTGTTGCCATAACAACCCAATTCGGGCCCCATATCTTCAGCACTTATCCATATTACATTATACCGATCCTGTGACGCAGAAGATAAACTGATGCAGATCAATAAAAATGTAATGCCTGAAATTTGAATGAACTTGCTTTTCATTTTAATTTTTATTTATCATTATTTTCAGCAATTTTTTCTCTTTTTTGATTTAAGAGTTGCTTCATATCCCTGACCACATCCTCATAATCAGGATCGTCAACAACGTTAACATTTTCATCGGGATCTTTTTCATGGTCGTAAAGCATATTCGCTGTCATTTCCCCATTTTCCGTCCATTCGGTATAAGCATATCGCTGGTTTACAACAGTCTCGCCATCATGATATCTTGAATAGGCTGCTTCATGAATAGAAGCATCCGCATCTTTCAAAACTTTAACAAAAGATTTTCCATCTAAATGATTGGGTTTATCAAGATCTGCCAAATCGCAAAGGGTTGGGTAAATATCAGTAAATTCGACTAAGGAATTTGAACGACCTTCATCGTTATTCTCCATACCGGGTGCCTTTACTATCAAAGGTGCCTTAATCACTTTATCGAAATTGCAGTGTTTGCACCATAACCCGTGTTCGCCTAAATGCCAGCCATGATCTCCCCATAAAACCACAACAGTATTCTCTGCAAGGCCTAACCGATCCAGTTCATCCAGAATTTTCCCAATTTGTGCATCGGTATAACTGACACAGGCATAGTACCCGTGTATCAATTTCCTGGCTAATTCATCAGAAACCGGGCCTTCCTGCGGAACACCGGTGTACATCCCCCTCAGTTCATTCCAGTTGTGCATTGCCTGACCTGGTGCATCTTTGGGAGGAAACGGGTTATCAGCAAGGTTTATGTCATTTTCGTCATACAAATCCCAATATTTCTTTGGCGCATTAAAGGGTAAATGAGGCTTCCAAAAACCTACTGCCAGGAAGAAAGGTTCTTCAGTTTTGGAAAACTTCTCCAGATCCTCAAACACCTGGTCGGTTAACATGCCATCAGGATATCCGTTATCCGGCACATCTGCCGCTTCAAAGGGTGGCCCAACAACTAAATTCGGATTCGACGGATCCCTGTTTTCTTCAATAATTTCTTTTGATTCTTCAGTAATATAAGACTGCCAGCCTATGCCTTTGTTGGGTATATAAGGCTTTTCCGACCAGGCCTCCACATCATCATCTGCATGATGATAAATTTTTCCCCTGGAGAGTGTAGTATAACCATTATTTTTGAAGTGCATAGGCAAACTGGCGACTTCCGGGGCATCCTCATCTTTGCTGGCATAATAGTTCCTAAACCTGGTTGCAGTAGGAGAAAGGCCTGATAACAAACTGGCTCTTGATGCTCCGCAGACAGGAACCTGGCAGTAAGCGTTATCGAAAACCATCGCACCTTCCCCCAGTCGGTCAATTGAAGGGGTCTTCATTTGGGAATCCCCGTAAATGCCTGCCTGATTGCGTAAATCATCTACGGCAATAAACAGAAAATTCATTTTTTCAGATTTGTCTTTTTCAGACTTTTTTGCTTCAGCGCAACCATAAGTAATCATTCCGAATAATATTGCTATAAATAGCAAAAAATGTAACCGTTTCATATCTGTATGCTTTTAGTGAAATAGTAAAAGTAATCTTCGATTTATTATTTGAACAACATCGTATTTGGCCTTCAGCTGGAATATGCATGCCCCCCCCTGTTGGGTAAAGTAATGATGTTTACTTTATTTTACTATTAATTAATGGCCTTCATAAAAGTCCTCCTGATTTAATGTATTTTCCAAACTTTCGGGCAAATTGTTCCATTTTGATTTTTCATCTAAAGGATGCAAAGTCGGCTTTAATAATGGCATACGACCTTCCTCTGCAAGAAAGTCACCTTGTTCCTTCATCCATTCAAACAAGCTGTCGTGCAACTTTGATTTTATGGCCTCATAATCATCATTTTCAGCAATATTGTCTAATTCGTATGGATCTTCTTTAATATTGTACAATTCTTCGTAAGGCACATTCTCAAAATGCGAAGCCCCTCTTTTTAGGAATCTGTCAATATTTTTATTTCCGGTAAGGTTTTCAGCAACAACCTCCTGAGAATTAAAATTAATAATATACTTGTACTCTTTAGAGCGGATGGATCTTGACGGAAACACATAACCTTTCCGAATATTTTGCCTCGTTGATACACCGTATACGTAATCATGAACCGGTTCATCCTTACCAACCATAAGGGGAAATATACTTTTTCCATCAAAATCCCCCACATCATTATTGCCTCCCGCAATCTCAATAAACGTAGGTAAAATATCAACATAACTTACCATTTCATTATTGGTTGTTCCGGGTTTAATAACCCCAGGCCATCTGGCTACAAAAGGAACTTTCAGCCCCCTGTCGTAAACAGTAAATTTCCCGGTAATTCCGTGATCTGAGGAATAAATAAACAGTGTATTCTCAGGTTGAGTCTTATCAACCAGGCTTACCACTCTTTGAAGTTGCTTCTTATCTTCATCTATACTTCGGTAATATCCTGCATAATCACGCCCGGAGTTTGACATAACACTCTCTTTACTAAATGAATAAATTGGGCGCATCTGATAATCTCCTTCGCCTTTATCATCTACATTAAAATAAGGGCCGTGTGGATAATCGGAAGCAATAAACATACAAAACGGTTTATCGCTTGTTTCAAGGTAGGCCTCAAGTTTATGAAAAGGCACATACTTCCTGGGCCCTGAATCATTTTCTACACCGGGCATTCTAACATCCCAGTCAAATACATCATCGGGCCCCACATGACTTTTACCCACCAGAACAACCTCGTAACCCAGTTCTCCCAAATAGTGAGTTACACTTTTTATCGTAGGTTTTACTGGCAAATGGTTGGCATAAGCCCCATTTTTCAAAGGATATTTTCCGGTATAAAGAGATGAACGGCTTGGAGCACACATCGCCATTGAAGTAAAGGCATTGGTAAACTTCATACCTTCAGAGGCTAATTTATCAACAGCCAAAGTATTTACCTTTTCATTACCATAACACCCATAATCAAGCATATCCTGATCATCTGATAAATAAAAAATAATATTCGGCTTTTCTCTATCGGATGATTCATCCTGTTTTGGCTTTGAATGATTGCACCCGCCAAGAATAAGAATTAAAAGAAAAAAACAGATTAAGTTTTTCATTTTTATAGGTTTAAAACTTTAAATTATCTTACTATAAGTTTCATGGTTTTTTGATTCCGTACCTTTACCAAATATAAACCAGGCAATAAATTGAGTTCAATTTGCGACTGACCATTTAACTCAAAAAAATCAATCTGTCTTCCCTGAAAATCATAAATAGATATTTGCTCAGTAATATTCGAAATATTACTCAATGTAACTTTCCCTTTAGATGGATTTGGATAAACCTCAATACTCCCTTGATCTTCTAGCAGTCTGGGATCTGATGAAGTTGCAGCACCACTCATAGGATATCCAACATCTTCTTGTTGTTCCATGTAATCTCTAAGCCATTGCATGCTTGAACGCTCCGTCCCATCCTCATAAACCAACCCCGCATCGGGTATCCACATATCCCCGTATATGTATCCCCATAATGTTATACCGGCAACCCCAGGATGTTCCCAAAGCACAGGAAACAGGTTTTGATAACTGCTTAATTGAGATGCTTCATCGGCATTTCGTCCCTCTATATCCATTTCTGTGATATAAATGGGAACACCTGCATTCGCCATTAAATCAAGGTTTTCTTTTAGAACGTTAGCTTGCAGCCCATCCAGATGAAAAGTATGCGCCTGAGCTCCAAAGCCATCAACTAAAGCACTATCGCGAAGTACCTGTAATAACAGCAGTTGCTCTTTAATATTACTACTACTATTTACCAGTCCAAAGTCATTCAATATCAGTTTTGAATTTGGAAAATATTCACGGGCTTTTTTAAACAACCACACTGCCCAGTCATAACCTGATTCCCCGGCTCCACCCAAACCATCAATAAAAAATTGGGTATCGTCCTGGTGCCCCGGAAGTGCTTCGTTAATCACATCAATTTGATCTATATAAGGATATCTATCTGCGACAGCGCTTATAAACTCTTCCATCTCCTCTTGAAACGCTGAAGGCTCCAATGTTTTAATCCAATCGGGGTACTGGGCGCCCCATGCAAGCGTGTGGTAACGATAGGGCAAATTATTGGCTTCAGCCAGATTGTAGGCCTCGTCAGCCTTTTCCCAATTCATGACGTTTCTGTTTCTTTCTACAGTCCCCCATTTCCCCCCATTACCTGAAGTAACTGCATTCCAATAATCCAAAAACGTGGGTTCAACACCTGAGTTTCGGACATTATTACCCAAATACTTTCCTTTTCCGGCACTCAACCCGATTTTCTCTGCATTATCTGTACCAATTGAAATCAGGACTCCGGCAGATGTAAAACTTTTACCTGTTGTATCAGTAGCGACCGCTTTAATCTGGTATTTACCTAAATCGTCTGCTTCCCAAACAATAGAATAAGTGTTATCCACTTCAGTGGTGGACTCTCCAATCTTTTGGTCATCAATAAAAAACTCCACCATTGAAATTTCTCCAGGCATTCCAGATCCTCCTATATCTGTTGCGTATGCATTAATGGCAATGTCACTTCCGGACTTAAAACAGGCATTTACATGTGGTGCTGTAATGACACAACTTGGTGGCGTATTGAAATCACTATTCCCCGGGGTAATGTCTTCCAGTACTATATCATCAATGAAATAATCTGATATTTCGACAAAATTGAATTTTAATTGTTTTGTTGGTTCGTTCGGGAAGAATTCATAGCTATATGTTTCCCATGAATCGGATAAAGTAAAAGATTTCCCCATCCACGAACTACTTTGAAAATAAACCTTTATCGTTGCTCCTGGATTTGCACTTTTGGCCTTGAATGTCAATCGATATTGATGAGATTGATCCACTTCAAATTCGTTTGATATCAATTGCACATCCCAATCGTCTTTCCCAAGCGTATTAACTTCAATTTTAAAATGATTATCACCTTCTGGAGAATTATTTGTCTCAATTAAGAAATTAGCGCTCGATTCATTATTTTGCTGGGTAGTCCAACCATCTAAACTGTTTTCGAACCCGGGGTTTGTAATGAGATTCTGAGCATTTAAATTTATTGTATTTAACAAAACCAACAGACAGATGAAGTATTTCATAGAACTCATATTTAGAGCTTTAATTAAAAAAAATATTATTGTTTTTAAGTTCATATTTGCCTAATCAACTAGGGATAAACTTTCATCTAACTTAAATCATAAACCTTTTAAAATTTGCTATTTATAGGATCGTGTTAGTTCTTTGGGTATGTCGTTATCAAGAGAAATAACTACTGCCTACTGA
>CAYOFH010000106.1:0-1885 GCA_964403175.1 uncultured Marinilabiliaceae bacterium
AACACGACCATTCGCAACACCATGCCATGATGATTAAGGATTTCCGGAAACGTTTCTGGATTTCCCTGGCTCTTTCCATACCAATACTTGTGTTGTCCCCCATGATTCAGAAACTTCTCGGGTTTGAATTTTCATTAACTCAGGGATACGACAAATATCTGCTATTCACTCTTTCCACCATTGTTTTCTTTTACGGCGGATGGCCGTTTCTTACAGGTTTGATTGACGAGTTGAAAAAGAAACAGCCAGGCATGATGACCCTCATAGCAGTGGCCATCACAGTGGCCTGGGGATATAGTTCCGCTACCACTTTCGGACTTGAAGGCAGCTCATTCTTTTGGGAGCTGGCAACACTGATCGACGTCATGCTGCTGGGTCACTGGATTGAAATGAAATCGGTTATGGGGGCTTCACAGTCACTGCAAAAGCTGGTTGCCCTGATACCTTCCGAGGCGCACCGCCTCAAAGATGGTAAAACAGAGGATGTAAAGGTTGATGAATTAAAAACAGATGACAAAGTACTGGTGCGTCCGGGGGAAAAAATCCCGGTGGACGGAATTATTACCGATGGAGAAAGCAGTGTAAACGAATCGATGGTTACCGGGGAATCCAAACCGGTTAAAAAATCCAAAGATGATAAGGTTATCGGCGGTACCATTAATGGCAATGGCTCACTTACACTTTCAGTGGAACAGGTTGGGGAGGAGGCTTACCTAAACAAAGTCATCAACATGGTGCATGAGGCTCAAAGTAAAAAATCCAAAACTCAGAATCTGGCTGACCGGATTGCTAAATGGCTTACTATCGTCGCCCTAACAGTTGGATTTGGAACCTTAATTACCTGGTTGTTGCTGGGTGAAAGTTTTGTATTTGCCCTTGAGCGCATGGCCAGTGTAATGGTTATTACCTGCCCTCATGCACTGGGACTGGCAGTACCACTGGTAGTGGCTATCTCTACATCGCTGTCGGCCAGCAAAGGGCTATTGATACGCAACAGAACAGCGTTCGAGAATTCACGAAAAATTACCGTACTGGCATTTGATAAAACCGGAACACTGACTAAAGGAAACTTTGCCGTTAGCCGTTACGAAGCCCTATCCGACCATTATGAGAAGGATGACATCCTCAAACTGGCGGGTGCTCTTGAATCCAAGTCGGAACACCCGCTTGCCACAGGTATCATGCAAAAAATTAAAGAACTGGAACTGGATATCACTGAAGCCGAGGACTTCAATGCCATCAGCGGTAAAGGAATTGAAGGTAAGGCAGATAACAAAAACGTAAAGATTGTCAGTCCCAATTATCTTAAGAACAACAACATCGATATCCCGGAAAACCAGGAAGGAAATGAGCAGGAAACCGTGGTATATGTTCTCGTTGACGACAAACCGGCAGGTGTCATTGCTTTGTCTGACGAAATAAGGCCTGAATCACACAAAGCCATTTCAACATTAAAAGAAAACGGCATAAAAGTAATAATGATGACCGGTGACAATGAAAAAGTAGCTAAGGCGGTAAGTGACGAACTTGATCTGGACGACTACTTTGCAGGCATTCTGCCCGATCAGAAACTGGAGAAAGTAAAAGAGTTTCAGAAAAACGGAGAATTTGTGGCGATGACCGGCGACGGAATCAACGACGCTCCTGCTCTGGCTACAGCCGACGTTGGTATTGCTGTAGGCTCGGGAACCGATGTAGCTGCCGAAACCGCAGACATCATTCTGGTTAATAGCAATCCACAGGATATTGCATCATTGATTACTTTCGGAAAAGCTACATATCGCAAGATGATTCAGAATTTCATTTGGGCAACAGGATATAATGTAGTAGCCATTCCTTTGGCTGCCGGTGTGCTGTACAGTGCAGGAATTCTGATTAGTCCGGC
>CAYOFH010000106.1:1985-4378 GCA_964403175.1 uncultured Marinilabiliaceae bacterium
CCATTCCTTTGGCTGCCGGTGTGCTGTACAGTGCAGGAATTCTGATTAGTCCGGCTGTGGGAGCAGTATTAATGAGCCTTAGCACAGTGATTGTGGCTATCAATGCGCAGTTGCTTAAGCGAAAACTGAGGTAAGAGCAGTAGGCATGGAGCTCTTAGCACATACCCGTATGCTCTTGGCTCTCTGCCTACCCATATTGTAAAACACAAAAAACAAGAACTATGAACTACTACATTGAAACAACTCTCACAACAGACTTTGACTCCGCAGTAGAAAAAACCAAAGCAGCATTATCAGAACAGGGATTTGGTGTATTGTCGGAGATCGACATTCACGAAAAATTAAAAGCCAAATTAGATGTGGATTTCAGGAAATACAAAATATTAGGCGCCTGCAATCCGCCCAATGCCTATAAAGCCTTGCAACAGGAGAATAAAATAGGTACAATGCTCCCGTGCAGTGTGATTATTCAGGATCTTGAAAACGGAAAGGTGGAAGTTGCTGCCGTTGATCCCGTAGCCTCTATGATGGCTGTAGATAATGATAAACTAAACGTCATTGCCGAAGAAATCAAAACCCTGCTTGAAAAGGCTATCAAGTCTCTTTAAGCAACATGAAGCAGGATTTTTTATACTGTAATCGAAAGACGGGTAATCATTTTTTTTGACGGCAAAATTAAAATTTAACAAGCAGGTACTATATCTTTGCACAAAGATAAATTCCAAAACCAATAAAACCGGACTGTGGATCACAAAAGAGAAGTAATCTTATTAAACATCAGTGGAGAAGATAAACCAGGTCTTACCTCTGCCCTGACCGACGTTCTGGCGCAATACAATGTCAATATTCTGGATATCGGGCAGGCAGTAATCCATCAGGATCTGGGATTAGGGATTCTGTTTGAAGTGCCTGCCACATCAGAATCATCTCCTATACTAAAAGACCTTCTGTTTAAAGCTTATGAGATTGGTCTGAATGTTAAATTCACCCCCGTTACAGAGGAACAATACAAGAAATGGGTTGATCGCCAGGGAAAGAAACGCTACATCATCACCCTTTTGTCGCCGAAACTAACAGCCCTTCAGCTGGCTGCTGTCACAAAAGAGATTGTAGATCAAAATCTGAATATTGATATTATTTCCCGCCTGAGCGGACGTATTCCTCTGGATGATTCTAAAGAAAATGTAAAATCGGTTGTTGAATTTTCCGTCCGGGGTACTCCTGACAACATCGAAAAAATGAAAACCCGGTTTATTGAGATTGCCGGCACAAGTGGTGTGGACATTGCCTTTCAGGAAGACAATATATACCGGAGAAATCGACGGCTCGTCTGTTTTGATATGGATTCCACCCTAATACAGGCAGAAGTAATAGACGAGCTGGCCCGAAAAGCCGGCGTTTATGATGAAGTAAGTGCCATAACAGAATCGGCCATGCGTGGCGAGATCGATTTTGATGAAAGTTTCAGACAAAGAGTTTCTTTACTGAAAGGCCTGGATGAATCGGTAATGAAAGAAGTTGCTGAAACACTGCCGCTGACTGAAGGAGTGGAAAGATTGTTTCAGGTGCTTAAAAAATACGGATACCGAACCGCTATTCTCTCCGGAGGGTTCACCTATTTCGGCAACTATCTGAAAAGCAAACTAAACATCGATTACATATTTGCCAACGAATTGGAAATAAAAGATGGAAAGTTAACTGGAAGGCACCTGGGGGAAATTATTAACGGACAAAAAAAAGCTGAATTACTTAAACTTATCGCTTTCAAAGAAGATATCCATATGGCACAGGTTATTGCGGTAGGCGACGGATCCAACGACCTGCCAATGCTGCGTGAAGCAGGACTGGGAATTGCATTCCACGCTAAACCGAAAGTGAAAGCCTCTGCCAGCCATGCTATTTCCACCATCGGACTGGATGCCATTTTATACTTACTGGGCTTTAGAGACAGGGAAATAAATTTGTAAAAAAGTAATCTGTCAATTTTAGCACTTAATAGTTGTTAGTTCATAGCTGTTAGCTTCATTCTCATAAAAAGAGATGCACCCATAGTGCGTCTCTTTTTTCTTACTTCCACACTTATTCTTTTCATCCACCATCTTCAAATTAGTGCTTTATTTATTCCTTAATGTACTTCTTCAATTTTAAAGAAAAAGAGAAATAAAACAACCAATCCATAACTAATTTAAAGTTTTTTATGTCATTTCGTAAGAATTTTATTGGTTTTTTGTTTTAATTCATTACTTTTGCTTACAGAAACATTAAAATTCAATTTTATACAGGAACAATTAAAACTGATTATCATGTGTGGATTTGCTGTTTACACCGGAGGTGACCTGATGCTGAGATTGCAGATGGCCCACGATTTCAAGAGTCTGAAATACCGCGGACCC
>CAYOFH010000106.1:4478-11494 GCA_964403175.1 uncultured Marinilabiliaceae bacterium
GATGCTGAGATTGCAGATGGCCCACGATTTCAAGAGTCTGAAATACCGCGGACCCGACAACACCGTAATGAAAAAGTTGGGAAATAATGGATGGATAGGATTTCATCGATTGAAAATAATGGACCTCTCGAATAATGGTAATCAGCCTTTGGAATACAAACATATAAAACTGGTTTGCAACGGAGAAATTTACAACTTTCGGGACATTCGTAAAAGTTTCCAAAAAACTTTTGACTTTCAATCCTCAAGCGATTGTGAAGTGATGATTCCCCTTTATCTTGAAAAAGGAATTTTTGGTATGGCCCAGGCATTGGATGCAGAATTTGCCTGTGTCATTTATGACGAAAAGAAAGGCAAATTTATGGCTGCCCGTGATCCCATTGGCATACGACCCATGTTTTATGGCTACACCAGCGACAAGGACATTCTTTTTGCCAGCGAGATGAAAGCCCTTCATAATATCTGTGACGAAGTTCGTCCTTTTCCTCCCGGGTATTGTTATGACGGGGAAAAATTCATTTGTTATCATGACATTGCAAAAGTTGAGCGTTTTCATGATGATGAACAGGAAACCATCTTTAAAGAAATCAACCAGCGTCTGACAAAAGCCGTTGAAAAACGAATGGACAGTGATGCTCCTCTGGGCTTTCTGTTGAGTGGGGGACTTGATTCAAGCCTGGTATGTGCTCTTGCAGCCAAAATGACCAATAAACCCATACGAACTTTTGCAGTAGGAATTGAGGATGGACCCATTGACACAAAATATGCACGTCAGGTGGCCGACTATATTGGAGCTGATCATACGGAAGTTCTCTTTTCCCGCCAGGATATTTTTGATACTTTAAGCAACCTCATCTACAACACTGAAACATGGGATATTACTACTATCCGTGCCTCTATGGGAATGAACCTTGTAAGTAAATATATCCACGAAAACACGGATATTAAAGTATTAATGACAGGAGAAATCAGTGATGAAATTTTTGGTTACAAATACACGGATTTTGCCCCTTCCCCCGAAGCATTTCAAAAAGAAGCTGAGAAAAGGCTGAAAGAGATTTACATGTATGATGTTTTGCGAGCTGACCGATGCATTTCGTCCAACGGACTGGAAGCACGGGTGCCATTTGGCGATCTGGATTTCGTAAAGTACGTAATGGCCATTCAGCCCGAAAAAAAGATGAACTACACAGGAATTGGCAAATACCTGCTGCGCAAGGCTTTTGAAGGCGATTTACTGCCACATGACATACTTTATCGCGAAAAGGCTGCTTTTTCCGATGCAGTAGGCCATAGTTCAGTTGATTCTCTGAAAGGCTACGCCGAAGAGCTTTACAGCGATGAAGATCTTCAACGGGCCAGAGCAAAATACGCTTTTGCCACTCCCATCTCCAAAGAATCCCTGATGTACCGTGACATTTTTGAAAGCCACTTTCCAGGTCGGGCAGATCTGATTAAAGATTTCTGGATGCCCAACAAAGAGTGGGAAAACTGCAACGTGGACGATCCAAGTGCAAGAGTTCTGCCTAATTATGGAAAAAGTGGGGATTGACAGTTCTGAATTGGTTCCGCCTTTTAATATCGGGGTAAGGGAGATGCTTTTGAGTTATGAGCTGAGCATTTTTGAAGGTTCAGAACTTAATAACCAAGATGTAATGACAGAACAGGAACAAAGTTATCAAGAAGGTAAAGCTACACACCTAAGAAAAACCGGTCCATTAATGTTAGAGGTTTTGGACCCGGATAATTCCGGAAGCATTCGGGTTTTTGACTTCCCGAAGCTTCCGGATTACTGGATATACTAAAAATATACCGTAGATACCTAAACTGTGAGAATGAAAATCCGGAACACCCGCTTCTAAACGGCGGTGATGTTGCCGGATTTTTTGTACTCGAAGCAAATCTGAGGCAACAATATCTTAATCTCTTTTGCATCGTCTTCTTTTTTCCACCACACCACAAAATTAACCATTGCCTCAAAGGGCTGATATCCTTTTTGATTCAAATCATTAATAAAATCCTGAAATCCTCTGGAAAACTTCAGCAAAACATTTCCTTCTGTGTTGCAGCATTCATAGCCGTCAACTCGTAAAATGTCTCCTGCTTTAATCCCACTTATCTCCCGCTGTTTATTCCGATAATAATTGAGCCATACATCCCGATGTGTCAACTGGACTGTCAACATTTCCGGCATCTGCCACATTCTTGTATCAGAATACACTTTTAATCCGTCCACTGAAACAAGGTTGTCAAGCCAACTACCTTTCAGATGAATGGACAATTGATTTTTTGCCCGGGTCATGGCAACATACAGCACACGCTTTTCTTCATCACTTTGTGGAATCTGGTTTCCGGGCAGTAAAAAAACATTATCGAACTCTCTGCCCTTAGCCTTATGCATTGTTGAAACGATAATCGTTTCTCCAAAATCACCAATAAAGTCCTCCAGATGCGACTCCTGTGCAAATGCTTTAAAATCGGAAATATACATTTTAGAAGGATTTACTGCCTCAAAATCTGAAATCAACCGAAGACACGTTTCCAGGTTTGCACTTTCAGAGTAATTATTTCTTAATTGTCTGACAGCAGCCGACCAACCTTCATCATCAACCACTAAAACTAAAGCATCACCACCCAAGCACTTATAGAAAAATCGTACCTCATCAAGACAAAACAAATTAAAGCCCTCATTACTTTGAACCAGACGCGCCTTCATGCCGCCATCCTATAAAAGACCTTTTATATGAAGTGCCTGTTCATTGGTACGGGTCAACACCCCTGTGCTTCCTCTGAGAGAAGCACTCAAAACATCCTTAACCACAGGAACCACCTGATGATCACTATGATGTCGAATTACCCTGATAACACCGGTATCAGGTTGATGCGCCTCAATCGGAATTGTCTTTAATCGATGCGAAATGGTGTCTGCAAACGCATTGGTATAGTAAACCAGAATTCTTTTGCTCCGGAAGTTCTCGGTCAACTGATACAACGTCGCTTGTTTTTGCTGAATAAAACACTCAAGAAAACGAGCACTCCCCCCCCGAAACTCATATATATTCTGATCATCATCGCCCACCATAATCACGCGCATTTCAGGATTCCGTGTCATCAGCGCATCCACCAGATCATACTCCGAGACATTCATATCCTGTGCCTCGTCAATAACCAAAACAGTTTTGGCAATTCGTAACGGATCTATATCGCCACTTCGGATACGATCCACGGCAACTTTCACAGCTGTACCAGCATCATTTAGGGATCCCATCTTTCCCAACAGATCAAAACAATATGAGTGAAACGTTTTGATTTCTAAAAAATGGGCAGCATTTCCAATCAGTTGCATGATGCGCTTCTTAAATTCAGTGACAGCCGCACGACTGAAAGTGAGCATCAGCAGCTGTTCCTGCTTCACATCTTCCATCATCAGCAATGATGCCAATTTATGAACCAAAATGCGCGTTTTTCCGCTCCCAGGCCCTGCTGCAACAGCTATATAAGCAGACTGATTATCTTTTATAATGGCCAATTGAGAAGGGGATAATTCTCTGAAAATTTTTTGAAACTTAGCCGGAGTAATATTCCGGGAAATATCTTCTCTACGACTTCCCGGAAAGTATTTATTCAGGAAGCTGTCAAAGTTAAGTTGAAAATAGTCATCTACAAATCCCAGAGCTCCTGCATAATCCGATGCCATTTTACGCGCATACTCTCCGACAATATGAATTTGGCGGGTCTTATTTTCATAATGATCCTGCAATTTCTGATAATCTTCCTTCTTATACCTGATTTTAATATCCCCTTCGAGCCTGTCAATCGTCAGTTTATTGTAAACCACCAGAAAACCACCTTCAATTTTCAAAGCACCGATGCGGGATAAATAAAACAGAGCATCTTCAATGTCCTGAAGAGAAATTTCCATCTTAAAAAGTTGGTTTTCCCTTTCATAAGCCTCTTTCAGTTCATGCACTGAAAAATGAACCAGTTCCAGGTTGCCTCGTTGATTATGGCCCTTTTTGGAAAACAAATATTCGATCAGAAATCGTGAAAGTGGAAGTCTTTTTTCCAGTTTTTTCAACAAACCTTCAGTAGATTCAACCGCAACAGCTATAAAATGATTTCGGGAACCATCAGCCCATCTTTTCTTAATCCAGTGCTTAATAGCCCAGAAATTAAGGATAATCTTTATCTTTTCCGGAGAAATATTCGGAATTCCTTTCTCCTCCATCCTCTGATTCAATTCTTTCAGATGAAAAGTTTTCTCCCGTTCCTCCAGCAAAGGCAAGATATATTGCTCTATCTGACCATAGGCAGCCGTTATTTTCAGGGATTGGTTACTATGCTCCCCTTTGTTAACAAAAGCAGTAAGATCTTTGGTATCGGCCAGAATTTTTTCCTCCCGAAGAAGTCCGAAAATGTGGATCACCTCTTCCTTTACAATCCCCAAATGATCGGAAATATAATCCACACGGGTTTCGGCTTCTTCATCAAGTGCCTGTTTCCGGCTTTTTGCTGAAAACAACTTACGAATAATGCGTACGGCCTTTTCTTTCTGTTTTTCATCAAAACGAGCAGAACTCATGATTTTCTCAATAGCCTCCATGGCATTGCGGGCAAGAATGCTATTGGCAAATATCCGGGGCATATTCTGTCCCCTTTTAAGAGATCCTGCATCCTCCAGGGCTGCAACAGCTGCTGTTACCCGGTTCTCGATATCCATAACTTCATCGTCCCAACCTGCTTTGCGCGCAATCTCCAACTCTTAATTGGACACACTTTTCCGAAACCTTGTAATCTCCTTAATCGCTTTCCAGACCTGCTGAATTTCCCGAATGCTTAATTTTGTCTGATTCAACAGCACAAAATGCTTTCCAAGATCCTCCTCATTGAAAAGCACATAGCAATCATCCGAAATATTCTCATCCCGGCCAGCCCTACCTGCTTCCTGAATATAGTTCTCCAGCGAATCGGAAATATCAAAATGCACCACCATTCCTACATCCTTTTTGTCCACCCCCGTACCAAAAGCAGAGGTCGCCACCATCACTGAAACCTCTCCTTTCAAAAATGCATCCTGATTTGCAGTTTTCTCATCGGCCGGCATTTTCCCATGATATGGCAACGCTTCAATACCATCCTCTGTCAGTTTTCCAGCAAGTCGGTATGCCCGCCTTGTCCGGGAAACATAAATGATCGTAGGACACTGTTTCCCTTCAATCAAATTACGAACGCCTGATATTTTGAGTTTTCATCGTTCTTTTCAATTACTTTGTAGTGCAGATTTTTCGGGATGCAGATGCCCGAAAAACAGTTAGATCCAGAGACAATCTCTCCCTGAAATACTTGCAAATATCATCAATAACCTTCTGTTTGGCAGTTGCAGTAAAACAGGAAACCGGAATCATCTCCTCCACATTCTTTTTTGCCACAAGAGATCTGATAAAGTCACCAATATATAGATAATCCACCCTGAAATCCTGTCCCCAGGAACTGAAACAGTGTGCCTCATCAATTACGAAACGAACTATATTTCGGCCCAGCGGGGCCCGTTCGATGGTAAGAGACCGCAACGACTCCGGTGAGATGTACAGCAGTGAAGCGGATCCATCCTCCACTCGTTCCAAGGATTTACTTCGCTCTATGGGATCCAAAAGTCCGTTAATAGTTACCGCCTCAGTGATGCCAAGTTTTTCGAGGCTATCCACCTGATCTTTCATCAATGACTGCAACGGCGAAATCACTACCGTAAGTCCCTTTACTGCCTAAACCTGAAGCAGTGCAGGCAATTGAAATGTCACCGACTTGCCCCCACCTGTTGGAAAAACGGCTAAAAGGGAGTCGCCTTGCATTGCAGCATCAGCAGCTTGCTGTTGCAGTGGCTTCCCATCATAACTCCGGAAGGAGTCAAAGCCAAAAATCTCTTTTAAGCCATACAGCGCATCCAATTTGCTTTTGCAATACGTACATCCTTCAATGCAAGGGTTATTTCTCAGAATTGCAAATACTTTTTCCACCTCCGGCAGACTCCTCAAAACCCAGGGAGGTGTAATGGAATACCGACTCTCACTATTGATCAATGACAAGGTATAAGCCATTTCAACTGGGTTTTCATCCACCAATTTTTCCAGCGGTGCGTGTGCACATATCTGATTTGAAAAAACTTTTCTTATGATTCCCGCCAAGTCATTTTCTATGGTGGAGTAACCAATATATCTGAAAAAAACATAAAATCCGGTTTATTTTTTAGCAGCAGATAAAAGATATCTTTAAGTGGTTCAGTCATAAGAGAAAAAGCAGAAATCTCATCGTCCAATAATTCCGCGCTTTAATTACATCATTAATTAGATTGTTGTCATCATCATACTCCAATTTATCATCTTTCACCAGTGAATGATATGGTTTCGATGGGAACAACAACGGAGACCAGAATAAAGTATCGATAAGATGTTGGCCACTAAAACCCAGCGTTTCCAGATGATGTTTGAGAAACGTCCAGTCATGCTTCACAAAATTGTGCCCACATAAAAACTGCTTCCCTTTAAACAAAGGTATGAGATCAGAAACAGAGGTAGAGTGAACCTGTCGCTTTTCATCATCAACGCATCCTAAATCAAGAATTTTACCGCTTCGAATATCGGTTTCTATATCTAAAACTGCAATGGTATTCATAATCGGAGAATGCACAGGTCATAGTTATAAACAATCAAATATAACTATTTTTGTCCAACCCCCGACAAAACATAAGCTGTTGCTACCTTTATGAGTTTCTTAAGCGCTATTTGAATCACACCTAATCGGAACGGGAGTTTTAGAAAATTATAAAGATTAAGTAACAAATAATCAGGTTATCAGAAAAATAAGAAAACTTGTAGTTTTTCACTTCCCTCAAAAACCGAAAAAAACACTTTGACCGATGGTCTTTCCCATCTTTTTCCTATCTTTGCACCGCATTTGAGCAAAATGGTCCGGTAGCTCAGCTGGATAGAGCAACAGCCTTCTAAGCTGTCGGTCGTGGG
>CAYOFH010000107.1:0-11285 GCA_964403175.1 uncultured Marinilabiliaceae bacterium
GTCTACAATAATTGCCTTAACTCTTGATGCAATGTCTGACATAGCTTTAAATTTTTAGTTAATAATTGAAATTTTGGTTTTAAAACAACTGTGCAAAGAAAAAGATTTGCCTAAAATAAATCAAATATTCCTCAAAGGAAATTCGTTTTCAGGTCTCTTTTTTCTAATTTTGGCAGGGCAAAAGTACTATTTTTTTACGAGATAAAAATTTGATAATGAATAATATTGTTCTTTTTGCTTCGGGGTCTGGAACTAATGCCGAAAATATTGCGCTTTTTTTTCAGGACAACCCAGATGTAGAGGTTTCGTACATTTTTTCCAATCGTTCAAATGCCGGGGTGCTTGACCGGGCTAAAAGTCTTAATATAAGAACTTTTGTCTTTGACCGCAAGATGTTTTTTGAGTCGGATGAGGTGTTAAATCTCCTTTCTGAGATATCTCCTGATTTAATCGTTTTAGCCGGATTTTTATGGTTAATTCCCCCAAAAATTGTCAAAGCTTTTCCCAACCGAATTGTTAATATTCATCCGGCATTACTTCCCAAATATGGAGGAAAGGGTATGTATGGAGACCGGGTTCATCAGGCTGTGATAGATAACGGGGAAAAAGAATCCGGTATTACCATCCACTATGTGAACGAAAAATATGATGAAGGAAACATCATTTTTCAGGGAAAATGCTCTGTTGAACCAGATGATACTCCAGAGTCACTTGCCGAAAAAATCCATCAACTGGAATACGAGCATTTCCCCAGAGTCATAAATCAACTTTTAAAGAATCAGTGATGACGGCTTCAGGGCTTAGTAATTCCCTGGTAAGACTATCTAATTCTGTTTTCCAGGGTTGTATATCTTGGAAGTATTCCTGAAGGCTTTCTTCATGAATCGGGTCTACCGGAGGTGCTTCCATTTTCAGGGGATCCATGGGCTTACCGTTTTTATGTATTCTGAAATCCAGATGAGGGCCGGTAGCCAAACCGGTTTTTCCTACATAACCAATTAATTGTCCCTGGGTGACAAGCATTCCTTTTTTTATTCCCTTGGCAAAACCTGAGAGGTGCATGTAGGTAGTCCTGTAAACACTGTTGTGTTTGATCTTGATGTAATTTCCCCCTCCCTTGGAGTCCCATGCTCTGTGGGTGATGCGACCATCGCCCAGAGCATAAACCGGAGTACCTGTGGGAGCTGCATAATCAATGCCATGATGGGGACGTCTTATTTTTAATATTGGATGCATTCTGCTGTTGCTGAATCGGCTGCTGATTCTTGAGAACTTCAGTGGTGCTTTCAAAAAGGATTTTCGCAAACTCGCACCTTTTTCATCGAAAAAACTCATGATACTGTCCTGTTCATACCGGAAAGCGTAGAATGGAGTTTTCCGGTGGTTGAAATAGGCGGCATGTATTTCTGCGATTCCAACAGATGTGCTGTCCACATATTCTTCATCATAAATAACGGTAAAATGATCTCCTTTTTCAATGCCGAAAAAATCAACTGTCCATGCAAATATATCTGAAAGATCCAGTGCCAAATTTGGGTTCAGGTCATTTTTGTTCATAGCATTCCATAGTGAAGATTCTATGATCCCCCTGGCTGTTTTTCTTTTGAGGGTCACCTCTTTTTTGTCCTGATAAATTACCGTATCTCCTTTTAATGACATTACAACAAAGTCAATGGGGTTAATTTCATACACAAACCACTCAGGGACCAAAACGGAATCTTTTTCAGAAGAAAAAATGGTGTAATGATTGCCGGCTTTTATTCTTCTAACATCAAATATTTCTTTGGAAGAAGCCGCCAGATTGTGAATAATTGAATAATTTACATCGTAAGAGGCCAGTAACGAAGCAAGATTTTGAGCGTATTTGACTCGTCCGGATTCAATGATAAAGGAATCTTTTTCTATTCCGTACAAGGTTTCAGGGGGTGGAGGAGACGGAATTACCACCGTTTCAAAGCTGTCGGAAAGTTTTGCTGTGCTTGGTGTGCCGAGCCCGCTGAAATGACGATAACACCATACTGTGGAAAATACCAGAATGATCAGAATTATAATTCCTACAATGTATTTTTTTTGCATTGATTTTTCTTTTTTACTGCTGATGATTTGAAAAATAGTTCACTATTCCCTTCATCAATTTTATCTGCGATTGTTAATATTTCCTTATGCCTGAGCATATCATCATAATTTTTCAGGAATAGATCAGGTTAGCCAACACACTGCCAACAGGTAATTGTGTGTATTTCAAACGGTATTTGTATTCAAAAATTATGCCTGAAATGTCTGTTTTTTTATTTGAATCAGGAGTTTTTATAATGCCTTGGGCAGGGATTGATGATTTTGCTTATTGAAGTTTATTATCTGTAAAAAACTTTACAAGTTGGCTTCAATTTCACTGAGTGGTTTCTTTCTCTTTTCTCTGATTTTTAACTTGTCGTAACCTTCTCCGAAAATACCCATTACATTGCCCATAGTTATAAAAGCCTCTGGATCAACACTTTTTATAATGCGGAACAAAATGGATGATTCTTTTTTACGGGCAAATACCATCAACACTTTTATTTCTTCACCTGTGTATCCTCCTATGGCCGGAATAATAGTTAATCCTTTTTTTCCGGTATATATTATTTGCTCGGCCAACTCTTTGTGTTTTCTTGAAAATATAAAGAACTGAACAGTCTGGGTGTTACCTGATATGACCAAATCGATGGTGTAGGCGATCACGGCCATGGTCATAAACCCGTAAACCATGGTTTCAATGGAGCGGAAAATGGGATAGGCCGAAACGATAATGATTGCATCCATTGCCAGCAGGAGGCGTCCCATACTTATGTTTCGGTACTTGTTAATTATTCGGGCTATGATATCTGTTCCTCCTGCACTTCCCCCATTTGAAAATATTAATCCACCCCCAATTCCACTCATAATTCCTCCGGATACAGCAGCCATCATGCGTTCAGAAACTAATGGTTCGGTGAAAATATTACTGAAAAATGACAGAAATCCAGCAAATACCACCACACTGTAGATTGACTTTATTCCAAAAGAGGCTCCAATGGTTTTCATAGCCAGAAGCAGGAGCCCTATGTTTATCAGCAGGCTGGTCATACCAACATCGATGTCGAAGAGGAAGAACAGGATACTTGAAATACCTGTCAGTCCGCCTCCCACTATTTCACTGGGGATAATAAAGCCTGTCCACCCAATAGCTCCCAGGGCTAATCCGGCAGTAATGATTAAGTAGGATTTTATTTCCCTCCAAAGGTAGTCTCGTTTCATATATTAATTCAAAAGTAATGCTCTTGAAAAAGAAAGTCCTCGCCCTAAAGCATTCTTTTATTCAAATAAGAAATATAATGTCCGGGGAAATTTTTAAGTTAGACGAGATCGCTTTGTTTCTTTGGCAACTACCCGGAGTGCGTTTGATTTTAATGATGCAGAGAGGCGGTTTTTCGCAAGCCGAAAACCGCCTCCTCCAAATCACTCTGTTCTGCGATTTAAAATGTTACGGGGCTGAAATAAAGCAACCTGTTGTGATTTTTTATCTGTGCGGTTTTTTAAAAAATGATGTATTTCTACCCCACAACAATATTAATTATTTTCCCTGGGACAACAATAACCTTGCGAACTGTTTTACCTTCGGTCCATTTGGCTGCGGTTTCATGGGCAAGGGCTGCTTTTTCAACGTCTTCCCTGCTGGCATCTGCAGGCATTTCGAGCTTGAAGCGTAACTTTCCATTGAAAGATACGGGGTAAATCACACTGTCATCTTTGAGATATTTTTCCTGCGTTTTGGGCCATTTTGCATCAACAACCGATGCGCTGTTTCCTAAGAGATGCCATAATTCCTCAGCCATGTGCGGTGCAAAAGGAGATAATATAACTGTTAGTGGTTCAAGGATGGCTTTTTTATGGCATTTCAGATCACTGAGTTCGTTGACACAGATCATAAAGGCACTTACGCATGTGTTGAATGAAAATCGCTCAATATCATCAGATATTTTCGCTATGGTGCGGTGCAGTACTTTCAACTCCTCTTTGGCGGGTTCATCTTCAGTTATTGCAAGGTTTCCATCACGATCAGTGAATAAGCGCCAGGTCTTTCTGAGGAATTTATGTACTCCGTCAATGCCGTTGGTGTCCCACGGCTTGGATTGTTCCAGAGGCCCGAGGAACATTTCGTAAAGGCGAAGCGTGTCGGCGCCATACTGTTCGATGATATCATCTGGGTTGACAACGTTAAACATCGATTTCGACATTTTTTCAACAGCCCATCCGCATACATATTTGTTTCCATTTTCCAGGATAAACTCTGCATTTTTGTATTCGGGATTCCAGTTTTTGAATGCTTCAATGTCGAGAATGTCGTTGTGAACGATGTTTACATCAACATGAATGGGGGTAACGTCGTAATCTTTTGCCAGGTTATACGATACAAACTTGTTACTTCCCTTGATTCGGTAAACAAAATTAGAGCGCCCCTGTATCATGCCCTGATTGACCAGTTTGCGGAAAGGCTCATCTTTGCAAACCTCTCCCAAGTCAAAAAGAAATTTATTCCAGAAACGGCTGTAAATAAGATGCCCCGTGGCATGTTCGGTTCCGCCAATATAAAGATCAACATCCTGCCAGTAATTGTTGGCTTCAGAACTCACAAGTTTTTCGTTGTTATGCGGATCCATATAGCGCAAATAATATGCGGATGATCCTGCAAAGCCGGGCATTGTATTTAATTCCAAGGGGAAGCCGTCTTCTGTTTCCCAGTTTTTTGCTCTGCCCAATGGAGGCTCGCCTTCCTCTGTAGGGAGGTATTTGTCCACCTCGGGGAGTTCAAGCGGCAACTTTGACTCGTCCAGTGTATAAGGCATATCGTCCTTGTAATAAACAGGAAATGGTTCGCCCCAGTAGCGCTGGCGACTGAAAATGGCATCACGCAAGCGATAGTTGACTTTAACTTCTCCAATGCCATTTTCTTGTATGTATTTCTTGGTTTTTTCAATAGCTTCCGGCACGTTCAGCCCGTTTATGAAGCCCGAATTAATCAGGTAGCCCTCCTTGGAATCAATTGAATCTTTCCATTTGCTGGTATCCGCAGGTTCTTCCCCATGAGGGACAACCACCTGAACAACCGGCAGATCGAATGTGCGTGCAAAAGCGAAGTCACGGCTGTCGTGAGCCGGCACAGCCATGATAGCTCCGGTTCCGTAGCCTGCCAAAACGTAATCGCTGACCCATACCGGCACTTCCTCATTCGTCAATGGATTGAGGGCATAAGCTCCGGTAAATACGCCGGTCATCTTTTTTACTTCTGACATTCGCTCCCGTTCGGTGCGCTTTTTGGCATCAGCAATATATCGGGTTACTTCATCTTTTTGCTCTGGTGTAACCACCTTGTCAACCAGTTCGCTTTCGGGAGCCAGAACCATAAAAGTGACTCCGAAAACTGTGTCGGCGCGGGTGGTGAAAATTTTCATTGCAACGTCTGAGTCTTTTACCGGAAAAACCATCTCGGCACCTTCAGAGCGGCCAATCCAGTTTTTCTGGATTTCCTTAAGTGATTCTGTCCAGTCAATGGTGTCGAGTCCTTTCAGCAAACGCTCGGCATAGGCCGAGACGCGCAGTGCCCACTGGCGCATTACTTTCTGTTCAACGGGATGTCCGCCACGGAGCGATACACCTTCTTTAACCTCATCGTTGGCCAGGACAGTTCCCAGTTCAGGGCACCAATTGACCATTGTGTCGGCCAAATAGGCAATTCGATAGTTTAGTAAAACTTCCTGCTGTGCTTTTTCGCTCATGGCGTTCCACTCTTCTGCGCTGAACGAAAGATTATTGGAACAGGCAGCATTGATGCCTTCAGAGCCTTTGGATTGGAAATGTTTTTCCAGTTCGCTGACCGGCCTGGCTTTATCCGCTGCGGTGTCGTAATAGTGATGAAACATCTGGATGAAAGCCCACTGTGTCCATTTGTAGTAGCCGGGATCACAGGTTTTTACTTCGCGGTTCCAGTCGTAAGAAAAGCCTATTTTATCAAGTTGTTCACGATAACGCTTAATGTTATTCTCGGTGGTAATGGCCGGATGTTGCCCGGTTTGTATGGCGTATTGTTCGGCGGGCAGGCCGTATGCGTCATAGCCCATGGGGTGGAGTACATTAAACCCGTTGGAGCGCTTGTACCGACTGAAAATATCAGAGGCAATGTATCCCAGTGGGTGTCCCACGTGCAATCCTGCGCCTGAGGGATATGGAAACATATCCAGAACGTAATATTTTGGGCGGTTGTTGTCAACCTCTACTTTGTAAGTATTATTGTCTTTCCAGTGTTTTTGCCACTTCTTTTCAATCTCTTTGTAATTGTACTCCATGGTGAAGATAGATGTAGTTTCGTCCTTTTGTTTTTCAAAGTTGCGAAATTACAAAAAGTTTCAGACAATCATAAGATAGTGGCGCTGGTTATTAGTGGTTAGGCCCTGCTGTATTACGAATAGTCGGGTTTTTCCAATGAAATCACCGGCCTCCATTTCAAATGTATGGGTGTAAAAAGTACTGTTACGACCTTTATCTGGTTTTTTTTGAAATGGAGATGTTCAAATCTTAATAATACTGACATCAGCAAAGAAAATTAATTCGAAAATTGTTCACTGTTTTAGAATTTATTTTTTGATTATGCCTTTACTTATCAGATGTTTGAATAGAATAACAAGTGGTTTCAAGATAGTCCAGACTAATTCTTTTTTGAGCTGATTACAAAAAAAACTATCTTTGCCGCTCAAACTGGTCCCGTAGTTTAACTGGATAGAACGTAGGATTCCGGTTCCTATGGTGGGGGTTCGAGTCCTCCCGGGATCACAGAAAAAGGGATTTTATCGAATTCGATAAAATCCCTTTTTTGCTTTTCTTTCAGGAATATTTCGTGTGGCAGTTGTTTATGGGCAGAGGGCTTTGTGTGTTGATAGCCACAAATGGTTGATTTGTTATGGTTTATGACTTCTTTGTGTCTAATGATCTATTACTGTTGAATTCCCTCATATTTTCGACGGGTTTTTACCAAATTCTTTACTAAAGCAGATAGTGAAATAATTTGGATCGGAGAATCCTGTTTTATCCGAAGCTTCAGAAACTCGCAGTCCTTCATTTTTTATCAGATCGTAAGCTTTTTTCAAACGTATTGATTTAATAAGGTTATTTGGTGTTTGGCTGGTTAACGATTTTACTTTTCGCGTTAATTGTGGCTTACTAATGCCAATATGCGCCGATAAAAAATCTACATTTAGTTTATGGTTCTCCAGATTCGTCTCGATACAAGACTTTAGGTTTTCGATAAATTCAATGTCTTTTTTTGTTAGTTTATTATTTTGGACAGTAGTCTCAGAAACTCCCATGATCCGTTCTCTGATTTTTTTTCGGGTTTCCAATATTGACAGGATGGTTGTATCCAGCAGCTGAATGTTGAAAGGTTTGGAGATATAAGCATCAGCGCCCAACTCCAATCCTTCAATCTGTTGTTCCACTGTGTTGTTGGCGGTAAGGATTACCACAGGTATATGTGAGGTTTCGAATTGTTGCTTTATTTTTTTACAAAACTCATAACCATCCATATTAGGCATTAAGAGGTCGGTAATTATAATGTCGGGATTTTTTTCTTTAACAAGCTTAAATCCTTTTTCTCCGTCCGTCGCGTTGTAAACATTATAGTTTTTCTCAAAGTGCCCGGTCAGATAATTAAGTAATTCAATATTATCCTCAGTCAGAAGAATTTTTGGAAGATTATAGCGGGTCAGTTTTTTCGGTTTTTGCAGATTTAATTCCTCTGACTGTGTTTGTGTGTATGGAATCTCTTCTTTTTTACTGCAGCATTCGATTTCATGGTTAAAATAGGATTCCTGGTTGCATGGTACAGAAATGACAAAGGTAGATCCTGCTCCAATGGCGGATGTTAACTCAATATTTCCATGGTGGAGTTCTACAAGATCTTTTACAATAGATAATCCAATTCCGGTTCCTTCTGATGAATTTTTGTTTTTATCTGATGCCTGGTAAAACCGATCAAATACTTTCTCCCTATTATTGGGTGAAATACCTGTTCCTGTATCCTTTACGGTTATTTGCAGATAATGCTTTTTACTCATTTTTACGCCCTCCACATTCAAGGAAATTTTGCCATTTTCCGGGGTAAACTTAATTGCATTGGATAGTAGATTCCATAAAATCTTCTCAATCTTTCGGGGATCGACAAAGATCTCATCCATGTTTTCAATTCTACACTCAAAACCGATCTTCTTTGCCTTGAATTCTTCTTTAAAAGCCTCACATGTATTTTCAACCAGTTCTTTAATGTTGGTTTTTCTAACCGATAAGGAGATTTGCTTTCCTGTAAGTTTTCTGAAATCCAGCAAGTCGCAAATCAGTTTATACAATCGTCCGGAATTTTTATAGATTACCTGAAGTTTGGCTTGCTGTTCCTTATTTAGGTTTTCAGCATTCATTAAATCTCCCAGGGGAGCGCTGATAAGTGTAAGAGGAGTTTTAAAATCGTGTGATACATTAGTGAAAAAAGCCAGTTTTCTTTCAGTTAATTCAATCTCCTTCCGAGCTTTATATTCCGACATTTCTACCTCTTTTTTTAATTGAACACGGCTTGTATGGATATATAGAGCTCCCATTATAAAAGAGATGGAGAGAATGGCATATAAGGTAAAGGCCCACCAGCTTAAATGCCAGGGCGGATTAATATGTATGGTAAGATGTGTTGATTCATTGCTCCAGACATTACTGTTATTAGTGCTTTTAACTTCGAAAATGTATTTGCCGGGAGAAAGATTGGTGTAAGTCGTATGTTTTGTTTCTCCCAGATAGATCCAGGTATCCTCTAACCCTTCTAAACGATATGCATAGTTGTTATATTTAGGCAAATTCTCATCCTTTGAGAAGAAATGAATGGTAAAAGAATTTCTGTTGAAGGGCAAGTGAATCTCTCTGGTTTCCTCAATAGGGCTGGTTAGTAAAGGCTTATCAGTTATGTGTTTAATGCTTTGATTCTGAAATGTTATATCGGATATAATCACTTCCGTTTCAGAATTATCGGGTTGAACTTTTTTAGGATCTACAATGGTAAATCCAGCATTTGAGCCAAATATTATTCTCCCATCATTGGTGGCTGTTGATGCCCGGGCTATGAATTCATTGCCCGCAAGGCCATGTTTGTGGTTAAAAACCAGAATATTTTCAGTTTCCTTTTCGAAACGGCAAATTCCTGAAATTGTACTGATCCATAAATACTCATCGTCTGTAGATTCAATTCGAAGAAGCGTATTGCCCGGTAAGCCTTGCTTTGTTGTCCATTGATCAAATTCTCGTCCGTCTTCCGATATTTTTATTAACCCTTGTGATTGAGTTGCCAGCCAAAAATATCCTTTCTTGTCCTGATAAAAATCAAATAACCCGGAAGTAATCCGATTATTGATTTCCGGAAAGGTATTTTCAAGTAGGTTTTCTTTTTGATTTACTGTGTACAGCCCTCTGTTTTTCAATAAAGCTATTATCTCTCCCTCTGGATTTTCCCTTAGAGACATTAAGTTGAAATTTGTTCTGCCATTTTCACTGTTGGATAATAGAAAAGGGGTAGCTTTTTCAGTCTTTAAATCGAAATTAAGGAGTTTTCTGTTTCTGTAATGAGTGCCTATTAAAAGATTGTTCTCTCCGCATTTATGTATAAAAGTAATGCGCTGCATATCCGTAGCCTTATCGCCGCATGGCTGATAGGTTCGAATCAGTTTTAAGTCTGAAGTATATTTGCCAAGCAGTCCGTCATAAGTGCCAATCCAGAGATTATTGTTTTTATCGGTATTGACGGCTAACACTTTTGACCCATTCAGCTCATTTTTCAGACGGCGCATGGGTATGTTGGTAAACTTTCCTGTCCTTTCTTCCAAAACGGACAACCCGTAATTGGTTCCCAGAAAGATCCTGTTGTCTTTTTGGAAAGCCAATACCCCCTCTTTTGCCACTAATGAATTCGGGTTTCCCGGTTCCGGAATGATGTTTTTAAATGGGGAGTTGTCGTCTCTGAGACATATCAGTCCGGCGCCGTAAGTGGCAATCCATACTTCATTATCATGTCCCCAATAAATATCGTAAATACTGTTGCTTTTTAATTTTGGGTTTTCTCCAAGCTCTCGATTTAAAGATCTGCTGTAATTTAGTTCCTGATCAAGGATAATAATGCCGTTCCCATCGGTGGCTAACCATGTTTCATCGTTTACTTCTATTATTTCTTTTATGGCATGGTGATTTTCAATCACTATTTTTGATAATGTTCCATTGGGTTTTTGCACCAATACTTCTCCGTCACTGCAACCAAAAAAAATGTTTTCTTCAATATTCCGAATTACCGGAACCGATTTTCCTTTCAACAATGTTTTGTTTTCCGTATTGTTTAGATTCTTATGACTGACGAATAGAACACCGTTTGAATTTGTGCCCAACCAAAAACCTTCATCCGTAATACAAAAGGTCAGGATATCTTGCTGCCTGATAATATCATAAATCCCATCGGCCCTCATTTCCATGATCTTGTTGAAGCTTCCCAGATAGATTTTATCTGCATATTCACTGACCGTATTAATAATGCCTACGTACTTCATTTCGAAATGGTCGTTGATCCGGTTATACAGATACAAACCTTCTTCACAGACAACCCAGAGATTATTTTTACTGTCAATTAATAACTGATTAATAGTTTGACCTTTTAATTGATCGTAATTAATAAATGAATTGCCATCAAAACGCGAAATCCCATTTCCGGTGCCAATCCAGGTATATCCATATTTGTCTTGTTCAATGCTGGTAATTATATTTCGTGGAAGACCGTCAATGTCATTAAAATAAAGGAATTTGTCTCTTTCAGTAGAGGAGGCTGCTTGGAGTGAAATGGATATAAGCAGTAAACTGATGAGGTAAAACGAGAGTGATGCTCTGACTGTTTTTGTGTCTTTCATTTTCAAATATCCTCGGGACGAAGCATTAATATTACTCTGATTTATAGTACATATTCTGCATTTTTAAAATTGAATCTTCAATCTTTTATAGCGCTTTAGATTTTCAGTTACAGGCAAAAAAAGTAATTATTGAGTGAAAATTAAAGATTTTAATTCTTTTTTTGAAGGTACTTAAAGATCATATAGGATACTTTTACTTCCATTTGGTAAAAAGGATTCATTATTTATTCTGTTAATAAAACGAATCAACAAATTTTAAATAAATGAAACGAGCATGGCAACGATTACCAC
>CAYOFH010000108.1:0-11276 GCA_964403175.1 uncultured Marinilabiliaceae bacterium
TTCATATACACACGCCTTTTAAACTCACGGTATTTCTCATCAATATCCGATTCTTCCAGGACATAAGCGCTCCAGGAATAAAGAAAAAAACCAAAACCGGCATCAATGACCATCTGATCTATTTCGTGCTCAAACTTCTTTTTTCCCCTTTTGGAAAGATATTGCCATCCACGTCCCATAAGACCTCCGAAGCCTTTTGACTGGTAATCACGAACATGCATCAACTCATGAGCAAGTAACCCTATACGGGCTTCATGGGGAACATCACGATACAATACACCTTTAAATTCTTTACGGTTGTTAATATATAATACATAAGTCCGCTTTTCAGGTTTTTTGAAAAAGGAAAGAAATGAAGGCCGGATGGCCATGGTCGTGCCTATACGTTTTTCTTTTACCTTAATTTTAATATCAAGGATATCATCCAGACTGTCACTCAGAAAAACAACCAGAGAATCATACTTCTCAGGAAAACTCCAATTTTCATGGATTTGTCCTTTTACCAGATTTGTTGAAAAGCCTGCTGAAAGGAAGAAAATTAAAAATAGAAATCGTCTCATCTTCACAAATCAATTTACATCTGACGATACGAAAACCCAAAACAAGAGTTACAGAAAATTCTTTCCTACCTGGTCATTTTAGCTGTAAATCATTAAGCTTTTGATAAATGCCCTTCATGGAAATCAATTCATCATGAGTTCCTGTTTCCACAATTTCACCCTCGTGGAATACATAAATGCAATCGGCATTCCGTACAGTTGACAATCGATGGGCAATTACAATAGAGGTGCGATTGGCCATTAGGTTTTCCAAAGCTTCTTGTACCAGTTTTTCGGATTCAGTATCCAAAGCAGAAGTAGCTTCATCAAGAATCAGAATCGGCGGGTTTTTAAGTACTGCCCGGGCAATGCTGATGCGCTGCCGCTGACCTCCGGAAAGTCGTCCGCCACGGTCACCTACAATAGTATTATAGCCTTTATCGAAAGAAGTAATAAAATCATGCGCATTAGCTACACGGGCTGCCTGTTCAACCTTTTCAGGGGTGGCATCATCTACTCCAAAAGCTATATTGTTATAAATGGTATCGTTAAATAAAATGGCATCCTGATTCACATTACCCATCAAATCCCGGAGATCATGAATTTTCAGGTCCCGGATATCCTGATCATCAATCAGAATAGCTCCTTCCCGGACATCATAAAAGCGAGGTAAAAGATCCACAAAAGTGGATTTGCCACTTCCCGATTGTCCTACGAGCGCAATGGTTTGTCCCTTGGGAATGCTAACATTAATATTTTTCAGAACCGGAGATTCATTATATGCAAAAGTAACATTCCGATATTCAACACCTCTGCTAACCTCATCAATGGACAAAGCATTTTCCTTTTCCTTAATAGCCACATCAGCATTTAAAATATCGTCTATCCTGTTGAAAGCCGCCATTCCTTTCTGAATGCTATACATCGCTTTGGAGAAAGCCTTGGCCGGATTAATAATCTGATAGAAAATAGCCAGGTAAGCAAGAAATTCTGCAGCATTAAGTGAATTAGATTCGGTCAGAATAAGAGTTCCTCCATACCATACTACTATAACAACAACAATAGTACCCAGAAATTCACTCATTGGATGGGCTAAATCCCGACGACGCATCAATCGGTTCATAATACTGCGATATTCTTCCACTTCTCCATCAAACCGCTTATCCATTCGCTTCTCAGCATTAAAAGCCTTTACAATTCTCAGTCCTGAAAGAGTTTCCTCAATAATACCCAGCAAATCCCCCATTTTGTTTTGTCCTTCGCGCGAAGTTTTCTTAAGGGTTTTTCCCACACGGCCTATAATAAGTCCGGCAAAAGGCAGCACTACAAAAACAAAAAGTGTGAGTTTCACATTAAAAGCAAACATAGCTGCAAGTAGAACAATAATATGTACAGGATTTTTCAAAAACATGTCAAGGGATGACATTACTGAATTTTCAACCTCCTGGACATCTCCTGTAGAGCGGGCAATGATGTCTCCTTTTTTTTCTTCACTGAAAAAACCAATGGGCAAATGTAATATCTTATGATAAATCTGATGGCGCATATCACGCACTACTCCGTTACGAATACCAATACTCGTATAAGAAGCAAGATAGGCAAAACCAGTTTTTAAAAAGGTTCCAAAAACAAGAAATACTCCTACAAAGAGCAGTGACCATCCCGGTCCATAAGCTGATTTCAAATCTGTAACATAATAATAAAGATTTTGCTTCAGATTATCGAAATTAAGATTCCACTCGGCAAGTTCATATACTTCATTATCCTGGGAGAGAATAATCTCAAGCATGGGAACCATTAAAACAACTGAAAACACAGCAAACAAAGCAGATAAAACATTAAACAAAACATTTAATACCAGCAGACGCTTATACGGCGGCAGGTACTTCTTCATTACAATAATGAAATCTCTCATTCCTGTGTTTTTGGTTGTTTCTTAAAAAAATATACCTCCTAATGCCAGAGCATCAGGGAATTTCGGCTGTGGTTTCTTAAAATAAATCTACTCCTGTATAATTTTTCGGGGTAAAGCGTTTTAATTCTTGCTTTACTTCCTCGCGTACATCAAGGGTATCAATAAAACTTGCTATCGATCCGCCATTGATCACATCGTTGGTTCGTGTAAGATCTTTCAAGGTCTCATAGGGATTAGAAAAACCCTCTCTACGCAGAATTGTTTGCATCGCTTCAGCTACGACAACCCAGTTGTTTTCAAGGTCTTTATCTATTGCACTCTGATTAATTATCAGTTTATCAAGTCCTTTCTGCAACGACTGAATGGATAAAACTGAATGTGCCAATGGAACCCCAATATTCCGCAGCACTGTGCTGTCCGTAAGGTCACGCTGCAAACGGGATATAGGCAATTTGGCTGACAAATGCTCAAACAGTGAATTGGCGATACCCAGATTGCCTTCAGCATTTTCGAAATCAATGGGATTGACTTTATGGGGCATAGCGCTGGAGCCCACTTCTCCTTTTTTAATTTTTTGCTTAAAATATTCCATCATGATGTAAGTCCAGAAATCCCGGGATAAATCAATCAGGATGGTATTGATACGTTTCAGATTATCGAAAATAGCAGCCAGGTTGTCGTAATTCGAAATCTGTGTGGTCAGCTGTTCCCTTTCGAGTTTCAGCTTATCGCCAACAAACCGGTTGCCAAAATCCACCCAGTCAATTTCAGGATAGGCTGCTTTGTGGGCATTAAAGTTCCCGGTTGCTCCGCCAAACTTAGCTGGGCATGGAATATTTTTCAATAGCCTGAGCTGAATCTTCAGACGTTCAACAAAAACCTGGACCTCTTTACCCAGGCGTGTGGGAGAAGCAGGCTGTCCATGCGTCCTCGCAAGCAAAGCAACTTCTTTCCATTGGTCAGCCATTTTCTCCAACTGACCAATTAATTCTTCCAAAAACGGGTAGTACACTTCATTTACTGCATCACGCAATGAGGCAGGCACGGCAGTATTATTAATATCCTGGGAGGTCAGACCAAAATGAATAAATTCTTTAAATTTCTGAAGTCCAAGACCATCAAACTGCTCTTTAAGATAATACTCAACGGCCTTGACATCATGATTGGTAACCGATTCAATATCCTTGATGCGTTCAGCATCTTCCAACTGAAAACTTCGGTAAATATCGCGTAAGGCAGCAAATTTTTTATGGTCAATATCTTTCAGTTGCTCAAGTGGCTCTTCGCAAAGGGCAATGAAATATTCAATTTCAACCATCACCCGGTAACGAATAAGGGCATACTCTGAAAAATAAAGGGCAAGTCCGTCAACTTTTGAACGGTACCGTCCGTCAATGGGAGAAATAGCTGTCAACAGGTGAAGATCTGTCATGGTTCTTTTGGTTTTGATTGTTGAAGCCACAAAGGTAGTAGTTTTCAGAGAACATTGCGAAATACTAAATTAAAAAGCTAAGGGTAGTATCCTAAATCGCCACACGGGGACTCAGAAAAACATAGCGGGCACAATAAGTTCAGAAAGCATAGCGCATGGGGCACAAAGTTAGGGGCGAAGGGCTTGGTGCAGAAGGCTGAAAGAAAAGTAGTGACAAATAGTAAAACTTATGAAACGAGCATGAATAGCGTACTGAATTTACTACCTATCCCAGAATGAAGCAAAATTTTAAAAAATTTCTATTATTCCTCCCATGGAATGTTTATTTTTGATACTAACATGAATTAATATTCAAACATAATTCTTTAAAGAACACATTCAAACATTGCCATGCTCGTTTCATTTGCAATAACGCTGTTTTTTTTGGGTTTTCCATGAGAAGGCAAAACCTGCCATCGCGAACACAACGAAGCAATCTCTGTTTTACCCTGGTTAGTAAACGAAAAAATATAAAAACCTCTTAAAATGGAAGAACAAATAAAGCAGGTCGCAACCCGCATAAAAGATTTGCGCGAAATACTGAACATTTCGCAGAAAGAAACAGCAGATTATTGCGGATTAACGGTAGCCGATTATTCCAAAATTGAATCCGGAAAAGTAGATATTCCGGTTGGAATAATGCATTTGATAGCCAAAAAATTCAAGGTTGATGTCACCTCGTTTATAAGTGGTTCCGAACCCAGGATGCATTATTACACCCTTACACGAAAAGGGAAAGGGGTAGCCGTAGAACGCAGTCTGGCATACAGTTATGAAGCTCTTGCGACCAACTTCATCAATCGTAAGGCCGAACCATTTATCGTAACCGCAAATCCTAAACCCGACGGTTCCCAGATGGAATTCAACAGTCATCCCGGACAGGAATTTAATTTTATCCTTAAAGGCAGTCTGAAGTTAAACCTCAATAAAAAAGAATTACTCCTCAACGAAGGAGACAGCATTTATTTCGATGCAAGCCTTCCTCATGGGATGAAAGCTGCCAATAATGAGCCATGCGAATTTCTGGCAGTCATCTTATGAGTTGTGGCTATTTTTTTTATCACCCTCATCTTTTTAAAAATCAATCATGCAGTTTTATAAAAAGTATTTAGTCCAGCCGGAATTTAAATCATTAACCGATTTCCAGAACAACTTTAAAATAAAAGTCCCTGACAATTTCAACTTCGCATACGATATAGTGGACGAATATGCCCGCCTGGAGCCCGAAAAAATGGCCCTGGTATGGGTAAACGATGAAGGGAATCACCGCAACTTCACCTACCTTGAATTAAAAGAAAAATCGGATGAAACAGCCTCTTGGTTTCAGGCTTCAGGAATTGGACGTGGCGATAAAGTAATGCTCATTCTGAAAAGACGGTATGAATTTTGGTTTGCCACCCTGGCTCTGCACAAAATTGGAGCCACCGCTATTCCAGCCACTCACCTGCTTACCGAAAAAGATATAATTTACCGATGTAACGCAGCAGACATTAAAGCACTGGTGTGCGTTGGTGAGGAAAACGTAATAAATCATGTAGAGAAAGCTTTACCCGAATGCCCCACGGTTGAGAAGCTGATATCTGTTGGCCCCGAGTACCCTGAAAACTGGGAAAACTTTCAGAAAGAAGTTGCCACAGCAGCCCCTTTTGTAAAACCGGCAACCGCATCTGAAAATGATGACTTGTTGTTTCTATATTTCACTTCAGGAACTACAGGAAACCCTAAAATGGTGGCTCACGATTTTACCTACCCTCTCTCCCACATCATAACCGCCTCCTTCTGGCACAATGTAAAAGAGGACGGACGTCATCTCACCGTGGCCGACACCGGATGGGCCAAGGCCGTTTGGGGAAAACTCTACGGTCAGATGATGGCGGGATGCAGCGTTTTTGTTTATGATCATCAAAAATTTACTCCTGCCGATATGCTGGAGGTGATTTCAAAATACAAAGTCACTTCTTTTTGCGCTCCTCCTACAATCTTCCGTTTCCTGATACGGGAAGACTTTTCAAAGTATGACCTGTCCTCCCTTGAATATTGCACCACTGCAGGCGAAGCGCTTAACCCCAAAGTATTTGAAACTTTCAGAGATCTTACCGGCATCAAACTGATGGAAGCATTCGGACAAACTGAAACCGCCGTTCAGCTGGCTACTTTCCCGTGGTTGGAACCCAAACCGGGCTCCATGGGAATTACTACCCCTCAATACAACATCGACCTGCTGAAACCTGATGGCACCTCCTGTGAAGACGGGGAAGAAGGCCAGATTGTAATTCGTATAGGAGAAGACTATCCCATCGGTCTTTTTAAAGGGTACTATCGTGATGAACAGCGCACCGGGGAAGTCTTGAAAGATGGTATTTACTATACCGGAGACATTGCCTGGCGCGATGAAGACGGCTTTTTTTGGTTTGTAGGAAGAGCCGACGACGTTATTAAAAGCTCGGGATACCGAATAGGACCCTTTGAAGTGGAAAGCGTACTGATGACACATCCGGCAGTAGTGGAATGTGCTGTCACCGGTGCTCCTGATGAAATTCGCGGACAGGTAGTTAAAGCCACAATTGTATTGGCACCCGGTTTTTCTGGCTCTGATTCTCTAATCAAAGAAATCCAGGAACATGTAAAGCAAACAACCGCTCCATATAAATATCCGCGCATCATTGAATTTGTAAAAGAACTGCCCAAGACCATCAGCGGAAAAATCCGAAGAGTCGAAATCAGAGGAGATAATAAGTAGTAATACATCTTCTCTGACTAATTAGGGGACACTACAAGAAAAAAGCTAGTCACTTGTGTTTTTTGCTTTTTGAATGAGTTTAAACATTCAAAAAGCAAGAAACACCCCTCTAACGCATAAATTTCTGCCGTTGTTGAAGATTCAGTAAACCCCAGAGAACCGCAACGATGGAAACCACCAGTAGAAAAGTACGGTTTCGCACTACGGCCAAATCCCAAACCACCGTACTGGTATCAGATGGCATATCAAACGGATTGAAAAATACACTCCAGGTCATAATGGACAATTCATTGGAGAGTATTTCCATAAACCAGGCAATAATGGCCAGAATAATTACCACTACCGCTGCTCCATGACCGTTGCGAATAATGGTGGAAAAGAAAAAACCAATAGTTCCGAAAAAGGTAACAGGCACCATAAGCTGAAGCGACAAAGCCAGAATATTATGTCGCAACAGGATAAAATTATCAAGAAACGAAAGAAACAAAATAACTGCCCATACCATCAACAAAATAATAAGCATCCTCACCATCCATATTTTAAAACGGTAGTTGGGAATGCTAAACAAAATCTCCAGAATCCTTACATCTTCATCATTCTGAATTCCGTAAACAGTTGGAAAAAATATGAGCAACAAAGCAGGAAACAATAATTGGTAATAAAGGACTCCTGCATCGGGCAAGGTAGAAGAAAACAAACTGATACCCGTGATCAGAAGAAAGAAAATAAAACTTCCGCCAAGAAAATAAACAAACTTATTTCCGAAAATTACTTTTATGTTGTAACGGATAAGTTCCGGAATGATTGATATTAATGCTGAAATTTGTTTTTCCATTTTTTTAATTTTTGGATACTTAACTTGCTGAAAAAAAGATTCCTTTACTTCATTATCAATTACGAGTTTTAAATAATAATTGATGAAAGATGTCCTGACATTTGGCTGTGCCGAAAAACAACACACCCTCCATCTTTAGTCATATGTTTCTTTCAACAGCCACAAGTAAGAATCTTCAAGAACAGCATTAACCTCAACTGCACGCTCATCAGGTTTTTCGGAAGAAAGACACCTCAGCCTCACTTTCTCTCCCTGGTTCATGTGATGGGTGACGGTAAAGCGCCGGGTCATTTCTTCCACTTCATGTGTAGCTACTTCCACCTGCCAGACTTTTCCGCCGGCAATATTCACCATATCTCCAGGCTCTCCCCAATAACGTAAAGCTCCTTTCGACATTACAGCCACCTGGTTACACGAGCTGGAAATATCTTCAATAATATGTGTGGAAAACACAACTACCCGCTCACGACTCAACTCAACAAGCAAATTACGGAAACGGATTCGTTCGCGTGGATCAAGACCCGCAGTAGGCTCATCAACCACCAGTATTTTTGGCAGATGCAATAATATCATAGCAATTCCGATTCGCTGTTTCATTCCCCCTGAATAAGCTCCGATTTTGTGATGCCTTCTCTCCCACATGTGTACCGATTCCAAAACATAACGAACACGCTCCTCCCGAATATTCTTATCCACAATATTTTTTAATATACCCTGATAATTCAAAAATTCCAAGGCAGTCATATTCTCATATGTTCCGAACTCCTGAGGTAAATAACCTATTAATCCCTGTAACTCTTCCCGGTATTTGGCAGTATCAAAATCATTAATAAAAATCTTTCCATAACTTTGATCAAGAATACCGCAAAGCATTCTCATAATAGTTGTTTTTCCGGCACCGTTAGGGCCTAAGAGTCCAATCATACCGCTTGACAATTCCAGTGAAACCCCTTTAACTGCCTTAAAGGGTTCTTTTACTTCTTTGGCAAAAGGAAACAGCATTACCAGATTCACATACCGACGTCGAATCCCCTTAAACCAGCCATGAATCGCTTCAGGCTTCAATTGTCCAGTTCGTGTTTTTTTACTTACCATCATCACAGAACCAACAATTATCCATAAAATAATTATTGTTATGACCCCACCATTGTTCTTCCAGTTTTGTAACATCAGCATTAACAAAGCCAGCGGATAACCAATGCGCCAGGCCCACCGAACAAACTTCAGAAACTTTCGGCGGTTAAGAATATTCTTCTCAGAATACCGGAATTTGAACCATCGTAGATGTAACACCTCAAAGTACGCCGCAACCATAAAATAGTTGATAATCCAAAATACCAGCTGCCAGAAGCTACTATCGAGATAAACCATAGCAAACCAGTTGAGAAATAGAAGTAACGGAACCTGCCAGATGAGTCCGGTTCTCAATTCTGCCGGTGTCAGTGGCGTTAGTATAAGCTTCTTCCTAAGCCGGTTTCGCTGTCTCCATTCCCTTTTAAACCGGTTGGGACGGCCATAAACTTTTACTATATTCCTGATTTTTATCCTAATGGGTTCTTCAGCTCCAATCAGATTACTTTTAGCACGTTTAAGACTGTTCAATGCAAACCAAAGAACCCAGGGAACCCCTGCTACCGTTAACACGGTGGTAATCATTTGCCACATCACCGATAAATCACTTATCCCCCATATCCATATAAACAAAAACACCCATACCGCAATCATTGATGCTCTAAGTGTCCGGCTTAAAGAACGAACCCATGTGAGTGCACGTTCAAGTCCCAGCCCAAAAGCAGGGATAAAAACCAATGTCAGTACTGTACTGAATATCAGACCTCCAATAACCGTAATAGCAAACGGAGCACCCAAAGCTCCCACATATTCACCTTCTCCAAGACTTAGCGGAAGCATAGCTACAATCGTGGTAATAGCGGTAATTAATATAGGGCGCAAACGAGCCAAGCCGGCCTCCATGTAAGAACGAACCACCGACACTCCCGAACGGCGCATTTGCATAGCATAATCAATGAGAATGATGCCATTGTTTACCACCACACCCAGTAAAATCAGAAATCCAATGAAAGTATTGAAGTTTAGCAATGAATTTCCTGTAAACAAGAGAGCAAGCATGGAACCTACTGCGGCAAGCGGAATGGTAAACAACATAACCACAGGAGCGGTAAATGACTCAAAAACAGATGCCAAAATCATAAATATCAACAAAATAGCCATACCGGCCAGAAAATAATACTCTTTGGTCTTTTCATCCCTCTGCAAAGTCACTGTTACACCTTCAGGAACCCCGGCTGCCAGCAATAACTCCTCTATCTCTTTAAGTGCAGTTTCTTCCAGATCGCGCGAACTTTTCACTTCCTCTTTCAGTTCAAAACCCACCACGAGTTGCTTTTCCTGATTTACCCGATGATATTGAGCTTCACTATTCTGCAAGGCAATATCAGCAAAAGATTCAAGTTTGAAACGCTCACCACCCGCAGTCATAATTCTGGTACCCGATAATGCTTCCATATCAGCAGCTTTTGTCTTTTCAGGAAAATCATCTTCCTCCTGCTCAAAAGAAAGCATAATATCATACTCCTGATTATCTGCCTTAAAAGTGCCTCCTGATTCTGTTTGAGGAGAAAGAGTCGTCAACTGAGACACTACCTGAGCCGGTAAAACTTCGTTAAGACCCATCCAGTAGGGATCCAGATCAAGCATAACTTCCGGACGCTCCCAATTACCTTCCACCCAGACATAATCCAGACTGGTCAGATTTTCATCCAACAACTCAACCAAATTACCGGCTGTAAGCAACATAGCATTAAAATCCTCCCCTTTGACAATCAACTGCTTCGGTTCATCGGCCAGGCCAAGCATGGAAAATGCACCCCCCGACATTCCTGGATTACCACCATTCTCTCCTCCTGTTTCCAAACTTACAGAAGCTCCGGGCCATTCAACCCAAAGCTCATTCTCCACTTTCGAAAAAATATCCTGAAAAGAATTGTTCTGATATTCCATGGAATCTTTGTTCAATTCCAACGTAAGAACAGCCCTGTCGGTATATATTTTACTTATCACATCAACCGGAAGATCCAGTGCAGCAAGACGTTCCTCCATGGTGCGAACAAGCTCATTGGACTTTTCCAATGTAGAACCCTCAGACATGTCTACATTAACGTCAATACTTGTTTTTTCCACAGTCTTGTTGCCTGCAATGCTGAGTGCAAAACTTATTATAGCAACCAGAAAAAACAGCCCCAGCCCCCCCATTATCAAACGGACAGGATGACGCAATCCATCTTTTAGTAATTGAATATATATCTGAACAAAGTGATTGTGCAAAGGAAGTCTGGAAAGCCGCCACGACTTACCATGCTGACGTTTAAGGATAGTATTCACAATAGTTGGAATCAGCACCAAAGCTACTATCAAAGAAACCAGCAAGGTAGAAACAATTGACACACTCACATGACGGGCCACTTCACTCAATACCTGATTGGTCGCAAACACAAAGGGCACAAAAACCACAATGGTAGTGAATGTAGCAGCTGTTACTGAGCGCCATATCTGAGAGGTTCCTTTCACCACCATATCCTCTGTCTTTCCTTCCCGGGAAGTCATACGGTAAATATTTTCCATCACCACCACACCGTTGTCTATCAGCATCCCCATGGCAAGGGCAAGACCAATAAGAGTAAGCATATTTATGGTAATATCTGCGGCATAAAAAAAGTTAAATGCCCCGAATACCGAAACAGGCATAGCCACCATTA
>CAYOFH010000109.1:0-11276 GCA_964403175.1 uncultured Marinilabiliaceae bacterium
GAATTTAATATGAGTTTAATACGTCTTAATATACTCTTTGCTATGAATTTTTTACGGATCAATTAAAAAGGAGTCAGGAAGCAGATTCGAATAAAACTCAAGATTGCAATTTGGACAAGTTTGTATTATTCTTTGAAGATTTTATTCAGAATATGACTTCACCGCAGGCAAATTTGAAAGGATCTGTCCATAAAGTCAATAAAGTCATTGTTTTCACATCTTGGAAGAATATTAATTGTGAGATTCTTCACAATGTTCACAATGACAAAAAGAACTCTAAACTTATGTCTTTTTGAACAGTCTCTTCTAATTTAGCGAGGGCGGCCTGTATTTCGACCAAAATTGAGCATTACAATAGATTATTTATAAAACGAAGTCATAAATCAGGTTAAATATTGGTCTTTCCTAACAGAAGATTCTCTTAATTTAAGTTCAGTTTTCAGAACTATCATCTGATGATTCTTGCTGTTTTTTGTTTGATCAATAAAAAGACGTGCAGCATTTTCCCCAATTTTAAATGTGGGATGGATTACAGAAGTAAGTTCAGGAGTAACCACTGTTGCATGGAAATCATCTGTAAATCCCACTAAACCTATATCATCAGGAACCTTCAGATCTAAACTTCTTAATTCCTTCATTGCAGAAAAAACCACAAAATCATTTACCCCGAAAACAGCATCAGGCCTCTTGGGTAAATTAAGCAAACTCTTCATCCCTTTTCTCGCAGAAGCATCACTTAAATTGCAGGCTACAACCAAATCCGGATCAAATGGCAAATTACAGTCATTTAGTCCCTCATAATAACCTGCAATTCGTTCTTTTGAAATATTTAAATACTCCGGTCCGGAGATAAAGGCTATTCGCCGGTAGCCTTGCTCATAAAAATGATGAACGACTTTTCTTGATGCATCCCTGTTATCTACAGTTACGCATGAAACTTCATTCTCCATACATGTACGGTCAAAAAATACCAACGGGATGTTCCTTTTCAGAAGTCTTTCGAAATGTTCATAACTCTTCGTTTGTTTGCTCAAGCATACAATGAAACCTTCAACCCGTGCCTTCAGCAAATTATCAATCGACTCCACTTCCTTTTGAAAAGATTCATTGGAACTGGAAATCAAAACAAAATATCCGTTTTTCCTGGCCACACTTTCAATACCGGCAATAATGGAAGAATAAAAGTGAGTAACGATATCAGGAATAACAACGCCAATGATACGGGTATGCTGCTTTAAAAGACCCATTGCAAGGGGATTAGGAGAATATTGCTTTATTTCGGCCAACCGTTTAACCTTTTGGCGCATTTCAAAGCTTATATCCGGATGATCCTTCAAAGCACGGGAAACTGTTGAAACTGAAACTTTTAACTCATCCGCCAAATCCTTTAAAGAAACGTATTTTTTTCCCATAAATCCTTCTTTATAATAGGTTGTTATCTTTTGTAATTACCTAAGACTTAAATGCTGCAAAATGAATGGATTAACAGTAAGATTATCATAGTCATAAGATTTATCCGGAATCTTATATCTAAAAATCTAACGATCTATTATGAGGACAAACATTATCATTCCTGCTTCATAAGCTCTAAAGAAGAATTTTCGTTCATGACTGTTACCAGAACTAAAAACCTCTTGCTTTGCTCGTAACTACAGAAAAAACACCCTTCATCGTGAGAAAGTACAGACCTTGACAAATATAACAAATTCAAAGACTTCCGCTAATCTCTGGTAAGCGTATAATCATCAATTACTTACAGACAATTATATTTGTGCCAACAGGCAGATTATCAGCATTATATCATTTATCTTAAATCTCATAATCAAAAATCTAACGATCTATTGTTTGTGATAAACCGAAAATAAAAACACTTAAGCTTTTTATGTTGTACAACATACTTTTTTATCCGCAATGCTTTGCGCAAAGTTTTGCATAGAATTATCTGTATATTTCTATTTGTAACAAAAATGAAAATACAATAACATTGTAATCAACATCAAATTAAGTTTAAACTCCATTACACTGCCCGTAATTGTGAAAAATCAAGACACAAAAAAATGAACAGAACAACTCAATTAAAAAAAGCAACATTCAATATCCCAAAAATAGTTTACGGAACAAGCTTTCTGGGAAATCTTTATCGTGAACTGACAAGCCCGGAAAAAACAATGATCATGAAAGAATGGTTCAATGTATCGGATGCTCCTGTTATGATTGATACTGCCGGGAAATATGGAGCAGGTCTTGCTTTGGAAGTAATTGGAGAAGGATTGGCCAGCTTAGGCATCGAACCCGGGCAGGTTACCATTAGCAATAAACTGGGATGGTACAGGACTCCGTTAAAAACACCGGAACCAACTTTTGAACCGGGGGTGTGGGCAAATCTGGAACATGATGCTGTTCAAATGATAAGTTATGACGGAATATTGAAATGCTGGCAACAAGGTTGCGAACTATTAGGTGAAAAATATAAACCTGAATTGGTATCAGTACATGACCCTGACGAATATCTAATGGCAGCATCTGACACCAATGACAGGGAAAAACGCAAAAATGATATTCTCGAAGCCTATCGGGCCCTGTTTGAATTAAAATCAAAAGGAGAAGTAAAAGCGGTTGGTATTGGGGCAAAGGATTGGCTGGTAATAAAAGAACTATATGATCAGGTTCCGTTCGACTGGGTCATGTTAGCCAATAAATTTACCATTTATAGTCATTCAGAGGAGGTTTTAAAGTTTATGAAAAAACTCAACCATGACGGGGTACAAATCATTAATTCAGCGATCTTCAATGCCGGCTTTTTAACGGGAGGAGACTATTTCGACTACAGAATTCCTGACAGAACAAACCCTGCGGATCAGCCTCTATTCAAATGGCGGGAGAAATTTTTTGATATCTGCAACCATTTTAATATCACCCCGGGTGATGCTTGTCTGAAATTTGCCATTTCGGCGCCTGAAATAACGGCCGTAGCACTGAATCCAAGTAAACCCGAAAGGATATCACGCAATAAGAAAATTCTGGAGAAAGTTTTTCCTAAAGCCTTTTGGGAAACACTAAAAAAAGAAGGAGTGATAAAAAATTACATTCCACTGCCATGATTTTCAAGTGAAAAAAGAAAAAATATCAAATTATGATTATTGATTCACACCAACATTTCTGGAACTATAACCGGGAGGAGTTCGACTGGATAAATGATGATATGAAATCCATCAGAAGATCCTTTCTTCCCACAGATTTAAAAGAAACTCTTACCGGGACAGAGGTTGAAGGGGTCGTATCAGTGCAGGCAAGACAGTCAGTGGAAGAGACCAAATGGCTTTTGCAATTGGCATCAGACAATGATTTCATCAAAGGTGTGGTTGGCTGGGTTCCCCTTCGTGACCAAAACCTGCCTGAAATTCTAAATAGCTTAAAAAACAACGATTTAATGAAAGGTGTTCGTCATGTTATTCAGGGAGAACCGGATCCTGAGTTTATCTTGAACACGGAATTTAATATCGGGATTTCTCAATTAAAGAAATACGGGCTCACTTATGACATCCTCATTTTGCAGCATCAACTGCCAAACACTATCCGATTCGTGGATTTACATCCCGACCAGCCATTTGTCCTTGATCATATTGCTAAACCTGATATCAAAAACAATGAAATAATTACTTGGGAAAAGAATATCAGAGAACTGGCCCGTCGCGGGAATGTAAGCTGTAAGTTAAGCGGAATGGTAACCGAAGCTGACTTAAAAACCTGGACTGAAGATCAGTTAAAGCCCTACTTCGAGGTGGTCCTGCAAGCTTTTGGACCGGAAAGACTGCTTTTTGGTTCTGATTGGCCTGTCTGTCTGGTTGCCACCAGGTACAAATCGTGGGTGACACTGGTAAAAAAATGGATTTCCGGTTTAAGCAACATCGAACAAGAACTTATATTAAACAAAAATGCCCAGTCGGTATACAATCTTTAAAACAACAAAATGCAAGCGATAGAAATACTGAAACCCGGAGTTATACAAATGACAGAGAGGGAAATACCTCAACCGGAAGAAGGAGAAATTTTGCTGAAAACCAAGTATGTGGGTTTTTGCGGTTCCGATTTAAGCACTTACATGGGAAAAAATCCATTGGTAAATTATCCAAGAATACCGGGGCACGAAATTTCTGCCGTAATTGAAGAAACCGGCAATAATGTTCCTGATAAATTTAAACCAGGCTTATCTGCAACTGTCATTCCATATACAAATTGTGGTCATTGTTCTGCCTGCAGGCAAAAGAAATACAATGCCTGTCAATACAATGAAACCCTTGGGGTGCAAAGAGAGGGGGCTATGGCGGAATACATATCGGTTCCCTGGCAAAAGGTAATTGTTGATTCAGACTTATCAGATATACAGCTGGCAATGGTAGAGCCACTTACTGTTGGATTTCATGCAATTGACAACATCAGTGTTTCCGATATCGATACTGTGGCCATATTTGGGTGTGGAATGATTGGCACCGGAGCTATTTTACGCGCAAAATTACGGGGGGCAACAGTTATTGCGGTCGATATTGATGATTCAAAATTACGGGTTGCCAAAATACTGGGTGCTGATTTCCCGATTAATGTAAAAACACAGAATCTTCATGAAGAACTAATGAAAATTACTGACGGAAACGGACCATCGGTGACGGTAGAAGCTGCAGGAAGTAACTCTACTTATAGAGCAGCAATTGAAGAAGTTGGTTTTGCAGGACGAGTGGTATGTATTGGATATTCCAAAGAGGACATTGTTTCACCAAGTAAACTATGGGTTCAGAAAGAGCTAGAAATCAGAGGTTCCCGAAATGCCAACCCTGCAGATTTTGAAGCAGTAATCAAATTTCTGAAAGGCGGCAATTCATTTGAAGAACATCTTGTTACCAAAATTGTCAAGGCACACGATGCTCCTGAAGCAATGAAAGAATGGGCTGTGGATCCGGGTAAAATTTTGAAAATATTAGTTCAATTTAACTGACTTCAATAGATTATTAGATTTTTAGATTTTTAGATGTTAGATGGATTGGATTATATTGATGAACAACCTCTTAGCAAAATTTCTCTATTGAATCTAAATGACTGGAAGTTAACTTTTTACAAATACACCTGACGGACTATTGTGACTAACAAAGATCCTAAAATCAAATATCAAACGAATGAAACCGAAATCACCTGTTGTTGAAAAAAAATATCTGGTCTCTTTCATTTTGGTTACCAGCTTATTTGCCCTTTGGGGCTTTGCCAATGACATCACAAATCCTTTGGTTGCCGCATTTTCCACTCTAATGGAAATATCCAATGCCAAAGCAGCGATGATTCAATTTGCCTTTTATGGCGGGTATGCAACAATGGCTATACCAGCAGCCTTATTTATTAAAAAATACAGTTATAAAAAAGGAATCCTCTTAGGACTTGCCTTCTACGCCACCGGGGCATTGTTATTTTATCCTGCAGCCCGGTTCGAAATGTTCGGCTTCTTTTTGGTATCGTTGTACATCCTGACCTTTGGTCTTGCTTTTCTCGAAACAACAGCCAATCCATACATCCTGGCCATGGGAAAGGAAGAAACGGCAACCCGTCGTTTAAATCTGGCCCAGGCCTTTAATCCCATTGGCTCGCTCCTGGGAATGTTTGTTGCTTCCAATTATATTCTGGCATCTCTGAAGTCAGACATTCGCGATGAATCGGGAGAATTAGTCTTTTACACATTAACCCAGATCGAAAAAATGGCCATAAGAACCCAGGATCTGGCAATCATCCGCAACCCGTATTTAATGTTAGGCGGGGTGGTCATCCTCATGTTTATCGTAATTTACTTCTACAAAATGCCCGTATGGGAGCGATCAGAGCGCAAAATTAGCGTAAAAGAGCCGATGAAGCGTTTGCTCAGCAACAAAGTGTATCGTGAAGGAGTCATTGCCCAGCTTTTTTATGTGGCAGCTCAGATCATGTGCTGGACATTCATTATTCAATATGCAGACAACCTGGGTGTTGACAAATCAACGGCCCAGAACTATAACATTGTGGCCATGGGATTATTCCTGACCAGCCGTTTCATAAGTACTTTTCTGATGAAGTATATCAATCCCAACAAGCTTCTCACCATTTTCGCTATTGGAGGAATGGCAACCACAGCCGGAACCATACTGATACAGGGCATGCCCGGACTATATTGTCTTGTCGCCACATCTGCGTTTATGTCACTTATGTTCCCCACAATTTATGGCATCGCCTTAAAAGGTATTGGAAAAGACGCTACTTTGGGCTCTGCCGGTCTGGTAATGGCCATTGTAGGAGGTGCACTGATGCCTCCCATACAGGGAAGCATTGTTGATCTGGAGAGTATTGGAGGCTATCCTGCTGTAAATATATCTTTTATACTGCCTTTTATATGCTTTGTGGTTATAGCTATTTATGGATATCGTAGCCGGATACTAAAATCACCGGTATAACCAGATATATAAACATTAGATTTTCAGATATGGGATATATTAAATATGACGTTTAACCCTTATGCGCGTGTAGAATGCGCTTCATTTTATCTGAATTCAAAAATTAAATATCCCAAATTGACATTTCAAATATATTAAACCACCTATTTTTATTGATCAGAAAAAAACAGGTAATAATTCCTAATAGTCATGAAACAAATTTTGTCAATAATTCTCATCTCCCTGATTCCTGTCTTATCATTGGCTCAAAACACTAAAGTAATATCTCCGGATACAAAAATCAAGGTTGAACTCTTCAAAACCAATGATAATGACACTGGAGAATGGGGCTTAAAAATTATTTCGGGTGAAAACAACCCCGCTTCAGAAATATCTCCACTCATTAAACTTGGGATTTCCAGAAGCGATCAGGATTTTTCAAAAAATCTAAAGTTTCTGAAAGCCGGAAAAACAAATTTAATAAGTGAAGAATATACTTCCCTGCATGGCAAACGATCGCAACGCAGCAATTCTGCAAATGAGAGGGTACTATCGTTCGAAAATTCCAACAAGGCAAAAATGAATGTCATTATTCGGGTTTATAACGACGGAGTAACATTCAGGTATGAGTTCCCGGAAAAAAAAGGAACTTTCACCATAAAGGATGAGTTCACTTCTTATGTTATTCCTGACAGTACCGTACGATGGCTGCAAAAGTTTGATCTCTCAAATGAGAATCTTTATGACAAAATGAGCGATACCACCGTCCAACAAAACTGGAGCTACCCTGCTTTATTCCAGTCGCCGGATAGTTCGTACTGGTATCTGATTCATGAAGCCGATGTAAACAGAAACTACTGTGCCACAAAACTCAGCAATATTAATGAACAATCGGAGTACAAAGTAACCCTTCCGGAACCTCATGAAGGAGAAGGTGAAGCTTTGCCCACCATCTCTCTTCCCTGGAAATCTCCCTGGCGGGTTATTATTTTGGGAGAGTTGTCCGACATTGTTGAATCCACTTTAGTTGAAGATGTTTCCACCCCTTCTGTCATCAAAGAAACCGATTGGATACAGCCCGGCCTGGTATCCTGGAACTATTGGTCGGATAACCACGGCACCAGGGATTATCAAACCGTAAAAAGCTTTACCGATTTAGCTGCTGCGATGGACTGGCCTTACACTCTGTTCGACTGGGAATGGGATGCAATGAGCAACGGCGGAGATGTTGAAGATGCCGCAAAGTATGCTCTTTCGAAAGGAGTTAAGCCAATGATATGGTACAACTCAGGCATGTTTAAGTGGATCACTGCAACGCCTGTTGACCGGATGAAAACACATGAAAACCGAATGGAAGAGTTTGCCTGGTTAAAGAGTATGGGATTTGTTGGTGTAAAGGTTGACTTTTTCCTGAGCGAAAAGCAATACATGATTGATTATTATCTTGATATTCTGGAAGATGCTGCAAAATTTGAAATGATGGTCAATTTCCATGGCAGTCTGGTTCCCCGCGGATGGGCCCGTACCTACCCTCATCTCATGACAATGGAGGCAGTGCGGGGTGCAGAATGGTACAACAACAACCCCGAATTAACAACCACAGCACCTGAGCACAATTCAGTAATGCCTTTTACCCGGAATGTGGTCGGATCAATGGATTATACTCCGGTTACCTTCACTAATTCACAGCATCCGCACATCACATCCTACGGTCATGAACTGGCACTGAGCGTTGTTTTTGAATCTGCCCTTCAGCACATGGCCGACCGACCATCCGGGTATAATAATTTACCGGATGGCCCAAGAACCTTCTTAAAAGATGTACCTGCTGCCTGGGACGATACAAAACTCCTTGATGGTTATCCCGGCCACGATGTGGTAATTGCCAGAAGAAAAGAAAAAAGGTGGTATATTGGAGGTTTAAATTCTGAGAATAAAGAAAAAAAGCTGGAAGTAAACTTAAATTTCCTGGATAGCGATGTAAAATATAAACTCACTTTAATCGCAGATGGAGAGCACGACAAGGATTTTTCAACCAAATATTCTGTTGTGGATAACGAGTCGAAAATTAGTGTCCGGTTACTCCCCAGGGGTGGGTTTGCGGCCAACCTGGAACCAATTAAATAACAAATTCAAACTTTTGACATGAAATCGATTATTGTAAAAAAAGCATTAATAAAAGTAATGCTGATTTCTGCAGGAATGTTACTGACGTTATCATCCATTGCACAGGAGTATGAATACCCATTCCAAAACCCATCTCTGAGTTTTGAAGAACGCGTGAATGATTTAATCTCCAGATTAACCGTTGAAGAAAAAGCAGCACTATTGTGCGACCAGTCTGAAGCCATCCCCCGCCTGGGCATCAAAAAATTTAACTGGTGGAGCGAAGCCCTGCACGGGTATGCCAATAACGACAGTGTAACGGTTTTTCCGCAGCCGGTAGGAATGGCCGCTTCATTCAATGATAAGCTGGTATTTGATATTTTTAATGCAACATCCGACGAAGGACGGGCAAAATACCACCAGGCGAAGAGCAGAGGCGAAGAAAACCGCAGATTTCTGAGCCTCTCGGTCTGGACACCCAATGTAAATATCTTCCGCGATCCCCGTTGGGGACGGGGTCAGGAAACCTATGGCGAAGATCCTTTTCTGACAACTCGCATGGGGGTTCAGGTGGTTAAAGGATTACAAGGTCCTGAAGATGCCAAATACCGTAAACTTCTGGCCTGTGCCAAACACTACACAGTGCATTCCGGCCCCGAGTGGAGCCGCCACGAACTGAATGTAAACGATGTAAGTCCCCGCGAGTTTTACGAAACTTACATGCCGGCATTTAAAGCCTTGGTTCAGGATGCTGATGTTAGACAGGTAATGTGCGCCTATCACCGCCTTGATGACGAGCCATGCTGCAGCAACACCCGGATCCTGCAGCGTATTCTTCGCGATGAATGGGGCTTTGAGCACCTGGTGGTTGCCGATTGTGGCGCCATAACCGATTTTTATACCACCCATGACATATCTTCCACTCCTGTTCACGCAGCAGCTACAGGCTTGCTCGCAGGAACGGATCTCGAATGCATCTGGGACAATTATCACTACAAAATGTTGCCCGAAGCTCTGGAAAAAGATTTAATCCGGGAAGAAGATATTGACAGAAGCCTGTTTCGCGTATTAATGGGGCGTTTCGAGCTTGGAGAAATGGATGACGATGCCATTGTTCCCTGGGCTCAGACACCTGCCTCAGTTTTAAACAATGAAGAACACAGGCAATTGGCATACAAAATGGCACAACAGTCCATGACTTTGCTGCAAAACAAAAACAATGTTCTTCCTTTGGATAAATCATCCAACAAAAGGATAGCGGTTATTGGCCCGAATGCCGATGATGAAGAAATGCTCTGGGGAAACTATAACGGAACCCCCATACGAACCATCACTATCCTGGATGGAATAAAATCCAAGGTTGCCTCTGACCATATTTTTTACGATAAAGCAGTTGATCTGGTAGATGATAAAGTAACGGTAAGTTATTTCTCTGAAGGGAAATTTGATAACAAAAAAGGCTTCAAAGCCACCTATTACAATCACCCGGATTTTGAAGGGGAGCCCGTCGTGACTCAACAACTGGTAAACCCTATCCGACGAACTGCGGCAGGACAACATGAATTTGCCCCCGGGGTTAAACTTGAGGGGTTTTCTGCCATTTATGAATCAGAGTTCACTCCTACCACATCAGAAGAACTTGTATTTAAAGGAGGCGCTGCCGGCTTTTTTGAAGTCATTGTGAACAATGACACTCTTGCCAGCTACACCAATTGGAGAACAATTCCGGCAAGATTCCCCTTTTCTGTAGAGGCTGGCAAAACCTATAATATAAAAATCCGCTATGCCCAGCGTGAAAACTGGGAAGCCAATATTGATATAGATTTTGGCAGGGAAGAAGATGTGGACTACACGGTTCTCCTGGAAAAGCTGGAAGGCATTGAAACAGTAGTGTTTGCAGGTGGTCTTTCAGGTTCTCTCGAAGGAGAAGAAATGCCTGTTTCCTACCCAGGATTCAAAGGTGGCGACCGCACCAATATAGAGCTTCCTTCCGTGCAACGAAATGCGCTAAAGGCACTCAAAGAAGCCGGCAAAACAGTCATTTTTGTGAACTGTTCCGGTTCAGCTATTGCATTGGAACCGGAAACCGAATCGTGCGATGCAATTCTTCAGGCCTGGTATGGCGGAGAGTCAGGAGGACAGGCAATCGCTGATGTGCTTTTTGGCGATTACAACCCGTCAGGCAAACTGCCGGTTACTTTCTACCGGAACTCTGATAAACTGGGCGACTTTGAAGATTACTCCCTGGAAGGCCGCACTTACCGTTACACTACCGATCATCTCTTTCCGTTTGGTTTCGGACTCAGTTTTACCAATTTCGAGATTGGGGATGCCAAATTGAGCAAATCAACAATAAATCCGGATGAAACGATCAGCATAAAAATTCCGGTTAAAAATACCGGCAAACGCGATGGAACGGAAATCGTGCAGGTTTATGTCCGCAAAATAAACGATGTCGACGGGCCTCTCAAAACATTAAAAGGGTTTGAGCGTGTAGAAATTCCTGCAGGCAAAACAAAAAAGACTAACATCAGTCTTCCCTCATCAACTTTTGAGTTTTATGACTGGGAAAAACGGGAAATGGCTGTAACACCCGGCGAATATGTTGTGTATTATGGTAACAGTTCCGATGAACAAGATTTAAAATCCCTTACTGTTACAGTTAAGTAATTAGGGGCTGCTGAATAACACTTAAAGTATTAGTAATAAAATTAATATAGCGGATAA
>CAYOFH010000110.1:0-11170 GCA_964403175.1 uncultured Marinilabiliaceae bacterium
ACAATAGTCCGTTAGATTTTTAGATATAAGAATTAAGATGAATCGTATGACATTGAATGTCTGTACTTTAACATAAAACACCTTTTAAATATAAAAAATTGATTCAAAGACTCTTATAAAAGTTTAATGGAGTATTATATACTCAATAGATCGTTAGACTTTTAGATATAAGATTTAAGCTAAATCATATAACATTGATAACCTGTGCTTTAAGACAAAAACTTATTCACTTGCAAATACTTGAACTTTAGGCTTTTATAAAAGTTTAACGAAGTGTTGATATAAAAACGCGTATGAAAAAATTATCCAAGTAGGGAAATCATTACTCCGGCTGCTACTGCAGAACCGATAACACCGGATATATTGGAGGCCATGCAGTATTGTAGTAAATGATTGCTGTTGTCATGCTTCAATCCCAGTTCGCTGGCAACTCTGGAGGCCATAGGCACAGCACTCAACCCTGTAGCACCTATCAGCGGATTAATTTTCTTTTTGGAAAACAGATTGTAACCTTTCACTACCAGAATTCCTCCGGCAATGGAAATAGTGAAAGCCAGGAATCCACCTACTAGAATGCCCAGTGTTTTAAAATCCAGAAATACGTTAGAAGTCATGGTGGCTCCAACAGCAAGTCCGAGAAATATTGTGGCAGTATTCATGATGGGCCCAGTAGCAGCATCAGACAGGCGGGAAGTAGCGGAACCAATCTCTTTGATAAGATTACCGAAAAGCAACATCCCCAACAATGGTAATGAGGAAGGCACAAGAATAGCAACCACAATTCCAAGCACAACAGGGAAAATAATTTTAACAGTTTTAATATTTTTAATCTGGTATTTGGGAGGATACAATTTATCCTGTTCCTTCATATTAATCCGAAAATCTTGTTTTGTCATAAGACCGTTAGCCACCAATGGTACAATTACCGGAACCAAAGCCATATAGGAATAAGCAGCAATGGCAATGGGACCCAATAAATGGGGTGCCAGTAAAATGGTGGTATAAATGGCGGTGGGTCCATCGGCTCCACCAATAATCCCCAGAGAACCAGCCTCCTTAGCCGTAAGCCCTAAAACAATAGCACCAAAGAAGATCCCGAAAATACCTATCTGGGCTGCTGCCCCGAAAAATGCCAGTCTCAAATTTCGTAACATGGGGCCAAAATCCGTTAATGCCCCTACTCCCATAAAAATAACAGGTGGCAGGAAACCTGTTTTTATCAAAGAATAATAAACAAAGTTCATTATCCCGTATTCATTGGCTATTTCGAACAAATTCATGTATCTGTGTCCCGGCAGTTCCACCATTTCGGCCGGAACCACATCCATATTCCCACCGGGAAGATTGGCCAGAATAATCCCAAAACCTATTGGGACCAACAGTAAAGGCTCATATTTTTTTACAATACCAAGAAAGAGTAAAATGGCGCCAATTAAAATCATTAATAAAACCCCGGGAGTTGCTGCGATTTCTCCCAGGGCTGTCATATCGTATAATTGCCTTAGTACTTCCATCTAATAATCAGGTTCTTTTGATCAAATTATTTCAGAATAATCAGTTCATCATCTTCTTCCACCTCACTACCATTCTCTTTAAGTATTTTAGCCACAACACCGTCCCGGTTCAACCGAACTGCATTGTAAGTCTTCATGGCCTCAATGTATCCTATAACATCTCCTTTTTTCATCTTATCTCCTTCTTTAACGGGTGTCTCACTAGCATCTTTCGTAAAATAAAATCTTCCTTCCAGAGGAGAAGCTATTGTTTCGCCCTTTACGTCAGCAGTGGATGAAGAGGAATCTTTTGAAGAAGAGCTCTTCATTTCAGCAGTCTCCTGTCCGTCGTAAGACACCAAAACTTCAAAAAATTCACCATTCACATTGATATTCATCTTTGCTGGCGAACAGCTCTCGGGCGTACCTTTCTCTGAACCGTCTTCAGTGGATGCTGCTCCGGCTTTCCGTTGGGCCAGGTCTGCTTCAAATTCTTCTTTGGCCTTTCCAGACTTGAAATTCCGATACTGCTGAGGGTGCATAGCCAGTTCCATCAGCTCTTCATCATCTTTGCCATAGTCCCAGCCATTATCATCCATCTCTTTTTGGAAACTATCCAGTGCATCGGGATAAGGTTCCTGTGGATGACCAGTAAAAAATTCTCTTCCTTCTTTTTCAGCAATTTCGATTATTTCTGGTGCCAGTTTTCCTGGAAGCTGACCACTTTTACCCAGAATCATATCCCAAATATTGTCCGCAATCAGACTCCATCGCTCACGTCCTTTTTCCATCTGAAGCACATTCATCAAAGCCAGATTTTTTACATATTGACTAAAAGGTGTTACCAATGGCGGATACCCAAGCTTGGGCCATATATATTCAACTTCTTCGAACAGCTTCACAAGCAATTCATCCTGCGAAAGTTTTGGCTTATTTTGTTTGGCTTTCCATTTATTCAGGCTCTTCAGACTGTTTTCCAGATCGCTCATCAGGCTGCCCATCATACCACCGGGCAGGCCTGGAGCAATAAGCAAAGAATTCATCTGCCGATTTTTTGGATTGATATAATAACCAAGAAAATTATCAATAAATTCCTGTGTAAGCTTACGAACTTTCATATAAGCTTTCATATCAATATCAGGAACTTCAAACCCATCGTCTTTCAACATAGCCTGAATGGTAAGCAGGTCCGGATGCCCGGTTCCCCAGGAAAGCGGCTCCATGGCCACATCCACATAATCTACTCCGGCCCGGGCTACCTCAAGAATGGTAGCAACTGAAAATCCGGGGCCTGAATGACCATGATAAGTAATCGGTACTTCTTTATGCTGTTTGCGAATACCTTCCACTATTTTACCCAACCATGAAGGACGGGCAATACCCGCCATATCTTTAAGACATATCTCATCGGCACCGGCTTTTATTAGCTGGTTGGCCAAATCAATATAATAACCGACCGTATGAACTTTTGAATAAGTAAGACTCATGGCAGCCTGAGAAATCATTCCACCTTCTTTGGCATATTTAATGGAATCAATAATATTTCTAGGGTCATTGAGCCCATCAAAAGAGCGGGCAATATCTGTCCCTTGCTGTTTTTTTACTTTAAACATCAGTTTACGCACATCGGCAGGAACAGGCGACATACGAATACCGTTGAGCGCACGTTCCAGCATATGCGTTTCAATTCCTGCTTCGTTAAATGGCTGAGTCCATTCACGAACAGTTTCATTAGGGTTTTCTCCCAAAAGGAGGTTGATTTGTTCAAATCCCCCTCCATTGGTTTCCACCCTGGAGAAACATCCCATATCAATGATGGCAGGCGCCACCTTTACCAGTTGTTCTTTGTGTGGCACATATTTCCCGGATGATTGCCACATATCGCGATACAACAACGAAAATTTAATTTTTCTCCCCATATCTTCCTATCTGTATTTTTATTTTTTTCTAATTTCCTCGACATTTCCCCGGCCTCCGGTTACTTTTTTTACTCCAGCTACAATAGCCGCCATTTTTGAAAAATCAATGTCTTTATTTGGGTCTTCTCTCTTTGTTTGGGGATTACTTTCATCAGGCATGAAACGGTTGACCAGGAATATCAGGGTATTACCTATTAATACTACCAATAGTAATACAGTGAAAACTGTTACCATTCCAACGCTCAGAAGCATCCATGCCTGATCAAAACTTTCGGTCATATTACAATTTCATTTTCAGATTGAAAGTATTATCTTAATTTCATCAACAATGAATATACAATAATACCCTTTTTTAAAGCATATTTCACAAATCCGCTTTCGCCAGATGTGACTTCAACACCAATCAAACTATCATATAAATTTGATTATCTTTAGAATACCTTTTTATTAGTTTTTCCAAACTCTTTAAGGCTTTTTTTCTTTATTGTTCTCACAACAGACCCTATAATCTCATTAATCTGCTTGTTGAAGCAGACAGTATATAATCTTTAAGTAGTTATCAATTAATTATTTACAAAAATTTAAGAACTATTGAAAATTGCATGTCAATTAAAACCATAGCAGGATTTTTTTGATTCTAATGCAATGTTTATGAAAACCCTTATTATTTTTACAAAAAATGAAACTTAATGAACCAAGATAACATCCTGGAATTGTACGAGGTTTTTCGCATAGAACAAGGCATTGCCCTGTTTTTGGAAGACCATATTGAACGTTTGTTTAATGGTGCATACAAAGCCGGAATAAAACTAACATTCGATTTTTCAACCATAGAAAACTACTTGAAAAACCTTCTGGAAAGAGAACAAATAAAAACGGGAAATGTTAGACTCTCTGTTTTTTTTGAATCATCCACCGGCAAAATGACCTCTTTTGAAGCATTTATTGTTCCCTACAAATATCCTCCTCAGGAACTTTACAAACATGGAATATCCTGCGGACTCTTTTTTAATGAAAGAGAACATCCTGAAACAAAAATTGCAAATACCCAGATAAGAAAACAGGCCAATGAACTAATATCAGAAAAAAATATCTTTGAAGTTCTTTTGGTGAACCACACTGGAGAAATTACGGAAGGCAGCCGCAGTAATGTATTCTTTATCCTCGATAAGAAATTGGTTACAGCGCCCGGCCACATGGTTTTACCTGGTATAGCAAGAAAAAAAACACTTGAAGCAGCCCGAGCTCTAAATATCCCTGTGAAATTTAGTGCTTTGCCTCACAAAAAACTAAAAGAGGTAGATGCTGCCTTCATTACAGGCACTTCCCCAAGAATTTTAGCAATAAAAAGCATTGAAAGTTTTAATCTGAAAGGAGACCATCCAGTAATTCAACAATTGGCCAATAAATTTTCTGAATTCGTTAAGTCTTATATAAAAAATAGATTGTAAATAAACAAAAAAAGATAACATGAAACCGACGCGAGAACATGCCTTAGAGTTGTTCAAAAAGTACAATCAGAGCGAAAGCCTATACAAGCACGCTATCTCGGTGGAAGCTGTTATGAAATATTTCGCTGAAAAATATAATGAAGATACGGAAAAATGGTCAATCATTGGGTTAGTTCATGATTTAGATTATGAAAAATATCCGGATCAACACTGCTCCATGACCCGCAGAATTCTTGAAGAAAATGAATGGCCTGAAGAATACATTAGGGCTATTGTTAGTCATGGCTGGGGAATTTGCAGCGACACCAGGCCTGAACATACTATGGAAAAAGTCCTTTTTGCTACGGATGAATTAACAGGCCTGATTACAACTTCTGTTTTGGTGCGTCCGGACAAAAGCATCCATGAATTAAAAGTTAATTCAGTAATGAAAAAGTGGAAAGACAGAAAATTTGCAGCTGGTGTGGATCGGAACATCATTCTCAAAGGTGCGGAAATGCTTGATACAGATATCCGGGATCTGATTGAAGAAACTATTGAAGCCATGAAAAAAGTGGCTCCCGAATTAGGGCTGAACGGGGCATCCTCCTAATCTGAAAGCCACTAAAATTCTCAAAGCTTAGGGAAGGGCTAAAATTCTATCTTGGATGCAACACAGAATACTCTTTAACTGCCTCATACATTGCCAAAACATTTTCTATGGGAGTTTCCACTTTTAGCTTGTGCGAGGGACCAATAATAAAACCACCGCCAAGGGCCATTGTATCAATAAGTTCATACACCCCTTCTTTAACATGCTCAGGTGTCGATTTACGAAGCAATAACTCTTCATCCAGCCCCCCTGAGAAGGTTATCATCTGCCCGAAATCTTTCTTAAGTCCCCAAGGACTCATTCCTTGAGCCCTGGTCTGAATAGGATCCAGAACATCAGCCCCCAGAGAGATAAACTCGGGAAGCAACTTACGTACAGCGCCACAACTATGCATATAAAAATTAACGCCCAACTTGCGGGGTAACTCGACAAACCTTTCAATAGCGGGTCGGCAATAGTTATTCCAGTTTTCATTACTAATCATAAGCCCGCTGCTGGCACCAAAATCATCGGCAATTCGAATAAAATCCACCTTATCACCTGTTACAGAGAAAAACTTATCAATAAAGTCGACATAAAATTCAGTTACCTTATCAACTAAAGCCTTAAAAAAACGAGGACTATACATCATAACATCCAAAAAAGCATCACGACCAATCAGACGCTGGATGATTCTGAACAATCCGGGGGAAGAATAGCCGGGGGCTGTCATTATGGCAAAATCCTTATATTTTTCGCACTGACCTGCCAGGGAATTGAAATCAAATAATCCGGTATGTGGCCATGGGTAGGTCTCAAGATCAGCGGGATCCGAAATTCCCTGAAGCGGGAAATGTGTAGCCTCCCAATACTTCAAATCTCCATGCCCAACAAGCTCGTACCCAACTCCCCAAATATCTTTCTTATGTCCCCTTTGCCGGTTAACAAGCTCAGGACCGGTATAGACAGGCTCCACCCAGCGAAAATCAATGTCTAGGTGTTCGAGAAGCTGATCAACATCAGAAAAACCCAATTCTGACATCATTTTCCGAGTGAATTCGGGAACCGCCCAATAAAAAACAGGCACCCGGTCGGGTTCTTCATGATTTAAAGCCGTTAACACTCTCTCTTTGTGATTCATAAATGATAGATTTAGGTCTCATTCAATTATCATTTACTGCTGTTTTTGAGGCGAAAAACAATGCAAGATAGAGAAAAATGTTTGAAATTGTCAAAATACATTAGAAAATTTTAATAAACTGAAAATTTAGATCTGTATCACGCAAACTAAATTACCAATTGTACTCAGGAACTGCTAAAAATCCCACAGCTTCTACTTTATCACAGGTTTTATAACAAACCCATACGAATATTCCGACTCAGTAAGACGGTATTTTTCATGAGTCCGTGCGCCCCAGCTGTTATCTCCACCAACTCCGAGCTGCATAAGATCAATATCCACCGAAGTAAAATCCTGCGGAACAACATCATTTGTGTGCCGGTGTGCATCAGGGTGTTGAACCTTTTCAAAGTCTGAATTGACAGGGTATTCAAAATCTTCCATCGAATTATGATGGGCAGATACTTCCAATAACTGCTTACCGTGGAACAGCAACCCCTCTCCCACATCATTGGTTATGCTAACCCAGCGGACATCAGTTTTATTGCCATTCTCCTGTGGCCTTAAATAAGGTTGATACTGCTCAGCTACCGAACCAGCCCAAACATCCACAAACGCAGCGGTGTTTCTGTCCTGATAAGACTCATGAGGGCCCCGGCCCAACCACTCCATCTGATCAAACTCCCGGGGCATTAACAAAGTCATACCCATGCGGGGAATCTCAGGCAAATCATCAGTGGCCATTTTGAAGTGATGAGTTACCTCTATTTCACCTTTTCCATCAATAAGGTAAGTAATATCAGAAGATCCGATAAACCGGTCATCCATATCAAAGTATTGCCAGGTGAACGCGACATGTTTGCCATACTTTAAGTCTTTTGTTTCGGAAGATGAAAGTTTCCTGTTCTCCTTTATATTTCTCCAGATTTGTGCTCTTGAGGGCAGACCATTCCCAAAATCATTGTCGGTGGGAGCACGCCAAAGAGATGGCTCCGGACTGCTGGTCAGCATTTCCTTTCCACTGTATTGAAGTCTGACCATTTTTCCCTCAGCCATATTAAATTCCGCCACAAAAGTATCCCACGAAATGACCAGAGATGTATCGCCATTCTCTTTAACCGAATTAAGAGTAACCGGATGCCGGTCAGATTCTTTCTTTTTCTTATATACCGGCAATTTAAATTGCTCTTTCGCCAGTGATGTGCCAGCAGGTAGAAGTCCGTCTGAATTTTTCAACCTGGCATAAACATTCAGGAAATATTCCGTACCCGGAACAACATCAAAGCCGGTATCAGCCTTTACTGTTTTTTTCTGATCGGGAAGCAAATCAACCTCTTCGAATGTTCCTGATCTTAGGACTTCTCCATCTCCTTTAATTTCCCACTCAAACAAAAAAACATCAGTATTCAGGAAATCATATTTGTTTTCAATGCTGATAGTGCCATCATTAAGATTTTCAGGGTAAAATTTAATATACTGATAAACCTTTTTTACCTCTTCCAGAGCCGGTTGAGGCGTTCTATCAGGATCCACCAGCCCGTTGAGACAAAAGTTTCCATCCGAAGGAACTGTGTCTGGGCCAAAATCTCCGCCATAAGCAAAAAACTGTTCTCCATCTTCATTGGTGGTCAGTAATCCCTGATCCACCCAATCCCAGATAAATCCACCCTGCATCAGTTGGTAAGATTCAATCACATTCCAGTAATCCTGAAGGTTACCCACACTATTCCCCATAGCATGAGCATATTCACACTGAATCAAAGGCTTACTTCCATCTACACGTGCATAATGCTCCATTTGCTGAATGGATGCATACATAGGTGCAAAAATATCTGTATTTCGTCCTCCATGCGCCTGTTCGTACTGAACAGGCCGCGACGGATCCATAGATTTCAGATAGTCATAAGTCTTATTAAAATTAACACCGTCTCCCGCTTCGTTTCCCAAAGACCAGATTACCACCGAGGGTTGATTCTTATCCCGTTCAAACATATTCCGGGTGCGATAAAGGTGTGATTCCATCCATAATGTATCTTTGGCAAGCGATTCAGGGCCGTATCCCATTCCATGAGATTCGATATTAGCTTCATCGATTACATAGAGACCGTACTTGTTGCAAAGCTCATAAAACCGCTCTGGTTGTGGATAATGAGAAGTGCGAACAGCATTGATATTATGACTTTTCATCAACTCTATATCTTTCATCATGGTAGCTTCGTCAACCACATGACCTGTCTGTGGATGATGTTCATGAAGATTTACTCCTTTCAGATTAACATTCTTACCATTAATCAATAAGATATTCCCATCTATTTCCACTTTTCTGAATCCGACATCCTGACTAAAAGTTTCCAGCACACCTTCCGTTTTTTCTTTTAAAACTATTTCCAGACGGTATAAATTAGGAAACTCAGCAGACCATTTTTTAACATTTTCAATTTGTGAAGTCCATTTTACTGGACTATCCACCACAGCATCGATAAAACTATCCACCTTTTTATTTCCATCATATAATGTAGCTTCCACAATTACCGGGTTATCCATCGATACATTCTCCATCTCCATCTCAAGAGCAAAAACACCATCCTGCAGATTCTCCGAAAGGTCCGAGGTAACACGAAAATCCCGAACGTGTTGAGTTGGGCGGGCCATCAGAAAAACATCACGCGTAATTCCTCCCATACGCCAAAAATCCTGGTCCTCCAAATAACTGCCGTCACACCATTTGTAAACTTCAACCGCAAGGCTGTTTTGCCCGGATTGCAGATACTCCGTAATATCAAACTCCGCCGGAGTTTTGCTGTCCTCACTATATCCTACCATTTTTTCATTGACCCACACATACATGGCCGAACTCACAGCTCCAAAATGAAGAAAAACTTTTTTCCCTTCCCAATCGTCAGGGATGGAAAAATTACGCTTGTAAGATCCTACAGGATTATAATGATCCTGTATTTCTGGAGGCGTTTTGGCATGAGGATATTGAATATTCGTATATATTGGATAATCATACCCCTCCAACTCCCAGTTAGATGGCACGGAAATAGTTTTCCAGTCTTGCGTATCAAAGTCTTTTTTAAAAAAATAAAATGGACGTTCGCCGGGATTTTGAGAAAGATGAAACAACCATTCCCCGTTCAATGATCTTATTAGCGATGATGCCAGGATATTGTCTGAATTAAACTCCTTTGAATTTGCAAAAGGAACAAACCATGCCCGTGGAGCTTCTTTATTAATTTCATTTACCAGAGGATTTTCCCAATCGCGGGGATTTTTCTCTTCAAATTCCACCCCTTCGTAGTCTTTATAGTCCGTGCAAGCAATCAATAAAAAAACAGAAATCAATAAGTAACAATACTTCATCTTCAAGATATTTGATTTTTACAAGTTCAAATGGATCTGAAAGTCACAAAAGCAAATTTAGAGAATATTTTTATCAAAGAATAATATACAAGCAGTTGTATTCATCAAAAGATCATCAGATTTTCATACAAAAGAAATTTAACATGTAACCATTAATCACCAAGAAGTAGGAGGTTTCAATTACTTTTATATTTCAATAGATAGTTAGACTTTTAGATATAAGATTTAATCTAAATCATATGACATTGAAAATCTGCACTTTATGGCAAAAACTCATTCGCTTACAAACGCTTGAACTTTAAGCTTCTATAAAAGTCTAACGAAGTATTGTATTTAAAACCCACACACAAAAAAATACATCTAACATATTTTTAGATAATTATAATTATTGTAAGACAAAATTGTCTGAGTTCAGATATTGATATTTACTGAAAACTAAGTAAATCATATAAGTTATCAATGAAAAAAATCTTATGCTTTTCTTTACGCAGAGTGAATGCTCTTCCCTCCTTAAACATAATTAAGGAGAAAGTTTAAATGCATCTAGTCAGCAAAAGATATCATTGCATATTATCATTGGTAAAACAGAATTGTTGACCTATTTTTGCAGCCACAATTCTTAAAAAACATGATATGAACGGATATAAATCTCTGTTTTTTTTGAGTGCAAACCTTATATAATAAAGAGTTTTCCAAATAATATCAGACACATAAATTAATTTTGAAAAGAATGAACGTATTGAAACCACTGATTTTAGCAGCAACAGGATTTATGATAATTCCTGCCTGCAATACCGGAGAAAAACCCCCAAAAGATGAGCGGTCTGTTTTTTCGCCTGAAAACATGGACACAACCGTTGCTCCGGGAGAAAACTTTTACCTGTATGCTAATGGAGGATGGATGGAAAATAACCCCCTACCTGATGACAAAAGTCGTTTTGGGACATTTGATATGCTGGCTGAAGAAAACAAGGAAAAAGTAAGAAACATTATTGAAGAAGCTGCAGAAACCACTGCAGAGCCAGGCAGCGTAGCCCAACAAATCGGAGATTTTTTTGCATCAGGGATGGATACAACAGCTGTGGAAGAAGCGGGACTTACCCCACTTTCTGACATCTTTGCTCTTATCAACACTATCCAGGATTCTGAATCACTGATAAAAGTCACTGCCTCTCTTCATCAGCATCAAATTTATCCCTTCTTTTATCTTTACAGTTCGCCCGACCGTAAGAACAGCGACATGGTTATTGCCA
>CAYOFH010000111.1:0-11074 GCA_964403175.1 uncultured Marinilabiliaceae bacterium
CCCGATGCTGTCTTTGTCGGAGGTTATGGAGGAAAAATGGAAGAAGTGCTGAACAATGTTCATGCCCGCCTACAACCAGGTGGTGTCATTGGTTTCAACTCGGTAAGTGACAAAAGCAGGCAGAGGTTTCTGGCCTGGAGTTCAAAGCATCAATACCAATTGGTTGCTCAGCATAATCTAAAAGTGGATGATCACAATCCGATTGATATTTTAATTATTTCGAACGGATGAATCTGATTTGGAGTCAAGCATAAAGTATTGGACTTTCAGTTTTTGACAGGATGATACGTCCCCGGAGGCGACAAATTTGAATAACCCCTGGTTATTGACTTGTGGTAAGTTTGGTAGTCAATCGAAGTTATCCAGCTTTTTTTAAAACATTAGTCCCTGGGAATAATGCCTCAAAACATTTAAAATACTAAATCATGCAAACAATCATTACCCATTCAGTTAAAGGCCAACTATTGGCAAAAAAGCTTGTTTCTGCAGGTTTGGAAGCATCAATTGTCCGTTCTCCAAAGAATTATGAGGATCTCTGGAGCAAAAACAGAGTTCTGATATTTATCGGCGCTTTGGGCATTTGCGTGCGTGAGATTGCGCCGTTTCTGCAGGACAAGAAAACTGATCCTGCCGTGTTGAATATCGATGTCAACGGACATTTTGTGCAACCTGTGGTTTCCGGGCATATTGGAGGCGCCAATAAGCTGGCACAGCGGGTTTCCGAATTGCTGGGCGCCCTGCCGGTTATTACTACCGTAAGCGATACTTCAGGACTCTGGTCTCTGGATACATTGCCTGCCCGTTTTGGATGGAAAATGGAATGCACCGGTAATTTTAACCGGCTGACGGCCGATTTTGTGAATGGTCGAAAAACAGCCCTGCTGCTGGAGGCGAGAGATAAGGGAACATTGTTTTTGGAAACGGAGTTGCCTGCGTATGTGGACTTGTTTTTTGATGCGAATGCGTTTGAGGTGTCCGATTATCAGGTTGTAATTGCCGTAACTCCGTTTCTGCATGATTTTGGAGATAAGGCTGTTTTTTATCGTCCGGGTATGCTGCATGCAGGAATTGGATGCCAGAGAGGTATCCCTTTTGAGGAGTTTGAGCAATTTTTGATAAAGGATTTGGAACATAAAAGGATTTCCCGGCTTTCTCTGGTTTCAGTTGGGACTGTTGAGTTGAAAAAAGACGAAACGGCTTTTCTTAAATTAAGTCAAAAGTGGGATGTCCCCCTGCTCAGTTTTTCAGGTGAAGAGCTCAGCAAATATGAAGTGCCCAATCCCTCAGGCAGAGTGCTCGAAATGACGGGAAGTGCTGGTGTTGCTGAAGCTTCCGCAATGCATCTTTCACAAAATAAATTATTGATCGAAAAGACGATAATGAAAGTGGGAGGGAGATTTGCCACCTATGCAATTGCTGTTGATCATCGATATGAACGCAGGGGATTGGTGGAATTTGTCGGGGCCGGCCCGGGAGATCCTGAACTGATTTCTGTGAAAGGGAAACGGATGCTTCAGGCGGCTGACTACATTTTATATGCCGGAAGTCTGGTGCCCCGTGAGTTGACACATTATGCCAAACCGGGATGTATGGTGGAAAGTTCAGCCGGGATGGACCTGATGACGCAAATGGAGAGTATGCGTGAATTTTATGAACGGGGCTTGTTTGTCGTTCGTTTGCATACAGGAGATCCCTGCATTTACGGGGCCATTCAGGAACAGATGAATATTATGGATCAGTGGGGATGGAAATACCAGATTACACCGGGGATTTCCTCGTTTCAGGCGGCTGCAGCAGCTCTCAAATCTCAGTTTACTATCCCTGAAGAGGTGCAGTCAATTATTCTTACACGTGGAGGTGGTCGAACTCTCATGCCAGAGCGGGAACAACTGCACAAGCTAGCAGCATCCCAAAGCACCATGTGTATTTACCTGAGTGCGGCCATTGCCCAAAAGGTTCAGGAGGAATTGCTGGTTCATTATCCACCCGAAACACCCGTTGCTGTGTGTTATAAACTTACCTGGCAAGACGAACGGATTTATAGATGTACACTGGAGACGCTTGCCCAAATAGTGGAAATGAATAACCTGAAAATGACCACCCTGATCGTGGTGGGCAGGGCTATCGACAACCGTTCCGGATTCTCGAAATTATACGACCAGAAATTTACACATGAATTTAGAAAAGGAAATGCATAGGGCAATAAAATGCCCATGTTTCTATGCTCCATGCTCCATGTTCCATGCTCTAAACCACTATCAATGATACTACTATTCGGAGGCACCACAGAAGGCCGGCAGGCTGCAGAATTGTTCGATATTATCGGGCAGCCTTATTTTTATTCCACTAAGACAGAGTCTGGTCAGCCGGTAGGGGGCAGAAAAATTAGTGGGGATATGGATCCCGGCCGGATTATTGTCTTTTGCCATGAAAATGATATTCGTTTGATTGTGGATGCGGCACATCCTTTCGCTGTTGTGTTGCATCAAAATATTTATGAAGCTGCCGATAGCTGTGGTATTAAAACAATACGTATAGAGCGGCCTGAGGTTGAAGTGGAAGAAGGTGTTATTGTGCGTTTTTTTGACAATTATTCATCGTTGTGTGCTGCGCTTCAGGGAAGTAGTTTTAGAAATATCCTGGCGCTTACCGGTGTTCAGACCATTCCCCATTTCAAGCCCATCTGGAAGTCGCGTAATTGCTTTTTTCGCATTTTGGATAGTGCATTAAGTCGTCGGAAAGCTATGGATTTTGGAATCCCGGAGCGGTTAGTTTTTCCGATGAGCCCAAATGATGACGATGATATGATCCTTGAATTGAGCAAGCAGACAGAGGCTGAGGTATTACTGACTAAAGATAGTGGATCTTCAGGCTTTTTTGAAAGCAAGATGCGGGTTGCAACCCGGTTAAATATCCCTCTTTGGGTTATTAGGCGTCCCCGGTTACCCCGGTTTTCGTACACGGTCTTTTCCCGAAAGGATTTTCTTATGAGGTTTTATTTGCTGCGGAAAGAATTAATGGTCAATAAAGCATCTCTGCGTAGCGGATTTACCACCGGAACCTGCTTTGCAGCCGCAACCAGGGCTTGTTTTCTTGCTTTGGCAGAAGGGGATTTTCCCGATAGAGTCTCGGTTACTTTGGCCGATGGTGGGGAGGCTGTATTTCCTGTTTTCCCTGTAAATCTGGAAAAAAATAAGGCTTCATGCGTTGTAATAAAAGATGCGGGCGATGATGCCGACGTGATTCACGGGCATGAAATTGGTTGTGAGCTGGCTTTTTCATCGTCTCCGGGCATTCGGTTTCTTGAAGGGCACGGAGTTGGCATGGTTACTTTGCCCGGACTACAGGTACCGGTTGGCGAACCGGCGATAAATCCTGTTCCACGAAAAATAATAAAGAATTTGCTGGAAAATCTGGCGGAAAAATATGGTATGGAGACCGCATTTGATGTAAAAGCTTTTGTGCCACAAGGAGAAGAGCTGGCCAGTAAAACTTTCAACCCCAAAGTTGGAGTGGAAGGCGGAATTTCCATCATAGGCACATCCGGGCGTGTAATTCCTTTTTCTGCTCATGCGTTTCTTGCAAGTATCCGCCATCAGTTGTCCGTGGCTATAAATACCGGTTGTCATGAAGTAGTGCTGACATCCGGAAGACGTAGTGAGAACCTGATACGGAAAGATTTTGCACATCTGCCCGATTCGGCCTTTGTTCATTATGGTAATTTGATTGGTAAAACCGTCGAATTGGCCGTAGTACAGGGAGCCACCCACATAACTCTGGCACTTATGTTTGCAAAAAGCACCAAGTTGGCTGCGGGACATTTAAATACTCACAGTAAGCATTGCCGTTTCGATCCTGATTTTGTGGCAGATATTGCTGAAAAGTGCGGCTATGACACAGATTTTGTCGAGAAAACCCGTCAGTTGCCCCTGGCCAATTCAATAATGGAATTATTGCCTTTTTCCCGGAGGGAGCCACTTTATAAAGCAATAGAACAAAAATGTCGTCAGGTATGTCTGAAACTTATTCCGGAAGAAATCGGATTTAATCTTATTTTGTTATCGCAATGAACTACCAGGTTGAGATTTTTAAACATCCAGATTTTTTCTTTCACAACTGAAGAGCCAAGTGCTAACAACTCTTTCGATCGTCTAAATTCCATTTATCTGGTATCTCTTATTTGGTTTAAGGCTAATTATTCTATTTTTGCACCATTAAAAATATAATTTTGAAAGAATGGCTTCACAATTTGTTCCCACACAGTACCTGCTGCAATCTGTTAAAACCGGAAAAGAATTTATTGACAAAGGATGGACTCTTGATGCCCCGGGAGAAACCGAACCTTCTCTGATTCGTGCGGTCTATGAGGAAGTGCAACTTAATTTGAAGGATGAATCGTTGGGGCTGTTTAAGTTCTCCGACTGGCTGCCTGTAAATCATATTCTCCAGGGGTCTGCGGCCCCCGTGACTTACAAGAGTGAAGGACTGGCTAAACATCTTGGTCTCAATAATCTCTATATTACTTTCAGTGGTTACTGGCCTGAAAAAGGAGCTTTTATGCCTACCTGCTCATTTAAAGAGACGGAGGCTTACTCAGTGGGAGGAAGGCTTACTTCTGATAATAAGGGGGTTCTGGTAGTGGCATCAGCAGGAAATACAGCCCGTGCATTTGCCAGGGTTTGCTCTGATAATGACATTAAACTTCTGCTGTGTGTGCCCGAAGACAACCTGAGTGCCATGTGGTTCGACCAACCTATTAAGGATAATGTGAAATTGGTCTGCACTCGTTCGGGAAGTGATTATTTTGATGCCATTCATCTTTCTAATATGATTTGCGACCTTCCCGGATTTTTTGCTGAAGGTGGCGCCAGAAATGTAGCTCGTCGTGATGGGATGGGAACTACAGTGCTTTCTGCGGTAACTTTTATCGGTCGCATACCTGATCATTACTTTCAGGCTGTGGGAAGCGGAACAGGTGCTATTGCCGCCTGGGAAGCCAATCAGCGTTTTATTGTGGATGGTCGTTTTGGAACTAATGTGATGAAATTAAGAGTTTCTCAGAACGCACCTTTTACACCTATCTATGACGCCTGGAAAGCCGATTCGCGCCAGATGCTTGAATTTGATGACAACGAGGCCCGCAAGCAGGTAGAGGTGATGGATGCCAAAGTCCTTTCCAATCGTAAGCCTCCTTATCCTTTGTTTGGTGGATTGTACGATGCTTTGAAAGATTCTTCCGGAGAGGTGCTTGTGGCAACTAATGAGCAGGGACGTAAGGCTGCGGCGCTTTTTGAAGAACTGGAAGGTTGTGACATTCATCCTGCCGCCGGCATTGCTACTGCTTCACTTATTAATGAAGTGGAGAAAGGAACTGTTCCTAAAGATGACATTGTAATGCTTAATATTACCGGGGGTGGCGAAGACCTGTTTAAACGTGAAAAAGATGTTGAGTATCTGAAGCCTGACCATGTATTTGATATCACTCCGGATATTGAAGAGGTTAAAAAAGTTCTTGGCGGGTTGTTTTAGTCTGTCTTATACCAAAAGTAAATAATGCCTTTAAATTCAATTAGTTGATTTTATGTATTTCTTAAAGAGGTAAAAACCTCGTTGTTAGAAGGACTGATTTATTCATGAATCGTTATCACAGGACCGATAATTTTCTCCATCAATAATCCTCTCCAATAAATTCAGCGCAGCGAGGAATTGTAAATTTCGGGGAAGGTCAGGACAGATGAACTGGATTCCGGAATGGGATTTCAATTATTCAATTGTTATTTATACTTGTTGCGAGCTTATGTTGTTACTGATGAAACGAGCATGACAATGTTTGCCTCAAAAGAACTATTATAAGTTATTATATGTGAGTTCCATCAGACCAATAACTTAGATGAGTTTTATTCTGATGAATGAAACAATCTTTTCTTAATATTTAGAGGTCTCCCCAGAAAATACCGCTTTTTAGTTTACTTCTGTAAAAAAATATTAAATTTATATTTTTTTAAGTGTTTATATCACAACAACTAAACGCCTCTACAACAATGAGTAAAAAACTTTTTGATCTTATCAGCCTGAGCAGCAGAAAAAAATGGTTTATTTTATTGACCGCTGTCTTTATTCTTGTTTTTTACAGTAGCCCAATTTCTGCGCAATCAACCTTACCTTATCAGAATCCTGATCTTGACATTGAAACACGTGTCGATGATCTGCTTTCTCGGATGACGCTGGAAGAAAAGGTCTCTGCATTAAGCACTGATCCTTCTGTCCCCAGGCTTGGTGTCAAAGGAGCGCCGCATATCGAAGGTTATCATGGTGTTGCTATGGGTGGACCCGCCAACTGGGCTCCCAAAGGTGACGAACGGGTTCCCACCACACAGTTTCCACAGGCATACGGGATGGGAGCTACCTGGAATCCTGAACTTATCAAAAAAGCTGGAGAAATAGAAAGTATTGAGGCCCGTTACATATTTCAGAACCCCGAAATCAATAAGGGGGGACTGGTAGTTAGAGCTCCTAATGCCGACCTGGGACGTGATCCGCGATGGGGAAGAACTGAAGAAGTTTTTGGTGAAGACGCTTTTTTGGTTGGTACTCTGTCAACGGCCTTTACCAAGGGGCTTCAAGGGGACAATGAAAAATACTGGCGCACGGCATCGCTCCTGAAGCATTTTCTGGCGAATAGTAATGAAGATACACGTGACAGTTCGTCGTCTAATTTTGATATGCAGTTGTTTCATGAGTATTATGGAGCAACTTTCCGTCAAGCCATTCTGGAGGGAGGTGCAAATGCCTATATGGCTGCCTATAATGCTGTGAATGGTACTCCTGCTCATATCCATAGTATGCACGAAGAAATAGTTATGGATAACTGGGGCTTGGATGGCATTATCTGTACAGATGGGGGTGGCTATACATTGCTGGTCAGGGCTCATAAAGCCTACGACGATTTTTATCGGGCAGCCGAAGGTGTTATTAAAGCAGGATTGAACCAGTTTCTTGATGATTATCGCGAAGGTGTTTGGGGGGCATTGGCACATGGATATCTCACTGAAGAAGACCTGGACGAAGTTCTAAAAGGTGTTTACCGGGTAATGATTAAACTGGGACAACTCGATCCTCCTGAAATGGTTCCGTATGCTTCCATCGGTCGTGATGGAAAACCAGGCCCATGGACAACCGAGGGCCACAAGGAGATTGCGCTTCAGATGGCCTTGGAATCAATAGTTTTGCTGAAAAATGAAGAGCAAACTTTACCATTGTCAGCCGAAAAACTCAACAAAGTGGCTGTTATTGGTTATCTTGCTGACACTATTTTGCTTGATTGGTACAGCGGGATGCCTCCTTTTATGGACACTCCGCTTGATGGAATTAAAGGGGAAACGGGAGCTGAAAAAGTTTTATTTGCCCCCAATAATGATTATGATGCAGCTGTGAAGGCTGCTTCTCAGGCCGATGTAGCCATTGTGGTGCTTGGCAACCATCCGTATTGCGGTAAAGAACAATGGCGTTATTGTCCCGATCCGGGTATGGGACGCGAAGCTGTTGATCGTAAAACATTGCGCCTGACCAACGAACATCTGGTGAAACGTGTTTTTGAAGCCAATCCCAACACTATTTTGGTATTACAAAGTAGTTTTCCTTATGCCATAAACTGGTCACAGGCTAATCTGCCCGCTATTCTGCATATTACCCATAACGGCCAATCTACCGGAACCGCATTGAGCGACGTGCTTTTTGGAAATTACAATCCTGGTGGTAAACTTACTCAGACCTGGCCAAAATCAGAAGAGCAGTTGCCCGATATCATGGAGTATGATATTCGCAAAGGACATACTTATATGTATTTTAACGAGGAACCTTTGTATCCCTTCGGTTTTGGGTTGAGTTACACCTCTTTCGAATGGCAGGATATTAAAATCAACAAGTCTTCAGTAGATTCAGATGAGAAAAATATTGTAGTGTCTGTTAAACTTAAGAATACCGGACAGGTCAAAGGAGATGAAGTAATCCAGCTTTATGCTTCTTTTCCTGAAACGAAAACACGGCGTCCTGAAAAAGCTCTGAAAGGATTTAAACGGGTTACCCTGGAACCGGGAGAAACCAGAAAGGTGAAAATACCGGTTAACTTGGAAGATCTGGCTTACTGGGATATTGAAAAAGACAAATTTGTAATTGAATCCGGAACGGTAAAGATTTTGGCCGGCAATTCTTCGGCTGATATTCAATTGAAAGATCAGTTTGTCATTGAATAATGGCTATTGTGTAGTCGTTTTTTGACGATTTCGGCTACATGAATGATTGATTTAGTAGATTGAAATTTTGACGGTAAGTGGGGCAGATGAGAAAACGTTCTTATTCTTCCCCACTTTTTTATGTTTTAAGTAGATAGTACTTCACTTAAGTGTAACTCCGGTTTTTAAAATGCTTTTTTCTGAATTGTAAAGATTCGTGATCCTGAATAAGAGGAGGTCTGCCTCGCTCCGCTGCTTGCTTGCAGATTTTTGCGAAGGGGAAATGATTTGAGAGTCTTTAGCTCTACTTTCAATACCCTTTACTGATTCAATCAAACATTGAATGTATTTGTACTTTTATAGAATAATTAATAAAATCCCCTTATTTTTGAAAAACATTAATAAAAAATCTGCTTTGATATGAAAGTAAATGTAGTGACTCTCTTGCTGTTGATGTTTGTAATTTCTGTATCGGCCTTTGGTCAAAGGAATGAAGTATTAGAACTTACATCGCCTGACGGAAGTCTGAAGGTAACTATTGGAGTTACAGATGAGATATACTGGAGCTTGGAAGTTAACGACAATCTTGTTGCAGGCCCGTCTTCCATTGCTCTTGAAACTGAGAATTACGGAGTTTTGGGAGAAAAACCGGTTTTAAACAATTCTTTTTCTGAAACCAGAAGTGAAGTAATAGAGACACCTTTTTATAAGAAGTCTAAAATAAAAAATGATTATAATGAACTGAATCTTATTTTTAGAGGCAGTTACAGTATGATTTTTCGTGCTTATAACGACGGAGTGGCATATAGGTTTGTGACCTCAATGAATGAAGATATTTTCATAACTGGGGAAAAGACGGAATTTATTTTCCCTGATGCTAAAGAAGTTTATGTGCCTTATGTGCGAGAGCCTGTTGGTCGTTACCAGGTTTCATTTGAAAGTACTTATGATGTTCTGAAGCTGGATGAAGTTGTATCTGATTCATTAATTATTACACCGCTTTTGGTGAAAAATAATAACGGTTCTTCGTTGGTGGTTAGTGAAGCTGACCTGGAAAATTACCCCGGTATGTTTCTCTCAATGAATGATGATGCTACCGGTTTCGACGCAGAATATGCTGCTTATCCACTGGAAGAAGAACAGGGGGGGCATAATAATCTTCAGTCGTATGTGACAAAAAGAGCCGACTATATTGCCAAAACGCATGGCAACCGTGCTTATCCATGGCGTATGATTGCAGTAGGCAAAAATGATGCAGAATTGCTCGATAATGATTTAGTTTACAAACTGGCTTCTCCTTCCAGAATTGACGATACTTCATGGATTAAACCCGGAAAAGTTGCCTGGGACTGGTGGAACGACTGGAATGTTTATAATGTGGATTTCCGGGCAGGCATCAATACCGAAACCTATAAGTATTATATCGATTTTGCCGCCGAAAAGGGTATTGAATATGTTATTCTTGACGAAGGATGGTCGGAAAGCACAAATTTGTTGAATGTTGTCCCGGAAATAGATCTTCAGGCCATCATTGATCATGCCAAATCCAAGAATGTGGATGTTGTTCTCTGGGCCGGTTGGTTACCTCTTAGGCAAAATATGGATGAGGTTTTTGAGAAGTATTCCTCCATGGGCGTCAAAGGTTATAAAATAGATTTTATGAATCGAGACGATCAGAAAATGGTGGAGTTTTATTATCAAACAGCTTCCAAAGCTGCCGAATATGAGCAGTTCGTGTTGTTTCACGGGTCCTATAAGCCGACTGGTTTGCATCGCACTTATCCTAACGTGCTGACTTATGAAGGAGTGTTCGGACTGGAGCAGGTAAAATGGACAGAGTATGATAACTTTCCCGAATACGATGTGACTGTTCCTTTTATCCGGATGCTTGCCGGTCCCATGGATTATACTCCTGGAGCCATGGAGAATGCCAATCGATTCAACTGGCATCCTGTTCACAGCGATCCTGTAAGTCAGGGAACCCGCTGCCATCAATTGGCTATGTATGTAATCTTCGACTCGCCTTTTTCTATGCTTTGTGATAATCCTACTGCCTATCTACAGGAACCTGAAAGTGTTGAGTTTATATCTGCTGTGCCTACTGTATTTGATGAAACTGTGCCATTGGCCGGAGAAATTGGCGATTATGTGGCAGTGGCCCGCAGAAAAGATAATACATGGTATGTGGGAGCTATGACCGATTGGGATGGTCGTGAACTGGAACTGGATCTTTCATTCCTTCGGGAGGGTGAATATAAAGCAACGGTTTTTGCCGATGGTATTAATGCCGACCGGGCAGCTCGTGATTATACCAAAGAAGAAATAACTGTTAATGGTGGCGATAAACTGAAAATTGAAATGAAAAGCGGAGGAGGATGGGCTGCTATTATTGAGCCGGCGGAATAGGTTTTATGTTAAAAAAGAGTCCATATCCACACCTCTGCTTAGTGTGGATATGGACTCTTTTTTTAGGTAATTTGATAGGATTTAAAATTGAGATATTAATTTTTTTATTGTTGCCTGAAAATTTTAACAAATTTTTTAATTGTGAGCTTTTATTTTCTACTTTTGTTTCTTATTGGGATTTGTTAACATTTCAAGGTGAGTTCATACGCTTTTTAATTTCTCTGTTTGTCCGACTATGAGAATGTTTAAAATATTAGAGTTTATTAGTCAGGTCATTCTATTGCGGAGTATTGTGCAAAATTTTTTATTCTTTTCTAAAAGTCTATTTTGTACAAAATGCTGGCCAACTTTGTTGGTTGTTCTTTTTTTGCCTTTTCATTCTTATTCCCAGTCTTATAGGTTAGATTATCTTACTACACGAAGCGGACTTTCTCAAA
>CAYOFH010000112.1:0-10760 GCA_964403175.1 uncultured Marinilabiliaceae bacterium
TGTTTTACTTTTTGCATCGAAATTCTGTTATGATTTCTGATGCAAGATTAGTGATACAGCAATAACTTAATGTAATTAATAGAAGAACAAATTGTTAAGAAAGAACCATTTAGATGGGTATTGATTAATTATAGATAATAAAAATCCTCCACTCATGGCAAGGATAGCACAGAATAGAGGATTTTTTTATTTCGGATAATTTGGTAAAAGGCATTTAACAAGCCCGCTATTGTATATTAAAGAACTTTAAATCAATTATTTCACTAAAATAAATATTTTCAATAGCCCGATAAACCCTTTACAAGTATTTGACGATGACCATATTAAATCAACAAAATTCCTTCAGATGCAAAACTTTTCGACACAAAATTGCAAATAACTTTGAACTTGATGCAGAAAAATTTGCTGTACCAAAGGACAAATAAATACGATTAAGGAAGCCCAGACAAAATTTCAGCTTCAATCTAAGGTCTACGTCTACACGTGATAAGTAGAGGAAGCAGTATCTCCCCCACGACCAGTCCAGTTGGTATGGAAAAATTCACCTCTGCTCTTGTCAGTTCGTTCGTAAGTATGAGCCCCAAAATAGTCACGCTGTGCCTGTAGAAGATTGGCAGGTAAACTGGCAGTACGATATCCATCGAAATAAGCCAGTGCCGAAGAGAATGCGGGAACAGGAACACCAATGCGTGCAGCAACAGAAACTACGTTGCGCCATCCGGTTTGGGCTGCCTGCAATTTATCATGGAAATAATGATCCAACATCAAATTCTCCAGTCCCGGATCATTTTCAAATGCATCTCTTATTTTTCCAAGAAAAGCTGACCGGATAATACAACCTCCACGCCACATGAGAGCTATACCTCCATAATTAAGATTCCAGCCATTCTCTTTTGCAGCTTCTCGCATGAGGACGTACCCTTGCGCATAGGAAACAATTTTTGATGCAAACAAAGCATCATGGATGGCATTTACAAATTCTTCCTTCTCTTCATCCAGTGGAATCACTTTAGCTTTGATGATTTCCGAAGCCCTCAAACGTTCCTCTTTCTGCGAAGACAAAATACGTGAATACACAGCTTCCCCTATCAGGGTAAGAGGGACTCCTATCTCGAGTGAAGAAATAGCTGTCCATTTTCCAGTTCCTTTTTGCCCCGCGGCATCAAGTATTTTCTCAAGAAGGGGCTCACCATTTTCATCCCGGAATCCCATGATATCACGGGTTATTTCAATCAAATAACTATCCAGATCCCCCTGATTCCAGAGGTCAAAAATATCGTGCATCTCATCATGGGAAAGTTTCAGATAATCACGCATCAGGTGATATGCTTCACTAATCAGCTGCATGTCCCCATATTCAATACCATTATGAACCATTTTTACAAAATGTCCTGCTCCATCTTCTCCAACCCAGTCACAACAGGGAATATTATCTTCTACTTTGGCAGCAATACTTTGAAATATATCTTTTACCAAAGGCCATGCTCTGGACGAACCTCCGGGCATCATTGAAGGACCTTTCAAAGCACCTTCTTCTCCTCCCGACACCCCGGTTCCAATATATAAGAGTCCTTTACTTTCAACATATTTTGTGCGACGAATGGTGTCAGGAAAGTGGCTGTTTCCCCCATCAATAATAACATCACCTTCTTCCAGCAATGGTATAAGTTTTTCAATAAAATCATCCACCGGTTGTCCGGCTTTAACCAACATCATTACTTTTCGTGGCCGCTCCAAACTCATCACCAATTCTTCAAGAGAATGCGTGCCAATAAACTTCTTGCCTTTTCCGCGCCCATTAACAAAGTTGTCAACTTTAACTACAGTACGATTATAAACCGCAACGGTATAACCTTTACTTTCCATATTCAAAACCAGGTTTTCGCCCATAACAGCTAAACCAATCAATCCTATATCTGCTTTTTGTGCCATACTTCTTTTATATTTAATTACTTATTCCCTGAATTCTTTTTCAAACCACCTGAAACCCTAACAACTCCAAAGATCTCTGAAGTTTCGCATCCTCTTGAATCAACCTTACGCTCCAAGCAGGAAACTCCCGGCGAATTGGATAATTTCCTCTTAATTCCTCAAACCTTTCGGGATAATCCCTCAGTCTTTGTGCATCATCAGTAACATCATATGTTGAAATAACGGCATTTGCCAGCTTAAGGTTCAATCGCTCATTTTTATCGCTGATTGACAAAAACATATCGTCCGGTTCCGGCAATTCCGAAGGTTGCCATTCATCCAGGTCAAATCCAAACTGATGACTCATAAATCGTACTGCAGCGGCAGTTCCATTGGCTTTCCCATCAACAGAATAACCTGCAATATGTGGTGTCCCGATCATCAACCTGTCCAGCATCTCTTTGGAAATATCAGGTTCATGCTCCCAAACATCAAGAACAGCTCTTTCAATCAATCCGGAACTTATTCCTTTCATCAGCACTCTTTGCTCCACCACTTCCCCACGGGAGGAATTAATTAAAACACTTCCACGTTTCATCATCAGCAAAGTAGTATCATTCAAAAGATATTCTGTGGCATACTCCCCCTCCCGTATAAGCGGGACGTGAAAAGTAACAACGTCCGACATTTGAAGCAAAACATTTAAATCAACATTGGGAAAGTCAGCCTCCTGTTTAGCTCTTGGAGGATCATTAAGTAACACTTTCATCCCGAAAGCCTCCCCAACTTTTGCTACCTTACTTCCTACATTTCCCACACCAACAATACCAAGTGTTTTTCCTCTCAAAGGGAAATAACTCATCTCCAAAGAAGCAAAAACAGAGGCAATGTATTGCTTGACCGATCCTGAATTACACCCGGGAGCATTGGACCATGCGATGCTATTTTTGTCCAGCCACGAAAGATCCATGTGGTCGGTACCAATGGTTGCTGAGGCTACAGCTTGCACGCTGCTACCTTCCAACAGTTCCTGATTCACTTTTGTCCGCGTACGAACAATCAACCCATCGGCATATTTTACATCTTCAGGATTAATGGCAGCCCCGGGAAGATATACTACCTCCGCATAAGGCTCCAGCGCTCCTTTCAGAAAAGGAATTTTGTCATCTGCAATTATTATCATGCTGTTTTAGTTTTTAATTCCCAAAATAACAATAAAAAATAATATATCCATTTCAGTGCAATATCAACACCTTTATCCTAATACCTTAGCATAACTCCTGTATTTAAATTAAAAACCACAACCTCCTGATTTTCATTTTTATTTGAAACACAGGTAATTTTAGGCTGACATCAGGCATTTGCCGAAAAGATTTAATTAAAAAGTATTATCTACTTTTATTTTCCCTTGCCCAAAAAAAATGATTACTTTTGTCATAGAAAATAATGATTAAGTGTTTTTTAACTGAAAAAAATAAGGTGTTTTTATATCTTTGCAACCGGAAAGAAAGTAAGAACAGACCAGAACAGGCAAATCCATAATACTAAAATCAACAATACTATGAGCACAGACATTGCAAAAAGAGCCGCAGATAACATACGCGTGCTTTCGGCTGCCATGGTCGAGAAAGCCAATTCAGGACACCCGGGAGGTGCCATGGGGGGTGCAGACTTCATCCATATCCTTTTTTCGGAATACATGGAATTCGATCCAAGCGATCGGAATTGGGCACTTCGTGACCGTTTCTTCCTGGATCCCGGACACATGTCGCCCATGCTGTATGCACAGTTGGCACTAACCGGTACTTACACAATGGATGAACTGTCCAATTTCCGTCAGTGGGGAAGTCCTACTCCGGGACACCCGGAAGTTGAAGTTGAGCGTGGCGTAGAAAACACCTCCGGTCCTCTGGGACAGGGTCACACTATGGCCGTAGGTGCAGCAATTGCGGAGCGCTTCCTGGCACAAAAATTTGGGTCCTGGAGTGCCCACAACATCTACACTTATATTTCGGACGGCGGTATTCAGGAAGAGATCTCACAGGGATCTGGGCGTCTGGCCGGTTACCTGGGACTGGGCAATCTGGTAATGTTTTATGATTCCAACGACATTCAGCTTTCCACCGAAACCAGTGCAGTTTCTACTGAAGACACTGCTATGAAATATGAAGCATGGGGATGGAAAGTAAAAACCATTGATGGCCATGATCATGCCCAGATTCGCGAAGCACTGGAAGAGTCCAAAAAAATCACGGATCAGCCTTACCTCATCATTGGCAAAACAGTAATGGGTAAAGGTGCTTTAACCGAAGAAGGAGAATCATTTGAGCGCAAGGTTTCAACTCACGGACAACCTCTTGGCGCTGCCGGAGCCTCTTTCCGAAAGACCATCGAAAACCTTGGCGGAGATCCTGAACAGCCTTTTGCCATCTTCTCTGACGTAGAAAAGTACTACAACAAAATAATGGAAGAGAAAACAGTTCAGGCACAACGCAAAAAAGCCGAACAGGAAAACTGGGAAAAAGCCAATCCGGAACTGGCTGCCAAATTCCACGAATTCTTTTCCGGAAATGCACCCGAAATTGATTACGCATCAATAGAGCAGAAAGCGGATGCAGCATCTCGTGCCTCGTCCGGAACAGTTCTGGCACATTTCGCCGACAATGTGGAAAACATGCTGGTAATGTCTGCCGACCTTAGCAACTCCGACAAAACAGACGGCTTCCTGAAGAAAACCCAACCAATGGTTAAAGGCGATTATTCAGGTCAGTTTGTTCACACTGGAGTTTCCGAGTTGACCATGGGCGCTGTGGCTAATGGAATGGCTCTCCATGGCGGTGTAATTCCCGTTTGCGGAACATTCTTCGTATTTTCCGATTTTATGAAGCCTGCAGTTCGTCTTGCAGCACTGATGCAATTGCCTGTAAAATACGTATGGACACACGATGCATTCCGTGTTGGAGAAGACGGACCGACCCACCAGCCGGTGGAGCAGGAAGCTCAGATCAGACTTCTGGAAAAACTGAAGAACCATCATGGCGACAACAGTATGCTGGTAATGCGTCCTGCCGATGCCAATGAAACAACAGTAGCCTGGCAAATGGCCATGGAAAACACCAACACTCCTTCAGCACTGATATTGTCACGTCAGAACATCCCAAATTTACCGGGAAGCTCTTACAAAACGGCTCTTCAGGCCAAAAAAGGTGCTTACATCGTTGAAAAAGATGAAGGAAAGCTTGACCTGGTTATGGTAGGAAACGGTTCTGAAGTGGCCAGTATGGCAGCAGGTGCAGAAATGCTACGCAAGGAAAAAGGACTTAAAATTCAGATCGTTTCTGCTATCTCTGAAGGTCTTTTCCGCAATCAGTCTGCGGAATATCAGGAAGAAGTTCTTCCTGCTGATGTGCCACGCTACGGACTGACTGCGGGTCTTCCTGTAACGATTGAAGGTTTGACCGGCCCCAACGGACTGGCATCCGGTTTGGATCATTTCGGATATTCTGCTCCTTACAATGTTCTGGACGAGAAATTCGGATTTACCGGAAAAGCTGTTTACGATGTAGTTTGTGAGTTCCTGAAACTGTAAATCATTACGGCTTAACAGATATAAAAATCCTCCTCAATTAATTTGGGGAGGATTTTTTTTATTAACTAAAGTTGTAAATTTACCCCATGCTACAGAAATCAGAATTCACCCATATAGGCAAACTCTCCAAACCTCACGGGGTTTCAGGAGAAGTAGCCATCAGACTGATCCCCGAAATAACTAACAACGACCTGCATCCGTCGTTCATTTTTGCGGATATTGACAACGGACTGGTTCCTTTTCGTGTTAGTGAGTTTCGGTACAAAGGCGAAAATGTTCTTTTGGTTAAACTTCAATTGCTGAAAACTGAGGAAGATATCAGAAAAATCATGGGCACCGACATCTATGTTGCCCCCGACGAAGTGTCCGGGTCTTCTGCAAGCACCAACAACATAAATACGTTTAACGGATTTAAGGCCACCGATATAAACGAAGGGGAACTTGGAATAATTGATAGTATTCAGGATATTTCCGGTAATCCCCTTTTCATTATCAATGGAAAAAAGGGAGAACTAATGATTCCGGTTGCTGAAGAATTCATCGTCAACATTGATGAAGATGCCAGGGTTATTGAATTAAATATTCCGGAAGGACTGCTGGATTTAAATGAAGATTAGTCTTCTTATCCGAAATTATTCAATTACAATGTGCACGGCAAAACTCAACCTGAAAAAACAATGAAAAAAGTTTTAACCAAAATTACCGCAATCATTCTCGGCATTCTATCCACAATTATACTGGGAGGAATCGGCGCGCTAGTACTGGTGACAACAGCCGGGATTGTTGCCCTGCTGATTGCCATTATATTCCTGCTTGCAGGAATTCTTCTGGGCTACGCTATTTTCAAATCTGTCCGGAAGCGAGATACGTCTGATTTCTCTGACCGTACTCATAACAGAGAAAAGGTCATTTAACTATCTTTTTTCATAATCGCTAATCGCTTCCCGCCATTCATCGGGCAACACGAAAGAGGTTCCTGTACTTCGCTGAAACCCGGCCATTACAGATTCGCTAACAGAGAGGGGCTCTTCGGATCCTTTTTGTACAATCCACTGAACCATTTTCAGGCTTTTATTTCCCAAAGACACAACGCTCGTGAGAACTTCAATATCCTGACCTAAAAATATCTGTCCGTTAAAGTCTGTCTTTGTGTTAACGACCACCAGCTGATTATCCTGGTTAATGTCTCCGGGGAGCCATCCCAAAACATCGCGCATGTAATACATCCGACCTATGTCATAGTAGTCGTTATAGACTCCGTTGTTCACATGGCCAAATCCATCCACATCACTAAAACGCATTTGAACTGAAACTCTATGCTTAAAATATTCTTTCTTCATTAGTTTATTTGTCGAGATAGATCGTTCACACCCCTGTAACTACTTAATATAAAAGTACTAATGACAATGATACTTTTTCGTTTTAATAATAAGATTATTCAGCAATATAGCATTTACCTTAATCTTATATCTTAAAATCTAAAGATCTTTTTGCTGGATTTACTCCCTGACTACCTTCACTTGCCCATCCGCTTCAAGCTTTATTATTCCGGGGGCAACCGGTTTTTTTACCTCATCCTGACGATAATTCACAACGTAATCCACTCCCCCAGGAATCGTTTCACTAATTTCATCGAAAAATGCTGGAGAAGTTTCTCCTTCAACATTCGCTGAAGTCCAAACTATAGGTTTACGAAATTTCTGACACAATGCCCGCGAGAAAGTTTCCTTTGTAACGCGGATACCAATACTTCCATCCTTACCCAAAAGATTTTCAGGCAGGTTTTTTCCTCCGGCAAAAATAACAGTCAAAGGCTTTACCGCCAGCTCAATCAGATCGTAAGCTATTACGGGTACTTCCTCTACATAAGAGTTCAGGCGAACATCACTCCCGACCAGGATCTGCATACTACTTCGATCTTCCCGCCCCTTCAATTCATAAACTTTCCTGATCGCATCCGCATTAGTGGCATCACATCCAATTCCCCAAAAGGTATCGGTGGGATATAAAATCAAGCCTCCATTCTGAAGTACTTCAACTGCTTTTTTTAAATCTTGCTGGTAATCCATATAATATCTTCTTGTGTTTAGGGCAAATATAAAAGTTTTTTCATGTTATGGGGCATTCAAACACCATGAATAAGACTATCCTAACCTTGCATAGCCAAAACCAAATAAATTAGAGAAAATTCAAATGAGAATTAGCCGGATAAGCCAATTGATCCACGATTTGTTTTGTCCAGGAAACCACTGTCAAGAGTTCAATAACTCCCTAAAAAGTCAATTATGATGTTGCCAATTACACGAAAATACGGAGTAAGACACTATGTTTTTTTAAAGGATTTGGAACTGTGGAAACAGGTCTCTTTCGTGCTCCCTGAAAGGGCAAATTGATTCAGCCCGGGACAACGTCCAGGGAATTAGTAGCAGATAGTAACAGGCGCCCTGTAAGGGCAAATTAAATGATTGAATAAAATTAAAAAAAATATTTATATCTTGCGTTTGATATTATAAAAGGAAAACAGCACTTTTCCTGATAGATTATTACCCAAAACCCGGATTTTATGACCTTTAACAAACAACTGACCCGTCTTCAGCATTTGGATACCCTCATCCGGATGCGCTGTACCGGCAATGCCGGCGAATTAGCTGAAAAGCTTCAGATTTCTCAAAGTTCCCTTTTCTTATTGCTGCAGACCGCCAAAGAGCTTGGTGCAGGGATTCACTTCAACCATTACCGGTGTACCTACGAGTATGAGAAACCAATGCGGTTCACTTGCGGGTTTGAGGTGATTGACCGCGAAAGGTTTCATCAGACCAGGGGAGGTATTTCATGTGGCGAGTTGCCTTATCTTCCGGGAAAGAAAAAGCATTTCTTTTTATTTAGAATTTCTAAAAATTACATCACTCCAAAAATTTAGGAGTGGGCAGGCATATTTTTACTCTGCATTATAGTTATCCCGGCCGGAAAGTGAATGCCCCGGATGCCGAAAAGGGGATGAGTAGGCGGAAATTTTAAATCACAAAAAAATGAATAGAATTAGTGTTTTGAATGAGTCAAAGTTTGAAAGGATGACTCCTCAACAGCTTCAAGCTATACATGGAGGAATGACCGGAACAGGAGTGTGTATTTCCTGCAAAAAAAGAGAAAGAAAAATAAGGATAGTATTTGGAACTGATAAATCCGGTCATACTTGGTAATATTTTGCCTTGCGAGGAGAGTGCTGTCTCTTGCACTCTTCTCTTTTTGTAACCTAAATCACTGAGTGAATTATTTAAATAACTATCGTGAAAGTATGAAAATTATATTTTGGGAAGTAATTATTTGCTTTGTGTTTATGGGTTGTAGCCCTAAACTTTTTGAAAGAGACCAATATATGTCTCGTATGCAGGAAAGAGATACTATTTTGACTGAGCAAAGGATAGAGTTATTTGTAGAGAATGCAAAGAAATATCACCCATATTCTTTTGATAGCCTGGGTAATAGAGATATTGATGAACTAATTAAAACAATAGGAGAATCTATTCCCTCCCAAAATTTGAACGATGCTGAACTGGTTTTTCAGGCGCGTAAATTGATGGATTTAATTAATCATGAAGATCCTCATTTTAGAATTGTTCCTGTTTTAAGAGAGTTTCCGAACTTAAAGTATAAAACATCCTCAGTCAAGGTGCCTCCATTTCGCGGACTTTGTGTCAACGATTCTTTATTGGTTTATTCTCCGTATAATGAGAGCTTGAAAAGAGGTGATTTGATAAAATCTATAAATAATATCCCGGTAAGAGATTACCTGCGCTATTATTACCGTGACAGGTATATGGATATAGGCAACCTGGTTTGGTATTTCAATTACCAGGTATATCCTGAATATAAAATTGATTTTATCCGGAATGATGAAGAAAAGTCTGTAACCATCAAAGGAATGCGTTATTCAGATTATTCAGTTGAAGAAGGTCGCTTTTGCGAAGGGAAGATAATGCCGGATTATTCTTTAGGTTACTTTAAAATCCGTCAATTTGAAAATAACGGATACATTTTAAAGAAATTCAGAAAACTCATTGAAGAAATGAATCAATCCGGCTATTCTGATTTAATTATTGATTTAAAAGAAAATACTGGAGGTTCGGGTAATGATTTAAACTTATTTTTCTCTTTTTTCTCGGATAAGGATAGCCTTCACTATTTGAAAGATGCCAAAGCGAGGGTGTCAAAAATTACGAAGGATTATGGATTCGAAGAATCGCAATACGGACAGATTTTAAGTTTACCTTCCGAAAATATTTTTCATTCATTTGCACTTGACTCAACGTTGTACGTTCCGGATCTTGAGGTTTACGTGTTGATTAGTCATAACACAGGATCCATTGCTGCCAGCTTTGCCAATATTTGTCAATATAACGAAATAGCCACCTTAGTAGGGGAGCCATTGGCCAATAATGCCTTGAAATATGGAGAGGTTGCCTTAGGAGAATTTCTTGATAATCCGTTTGCTTTTTCCACTGTCCAATACGATGAATATACCAAAGCCAAAGACGGAATTGTCCGTCCGGACATTCCAATCCCCTATATTGCCAGAGAATATATGAAAGGGGGAGATCCGGTTTTGGAAAAGCTGCTGGAATATTTGAAAAATAAAAACGCTGAAATTATTACGTCAAATGAGTAAAATAATTTCTTAGCCTTTGATCGCATCACTATGAATAGACATTCCTATTTAACCCTGATTTTTCCCTACTCCTTCAAATAAACTGTGGTCATTGTGCTAATGTACCCCTATGCAATGATAACCAGGCATTCCCTCTTTCTACCAGTATCGAGAATTACTAGAAAACACAACCCTTAATTAAGCTATAGCCTTTATGAAGTATATATCATTAATAACGAGCCTTGTACTATCCTCTGTTGCCCTCTTCGGCCAGGTTAATGGTATTATTGTGAATGGGGAGACAAACCAACCTGTCAATATTGTTGCAGTTGCTATTCAAGGTAAGGCAATAGGAACCTATTCTAATGAACAAGGTTTATTTAGTTTGTCTGATATCAGAAGTTCCGATTCAATTATATTCAGGCATATCGGGTATAGTACAAATACAATTAGCTGCACGGATTTAGACGATTCAATCCGGTTATATCCTAAGATTAATAATCTAGGTGAGATTATGATTTTTCCAACTGAATATTCTGAGAAAAAATCAAAAGTTAAAAATAGAAACTCCGGTATTTCGTTTGCAGGATTTCCGGGTTTAGAGCTGACTCATCT
>CAYOFH010000113.1:0-10608 GCA_964403175.1 uncultured Marinilabiliaceae bacterium
GTCTTGTTCGGCCTTTGTTCGACTGTTGTTCGACTCTTATAAGGTCGGAGAAAAGTCGAAGAACAGTCGAAGAAGCCCCGAAGAAGGTACGACCAGGGATCGAAGCAGGTACGAAGAGAAGAATGACAGAGGCCGAAGAGCATGGGAGGAATGGGAGGAATGGCAGGGAGCCGGGCCCCGAAAGAGAAATCACCCGTTTTTTTCGATCCTCTTCACATATTCGGACGGAGAAACACCAAACTCCTCTTTAAAGTAACGTGAGAAGTACTTGGGGTCGTTGAATCCAACTTTAAAAGCTACTTCGCCGACATTAAGCTGACTTTTCCCCAATAGCTGGGCACCTCTTTTAAGGCGCATAATACGGATAAATTCGGTAGGGGTTTTACCTGTCAGAGCCACAATTTTATTGTACAGATGTCCACGGCTCACGCCCATTTCGCGACTAAACATCTCCACCGAAAGCTCAGTGTTGGCGATGTTTTTTTCCACAAATCCGGCTGCTTTTTTTATAAATTTTTCATCAAGAGAGGTCACCCCTATTTCGCCCGGGGCGATATCGAAATGTTGTTTTTCCAGTTTTACCCTTAATTTTTGCCTTAATTCAATTTGCTTGTGAATTTTAATCGCCAGAATCTCATAATTAAATGGTTTGGTAATGTAATCATCGGCTCCGGCACCAAGTCCCTCAATCTCCTGTTCGGAAGAAACCTTAGCAGTCAGCAGAATTACAGGAATATGAGAGGTTTTGCTATCAGTCTTTAATGCTTTACACAATGCCACCCCATCCATCCCGGGCATCATAATATCACTAATAACCACATCAGGAAACACAGAACTTGCTTTCTCCAGTCCTTCATTTCCATTGGCAGCTTCCACAATTCTGTATTGCGTACGAAGATTTTCCTTTAAATAAAACCTTAAATCCTCATTATCCTCCACAATTAAGAGTAAAGGTTTTTGGGAATCATCCATCGCAGGTTCAGCGGCTGCAACATGACCTTTTTGCTTTCCGGTACTAATCTCCATCTGCGAAAGAGAAGATACACCAACATCTTCATCGAGAACAACCGGCAGGTCAACGATAAAAATACTACCCCGGCCCGGCTGGCTTTCCACATGAATTTTGCCCCCGTGTAAACGAACAAACTCCCGGGTAATAGCCAGGCCGATTCCACTACCCAGATTATGAGCCCCTTCACTATCTGCCTGAAAAAATCGTTCGAAAATCTTTTCCTGATTCCCGGGAGGAATACCTATACCTTTATCGCTGACAGAAATCCTTACCTTCCCCGTATTATTGTCACCGATACCCCCAACACTATCAGCCAAATATTCCACTTGCAGCTTTACCTCTCCGTTTTCCGGGGAAAATTTAAAGGCATTTGAGAGAAGATTAAAAATAATCTTTTCCAGTTTATCGGAATCAAAAGAAACTTGCAGTGAATCGACATTCGAATCTATTACAAAGTTAATAGACTTACTCTCAAAAAGATCAGAAAATGAGAGAGCCACCTCTTTTACAAAGGCAACAATATCGGCTTTCGAACGATACAACACAATGCCCCGTTCTTCGATCTTCCTGAAGTCCAGCAACTGATTAACCAATGCCAGCAAACGTCGGGCATTTCTTACAACAACATTTAACTGGTCCTTGACCGATGGATCTTTTAGTTCCCTGATTAACTTTTCCAGGGGAGTAAGAATCAAAGTCAGGGGAGTACGAAATTCATGACTGACATTAGTGAAAAACCTTATTTTCATGGCATCCATTTCATGAATTCTTTCGTATTCCATCAACTCCCGCTGCCTGTCGTACTTTATTCGTTCCCTGCGCCTTATCACATATCCAAAGAAAACAACCAGCGCTGCAAACAAAATAAAATAGGCTGCATAAGCATATTTGGTGGCATAAAAAGGCGGAGTAATGATAACCACCAGAGAGGTTTCCTCACTCAATGGGCCGCCTTCACCCACTTTTGCCCTTACTCTGAACCGGTAAGTGCCATAATTAAGGTTGGTATAAGTAGCCAAAGGGTTTGAAGCATCAGCCGACACCCAGTCCTGATTGAAACCTTCCAGAATGTATTGATATTTAATTTTCTCGGGATGAAAAAACCCCATTCCGGAAAACTCCAGAGAAAAAACATTCTGATTATGCCTTAGAATTAATGTATCAGCAAGAAACAACGGCTTTTCCAAAATGGTTTTACGAGAAATATTCTCATTTACCTCCACCTCTTTATTAAAAAGCCTTAGTCCGGTTATAAGTACCTCCGGAATATGCGTACTTTTTTGAATTTCAGACGGGTTAAAAAGGTTAAATCCGTCCGGTCCGCCAAAAATCAACTCTCCTTCGGATGTCATATAAGCAGAATGTTCATTAAATTCCCTGCCTTGAAGACCATCCAGAAGATCGAAGTTACTGAAGGAATATTTTTTTTCGGACGAGCGGTCAATTTCCAGTCGGGACAAACCTTTTAACGTACTCATCCAGATATTTCCCGCCTCATCCTCCAGCAAATTGAGGATGTTATTATCCGGCAAGCCATCACGTTCTAAAAACAGTCGAAATCTGCCGTTATGTGGATCATACATGTTTAGTCCGTTGCGTGTCCCAAACCAAATTACTCCGTGTTGGTCTTCCAGTATTGCCAGAACAATATGGTGACTTAGAGCATTCTCCTTACCAGGATTCGCTGCTATATGAGAGAATCTACCGGTAGTTTTATCCAGTTTATTAACTCCAAATGAGGTTCCGACCCATAAATTACCGCTATCATCTTCTTCAATATCCAGAATAAAGTTGGAATTTACAGAATTAAGATCTCCATCGCGATAGTGCAGAAAACGGTTATTGGCTTCGTCTAATAGATCAAGCCCTCCGCCCAGGGTTCCCACCCATATTCGACCTTCAGAATCTTCAAATATCTTCCAGATACGATTGTCGGATATGGTACCCGGATCTTTCGTGTCATGATAATATCTTTTAAACCGCCCATTCCGGAAACAATTAAGTCCGCCGTAATAGGTTCCCACCCATAAGCGGTCTTTAGAATCGTACAATAAACTCACAATCACATCATGGCTGAGAGAATCGGGATTTGAGGAATTCGCCCGGAATACGCTGAAATCATTCTGTTGGCGATCGTATAAAATCAACCCATTCCCGTTGGTGCCAATAAAAAGATTGCCTTCATCATCGCCGGCAAAACAATTAATATCATTGGCAGGAAGCCCCTGATCAGAAAAAGGATTATGAGAATACAGCTTAAACTGGAACAGGTCGGGATGATAATAATTGACTCCCTCTTTATAAGTTCCCACCCAGATGGTACCGGAATCATCACTTATTAAAGAGGTAATGCTGTTTTGGGTCAGACTATTTGAAGCACCTTCAGTTTTGCGAACATATATAACGGAAAAGTCCGTTTTATCAATGATCTGGATTCCTCCATGATCGGTACCTACCCAGATATGTCCTTTATCATCCTGAAGGATACCTGTTACAATATTGCTGGCCAGGTTGTATCTGGTATCATCAACAGAGAAATGCACCTCCCTGTGTCCGGAAATATCATAATAAAACAAACCTCGATCGCTCTGTTCGGAATAAATCCATATATCATTATCCCTGTCAACAAAAATGGAATAATAATCGGCGACTGCAACATCCGAAAGTACTTCAGGCTGATAGGAATACACCACCTGACCTGACCCGCAATCCAAACGCTCCACGCCTCCCATTGCATTGACAAGCATAACCGTAGAATCACTATCGACGATAATATCGGTTACAAAATCGCTGCTAATATCCTTTTCACTCCCTTTCAGCTCATAAAACTGCTCTGTCCGGCCGGATTCCGAATCTACTTTAAAAACTCCGTACTGATTGGTGGCTATCCATAAATTAGAATCATGGTCAACCACCAAAGAGGAAATAAACTCGGAAGGTACAGGATCCTTTCTTCCCAACAAATCATAATCCGTGTAAAACACATCTTTCGAAGGATCAAAAATGGCAAGTTGATTATCCTGAGAGAATATCCACAAATGTCCCCTGTGATCCTCAAATATTCTCTGAACATTATTAAAGGGAATGGTGGTGTTGTCGCCGGGAATGTTTTTATATATTTTAAAAGAATGTCCGTCGTACCTGTTGAGACCGGATACTGTACCAAACCAGACAAATCCATAACGATCTTTATGAATCGATGATATCTGATTGTTTGATAATCCATGTGAGCTGGTTAAGTGCCGGAATTTATAATCCAATCCCTCCAATGTTTGTGCCCTAAGCGGAAAAACAAGAAAAAGGATTAATGTCAACAAAAAAAAGTGTCTGAAATTCCGGTACATAAAACCAAAGCAAAAAAATAAACAGCCCCTGACAAGCAGATAATTCTTTGCAAATATTAAAAAAATATCAAAAAAACTTACTAAATATTATAAAGAAAGAAAGCCGAAGAAATATCTCCGGCCTTCATTTAATCGATTATTTTAAAGAAAATCCATGTAACCCTGACTTTGAGAGTCAGTGAAACACAAAAATTCACTACATCAATTTCAGTTTTTTCAATTCAATTTTTACCTGATCCCTGTTTTCATCCTCCATTTCGCATAGGGGAGCACGGAAAACCTCATTAACTCTACCCATTAATGCCAAAGCAGTTTTGACAGGCAACGGATTCGATTCCAAAAACATCATCTCCATTAAAGTTCTGTATTTATAGAAAAGCTTCCGGGCTGTTTTGTAATCTCCTTCAATGGAACATTTCATCATTTCATGAAAATCTGCGGGAATGATATTGGCAACCACAGAAATACAACCATCAGCGCCAAGGCAATTTGCGCTGTAAGAGAGAAAATCATCGCCACTGTATACTCTAAATCCTTCGGGACGATTGGCCAAAAGTTCAGCAAAAACATTCATATCTCCACCGGCTTCTTTAATGGCAATAATGTTTTTATAATTATTAGCCAGTTCTATAGCTGTCGAGGGTTCAATATTGCTACCTGTGCGTCCGGGCACATTATATAAAATGATTGGTGCATCTACATTTCTGGCAACCTGAGAAAAATGTTTGAAAATACCTCTTTTCGATGGCTTATTGTAATAAGGGGCCACCACCAGCAAGGCATCAGCTCCAAGTTCAACTGCCTTTTTACTGTATTTTATGCTGTCGGCGGTGGAATTACTTCCTGTTCCGGCAATAACAGGCACTCTGCCATTAACCTTCTTCACACATCTCTCAATCATCTGTGCATCTTCAACATCACTCAACGTAGGAGTTTCACCGGTTGTTCCGCATACCACAATACCATCAGTACCACTGCTTATATGAAATTCCACCAGCTCATCAAAAGTGTCAAGATCTATTTCACCGTTATCTTTAAAGGGAGTTACAATGGCTACGATAGAGCCTTGCAATTGTTCAATCTGCATAGTTTGTTGTTTTATATCGATTCAAACTTCATTCAATAGTAAGATAAAGAGTCAGGCTTTTCCCCGGATATCTCTAAAACTCAAAGATAATACTTATTCATGATTTTGGGAAATTTTTGTTTCTGTCAGGTAGCGTGAAACGTTCATCCCGGATACAGGAAAACTCATCAATAAAATTATAACCATATGTAACCCTAACCCCGTTAAAAACGTTTATGAAAAATCTCTAACGAAATTTTGTGTTTATAGGATAAACCATTTACTTTTACTGAAAATTTATCAATCATGAAGAAATTAGCACTTGTCGCCTCTGTGTTGTTGTTTGTAGCTTTGGCTTTTTCATCTTGTAAATCAGTTCAGGACTGTCCTGCATACGGCCAGGCTGAGACTGAGATTGAAGAAGTTCGTGCGTAATCCGATATCTGCCTTGTTCATACTCTTTTAATTCCTTTTAGCTAAGAATAAGGAAGAAAGAAATGAATGGAGTTTTAATTTCAGGGGAAAAAGAAATTAAAGGAGCATTTTCATGTTCCTTTTTCTATTTCAGCTATTCGGAAGTAGTCAGGACCTGTTGAAAATGTCAGCAGACCCCGGAATAAAAGAAATCAGATTGTTTCACTGTGTTGCCTTTGCGCAGATGCTCTGGCAGACAAAAGGAATTTAAAAAAGGGTGTCCGTAAAAAATCCGGACACCCTTTTTTATATTTAAGCGATTGATTATTTATAATCCACCGTTATGGTCTCAATAGAACCATCGGGTAAATGATTCAAATCGGCAAATCTTGCACTTCGAAGCCATGTTTTCCCTGAAATTGCGGAATCATGGAAAAACAGATACCACTTTCCTTTAAACTCAACCACTGAGTGGTGTGTTGTCCATCCAACAACAGGATTTAATATAACCCCGCCATAGGTGAAAGGTCCGTAAGGATTGTCACCGGTGGCATAACAAATCTTATGGGTGTCACCGGTGGAATAAGTGAAATAATATTTTCCGTTGTATTTATGCATCCAGGAAGCTTCAAAGAAACGCCGACCGTTGTCTCCGGCTTTCAGGGGTTCACCATTCTCGTCAAGAATAACAAGATCCTTTGGTTCTTCACCAAACTGAAGCATATCATCACTCAGCATAGCCACTTTGGCACACAAAGCAGGCTCATCATCAGCAGGTTGATGGCCACACTCAATGGCCTTATTGTTTCTGTAACGCTGAAGCTGACCGCCCCAAATCCCACCGAAATACATATAGTATTTACCATCATCATCCTGAAAAACACAAGGATCGATAGAGTAACTTCCCAACATCGGGAATGGTTCCGGCACAAAAGGCCCTTCAGGCTTATCGCTGATGGCCACCCCAATTCTGAAAATATCCGTTTTATCCTTCACAGGGAAATAGAGATAATACTTCCCGTCTTTATGGGCAGCATCACTATCCCAAAGCTGGCGACCTGCCCAGGGAATATCTTTTACATGAAGTGCAATACCGTTATCAACAGCCTTACTGTCGATATCATCCATAGAATAGATGTGGTAATCTTCCATTGCAAAATGAGATCCCAGATCATCCTCAGGAATCCCTGCTTCAAAATCATGAGATGGATAAATGTAGAGTTTTCCGTTAAATACATGTACTGCCGGATCGGCAATAAACATGTCTTTTGTCAAATGATCTCTAACCATAATTCAGTATTTTTTAATTTGTTTCCCAATTTGCAGCCATGTCCAGAATTTCCTCAACCCCTTCTTTCATCCGGTATTCTCTGTCAAAAAGCAGAGGGTAGTCAGTTCTTCCTTCAATTGGCCAGTCATTTCTCCATGAATTTCCGTCCTGTACTCCCCAGAAAGTAACTCTGGTAATTTTTTCATGATGTCTGAGGAACATCTCAAAAAAGCCTTTATATCTGTTCATCACTTGATGATGAACCGAATCAGGAAGTTCTTCAGGATAAGGATTATACTCCTCTGACAGTTCGTAATTTAATGATATTTCAGCAGTTACTTCATCGGACGGCCAGGGAATAATGGTCATATCCAATTCTGTAATCATCAGATCTAATCCCAGGGTAGAAAGTTTTTCAATTGATTCTTCCATTTCTGAAATTTCCGGCATGTCAAAATTCAAATGTCCCTGTAATCCGACACCATCAATTTTTACACCTTTGTCAAGCAATCCTTTCACCATTTCATAAATCCCATTGCACTTGGCACGACCGGAAACTCCGTAATCATTATAATACAATTCGGCATCCGGATCAGCTTCAGCAGCAAACTTAAAGGCCAGTTCAACAAATTCAGGACCGATAATCTGATACCATTTACTCTCCCTCCAGGAACCATCACCTTCGATAGCTTCATTAACAACATCCCAGCCATCCACACGACCTTTATATCGTGTTACGATGGTGTGAATATGATTTTTCATCCGCTCAATAAGAACCTCACGGGAAACCTCATCGCCATTGTCATCTAGAAATATCCATGGGGCAGTCTGAGAGTGCCATACCAGGGTATGACCAACAATATGCATATCATTGGCTTCTCCAAACTCAATAAAAGCATCTGCATCGTCCCAGTAATAGACATCCTCTTCAGGATGAATCTCCTCCATCTTCATACAGTTCTCGGCCACAATAGAATTGTAATGCTTTTTTGCAATCTTTATGGCTTTAGGCTCATCTCCTGCAATCTGACGAACATTCAGAGCTGTTCCCATCAAAAATTTCCCTTCAAAAGCATCCTTAAAGGTATTAACATCCTTTTCAGGATTGCTACACCCGAATGCTAACATTCCCAGTGCAAAAACCGGTACCGTAAGTTTTCTTAACCTGTTCATCTTTTGCTATTAATATAAGTTTTAAAAATTATTTACTCTTCCCTGATACTACCTCTTCTCTGAAACAGATCTTTTTCTATTTGCACTTCCATCGACTTATTGATATTATAGAAGAACAAACTGATCAGTCCGACCAGAAAAGTTAATGCAGGAAATACACTCATTGTAAGTTTGATCCCCTGTATGGCAACATCAGGCTGAACATCCAGTTGCTCATTATATCCAAACAAAGCCAACAGACCTGCAAGCAGGGTACCACCAAGACTTAATCCCACTTTCAGCCCAAAAGCCATTGCTGAGAAAACTATCGCTGTAGCACGGCGATTGTTCTTCCATTCGGAATAGTCGGCAACATCAGCAATCATAGCCCATAGCAATGGGATAGTCAAACCATAAGAAAATCCATGGAAAAGCTGAAGAAGGAAAACAAAACCAATACCATCTTGCGGAATAAACAGGAACATAAACTGAGTAAGCATGGCTCCGATCAATCCAACTATGAAAACATCCCGTTTTCCAAATTTATCAGCAAGACCTTTGGAAATGGAAATACCGAGAATCATTAGAATAATACCACTACCATTGAAAAGACTAAATCCGGATGTAGGAGCATCATTAGGCCAGTGAAAACCGACAAATCCAAGGCTCTCGAAAAATCTATCCACATTATTAATAAACCCGTTAAAGCCAATATTTGTCAGGAAAACAGATAATTCGGATTCATTAAGATAATTCTCAAAATAGTACACATAAACACCACCTTTAAGGGCAAGTGTAATAAAAATAAAAGTGGTAAGGGTGATCATTACGATCCAGGGTTTATTTCTGGCTAAATCGGTAAGATCCTGCTTTAAAGTGCTTGTTTGTTCTTTAGTGGGAACAATTCTTTCCCGGGTAGTAAAAAACGTAATCAGGAAGAAAATAACACCTACACCGGCAAAAATACCTATAACCACTTCAAATCCTGCTGCCCGGTCTCCATCTCCCAATATCAATACCAGTGGCAGCAACAAAGCCTGAACAATAAACTGTGCAACCATGACACCGGTAAAGCGATAGGAGGAAATACTGTTTCTATCAGCCATATTTCCGGTAATAACTCCACTCAGCGCACTATATGGCAAATTATTGGCAGCATACACTATTACAAGCAAAATATAAGTAATCATGGCATACGCAATCTTTCCACCGGGACTAAAATCTGGTGTGGAAAACGCCAAAATGGCAATTACTCCGAAAGGAATAGATGTCCATAAAATCCAGGGTCTGAACTTTCCCCAACGAGTTTTTGTCCGGTCGGCAATAATTCCCATCACAGGAGTAAAGAAGGCTCCTACCATACCCCCGGCAAAAATAATTGCAGATGCTGATGACGCCGGAATTTTATACACATCGGTGTAGAAGAAAGCCAGGAATGTCATTAACGTTTGAAAAATAAGATTGGCAGCCAGGTCACCGAGGCTGTAACCAATTTTTTCTTTAAAACTTATTCTCTGTGTTGTGTTCATAATTAATTTTTTAAACTAACGGGTAAGAAAAAATCCATAAACAACTTTAATTCAGTCTAATAAAAGCAATATTCCATTAAAATCTGTTACAAAATGCAAAATCAAAGATATTTACTCTTCCCCAGTTTTCAAATTATAATAAAAAGTATATACTGTTGTTTTCTGTTCTGTACAGGGTTGAAAAAAATCTTTTTTACCAACCCATCTACACAGATCAACCTGGTAACCAAATAATTTTCGTCATAAAAATACAACAAAATTATTGCTTGGAAATAAAAAAATACTCAATACAAAATGAAAAAAATACACTATTTTCACAAATATTTCCACCTCTGATGGCCGTACAAAAAAAAGAATCATTCTTTCAGTTTTATGCATTTCCAAAAAAACAGATGTTAAATTTCATACAGCCGCAGAACGATAATTGTATAATAATAAGTTTTCTGATCTTCCCCACAAACCAGCATGATCACATAAACAATTAACCTTAAGTATCCTGAAAAATCACAAATGAATTACTGCCCTTGCATAAACAGATATTCATACAATCCTTTAATTCACTGAATTGCCGGAAATCCACACAACCCCGAAAAACTTTTGAACATTGTCATCGCGATCCCATGAGACAAGAAATCAGGAGAAGCCACCTGTTTTCAGGAACTAAAAAATAAGTTTCTCCAAAAAATGATTAATGTTATAAAATTGAACAAGTGAGAAAAACAGAATCAAACCTCTGAAAATTTACAAACCCATTTTTCAATTAACGTTTATTATAGAAATTCTACAGGTTATTTCTTGATGTTATCGCTGTGATTTCTTAT
>CAYOFH010000114.1:0-10603 GCA_964403175.1 uncultured Marinilabiliaceae bacterium
CCTCAAGGAACTTTGACTCCACTTTCTGATACCAGATTTCGAGCCATGGTTTTAAATAAACCTCATTCCCGGGTTGTTTTTCGTTGTATTCCAAAAGTCCCATATAAATGGCATAATGGAAGGAGCGAAGCATGCCTGCAATGTCTTTGAAAGGACAATATTTCAGGCTTCTGGCAGTGAGCGAACGTGTAGGCTCTCCCTCAAAATCGATAATTTGAAAGTCTTTTCCGGTAAATAGCACCTGACCAAGATGATAATCACCGTGAATTCTTATTTTGGAAGTGTGAATCTTCCTTTTTTCAAGAGTCTCCTTAATAGTGCTAAGTAACAGGCCTTCATTTTTAATGATGTCTTCCAGTAAAACTCTCTGATCCTCAGCAAGTCGTCTTTTAGCTTCTTTCATCTCGGTCATGGTTCGCTTAATGAGTGTCCGGAACGACTGGTACAAGGATTTTTGATAAAGCAATGAAAACGGTTCTTCCTCAAAATCAGGAAGTCCTTTTATGGTGGAGAGTGCCTTATGCATTTCACCGGTTCGCTGTCCCAGTAATTCGATCATTTCAACAAAGAACGGATTGAACAGTTCATCCTGTTTCTCTTTTCCAAGTGTCTGTGGAATATTGCTTTCACCATCTTCGAAGAGTGCCAGAACACGGCTGTCGGAACGAACACGATCGAAAAATCTTTCAATGCTGTTTTGTGTAAATTCCCACGCAGATCCTTCATTGGGAAGAAAATCTACCAGCAAAGCAAGTTCGGTTTTTTCACCCCTGCTGCGATACTCCAGTGCACCTGCGTAATTGGGAAAGCTACTGAATGAGGTGTGCTCTGTAAGGGCTTTTATAATATCGAGTTCCGGATTACTTCCGGCTTCCGGACTAATATACAATTTAAAGAAAAACCGGTTGTCGTAAAGAATTGAAGCATTAGATTGCTCAGCACTTAAAACTTTTGAATTGAGTGGCAGTTCATTCTTGTCCACTTTTGTTTTTAGTTTTCTGGCAGACAATCCGATTAATTCGCCATTTTTACTTTTAATTTTGCCACGCTGCACAATAAGCCGCATATAAGCATCACGTACTTCTTTGTTGAAAGCCCCTCCGTATACCAAGCCGTCATGACCGTCAATATTAAGATGAGCTATGACTGATTCGGGGAAGCGATGCTTTACATCATATAAATCTTCTCCCAGCACTACAGAAACCGGAATAACATACTTTTCGCTTTTCCCTTCGATGTAAAAAATTTCAACCATAAATATGTAGGAATTCAACTTGCCGGTTTTTATAGTGATAATGTCCTGAACGAGTAGTTCCTTCATTTTCTTGGCTTTTCCTCTGAACCAGCGGCTCCTGTAGGCATAATCCTTCAGCACTCCGTTTAATTTATTGGCGATTTTATCATTCATTTGGTTCCATTCGCCGGTTTTTAATTGCAGTTCAGATCCTTCAGAGAAAGTATCTGTAAATTCTGACTCAGCTTTGTTTAATTCGAACCAGAAATAGTTTTTAAACTGCATGGGGAAGTGATAAAGATTGTCACCGATGGGATCCAGTTGATTGCGTCCAAAAGCCTCTGTGGGAACGTATCCCTTATAATTACTTAGATCCAGGCGCACTTGTTGGGAATATCTGGACAAATTAACAATTACTAAAATGGCTTCTTCCTCGTATTTTCTAACAAAAGCAAGTATTTTCGAGTTTCTTGCATCTATAAACTCAATATCTCCCCGACTGAATGCTTTATATTTTTGGCGTTTGGCTATTACCCGACGCATCCACCAAAGCAGGGAAGAGGGATTTTTTTCATGATTTTCAACGTTGATGCTCTCGTAATGATAATCATGATTAAAAATAACAGGTAGAAAAAGCTGCTGCGGTTCAGCTGATGAAAATCCTGCGTTTCTGTCGGCCGACCATTGCATGGGAGTACGTACACCATCCCTGTCGCCAAGGTAATAGTTATCGCCCATTCCTATTTCATCGCCATAATAGACAATAGGGGTTCCGGGTAACGAGAAGAGTAAAATATTCAGCATTTCAATATTCTTGCGGTCGTTGCTGAGCAGTGGAGCCAATCGTCGCCTGATACCAACATTAATGCGTTGCTTTGGATCTTGAGCAAACGACTTATACATGTAGTCCCGTTCCTCATCCGTCACCATTTCAAGGGTCAATTCATCATGATTTCTCAGGAAAATGGCCCACTGACAATTGTCAGGAATATCAGGTGTTTGATCAAGAATGTCGATTAACGGAAAACGGTCTTCCATGCGCATTGCCATATAAAGACGAGGCATAAGCGGGAAATGGAATGACATGTGGCACTCATCACCATCTCCGAAATATTTTGAAGCATCATCTGGCCATTGATTGGCTTCAGCCAGAAGCATCTTGTCTTCGTAATTCTCATCGATATGCCTACGTAACTTTTTTAAGAATTCATGTGTTTCGGGCAAATTCTCACAATTGCTCTCATCCCGTTCGTACAGGTACGGAACCGCATCTAAACGTAATCCGTCCACGCCGGTTTTAAACCAAAAATCCAGAACTTTTATTACTGCCTTGTGAACACTTGGATTATCAAAATTCAGATCGGGTTGATGGGAATAAAACCGGTGCCAGTAATAAGCCTGTGCAACGGGATCCCAAGTCCAATTAGAAATTTCAAAGTCCTGAAAGATGATGCGGGCATCGGGGTATTTTTCGGTAGTATCGCTCCATACATAGAAATCGCGATGAGAAGTGCCGGGTTTGGCATGTCTTGCACGCTGAAACCATTTATGTTCGTTTGATGTGTGATTCAGAACCAGCTCTGTAATTACTCTCAGTCCTTTTTTATGTGCTTCACGAATAAAGCGTTTGAAGTCGGCCATAGTGCCGTAATCCTCATTGACACCGGTAAAATCTGAAATATCGTAACCACCGTCTTTCAAGGGTGATTTATAAAACGGCAGAATCCATATAGCAGTAATACCGAGTGATTTTAAATAATCCAGTTTCTCTATCAGTCCGTTAAAATCACCTATTCCATCGCCATTACTGTCCTTAAAAGAACGAACATGTGCCTGGTAAATAACTGCATCTTTATACCATTGCTTCTCTATATTTATGTTGGTCATAGTTTTAAGTTTAATTTACTGAGTTGCTGAAACAAAACTCTGTTAAGCATTTATTACTGGGTCAAACCTCTGGTTTCTAACTTCCAATTTCCAGCCTTAAAAAATGAGATTAAGGCTAAGATTAAGAAGGATTCTGATGAATTGGAATTATTTTAATACACCGGAAAACTATGTTGCCAGGAACTCATACTACGAAGTTTTATCGGAATAAAAACTTCCGACCTTTTAACCTCCAACTTCTAACCTCTCTTTATCAAGCAATTACATGAAATAATCAAAATCCCTCTCTGAATGAACTTTTCGTCTTATCCTGAAAATATGTACGGGCATGATATTCGGATCAATTTCCACATAGTTATGTTCCCCATTCCAGAGAAAAAATGCACCGCTCAATAGATCCTGTGCCTGGAAGGGAGCATGTTCTTCCATTTCAAAATCCTTAAGCGGGAAATGAATCCAGCCTGAATGGGTATAATGTGGATCGAGATTGACCACTACCAGAATGATGTTACTCAGATCGTCAGAAACCTTACTGAAACAAACCAGTGCTTCATTATCGATATCATGAAACTTAAGCGAGTGAGTGTTATGTAGCGCTTTATTCTCTTTACGAATTTTGTTGATTCTGGTAATGATCCTCTTAAGACTGTTGGGTTGATTGATATTCCAGTCCTTGATCTCGTACTTTTCCGAGTTCAGGTATTCCTCTTTGCCCTGATGCACCGGAGTATTTTCCATTAACTCGAAAGCCGGACCGTATATTCCGTAGTTAGAGCTTAATGTGGCGGCCAGCACCAGTCGCTGAACATAACCTGTCCGCTGAGACATTTGTAAATATTCGGGAAGAATATCCGGTGTGTTGGGCCAGAAATTGGGTCTGAAGAAATCCCTGACATCGGTTTTAATCAATTCGTTACAGTAGGTTGTAATATCGTATTTGGTATGTCGCCAGGTAAAATAGGTATAAGACTGTGTAAAACCCTGCTTAGCCAGCTGATACATCACTTTGGGCCGGGTAAAAGCTTCAGAAAGGAAAATAACTTCAGGCTCAACCTTTTTTACTTCGTTAATAACCCATCCCCAAAAATTAAGTGCTTTGGTATGGGGGTTATCCACCCGGAAAATTTTCACTCCCTGTTCAATCCAATACAGAAATATGCTTTTAAGTTCGTCCCAGAGATTCTTCCAGTCATGGGTTTCAAAATTTAACGGATAAATATCTTCATATTTTTTTGGTGGATTTTCGGCATATTGTAAAGTTCCGTCTGGGCGGTGTCTGAACCATTCCGGATGTTCTTTAATGTAAGGATGGTCAGGTGAACATTGAAACGCTATATCCATGGCTACTTCAATTCCATGTTCAGAGGCTTTTTCAATTATCTTTCGGAAATCTTTGAGTGTTCCCAACTCGGGATGAATAGCTTTATGTCCTCCTTCTTTACCTCCAATAGCCCATGGTGAACCCGGCTCTCCTTCCCGGGCAACAGGATTGTTGTTTTTGCCCTTTCGTTTACTTTCTCCAATGGGATGAATGGGGGGCAGATACAAAACATCAAACCCCATTTCAGCTACATAGGGCAAAAAGTCAGTAAGATCGTTAAATGTCCCATGCTGGGTTCCTTTACCCAGTGAACGCGGAAAAACCTCATACCAACTGCTGAAGTTAGCTCTTTGGCGCTCCACAATCACTTCTAAAATTTTATAAAAAGTGGTGGCATGCTCTTTTACAGGATACTTTTCCATTATCTGGTAAAGGGAATTGTTGAGAACAGCCCCTGTTCTTTCGGAGAAAGATTTTCTTTCGGCTTTTAACGACTCTGCTACTTCCTTCAGAAATTCAGCTTCTTCAGAAGGAATGGATTGACCATATTTTATGATCGTATTGTTTACTATTTCAGCTCCTGCCAAAAGGTCGGAGGCATAATCAACTTCGGCTTCAATTTTTTTGAGTAAATCACGATGCCAGGTTTTGAAATGATCAATCCAGGCACGTACAGTATAAAAACATGTACCCAACTGAGACACGTTAAATTGTGCAGTCCAATGGTCATTAACCTCATAGTCCATAATTACCTGCTGCCAGTTTTCTTCATCATGGGAACGGTAAAGTAACTCTGCTCCCAAAACATCATGACCATCACAAAAAATGTCGGCACTAACAAGTACCTGATCATTTACAACTCGTTTAATCGGAAATTCACCACAATTTATTTGCGGCTTAACGTTTTCGATGATTACTCTTTGTTGTCCCTTCATATATAAATTTTTATGCAGTTGATGCGCTATTTAAAAGAATTATAGCGGATAATTCTGTTTTTTAGTTTTTATTACAGCCTAAGCAATAAGGGTTAACTAATTTTGTTCTGATACCTTAAAATAACAGCTATGTGTTCGTGTATGTTTACTTTTATTGCGAGAGTCATATTCTTATCCATAAAATATAAGCTAAAAATTTTAGGATTTCAAGTTTGGGTGATAACCGACTTAATAGTAAATATTTAGATTTATGTTTGTTGTGACCGATCTAAAGAAGATAAGGGTTTGTTTTTAAAGTTTGACGAAAGTAAATTTCCTGAATAGTTATCGGTAAAACGTTTAGATATTATTAACTTCCCGGACTGAAAGCCTTAAAGCAAAGCGGAAATATTTCAAAGTAAAAAATAATTGCATCCGGAGAAAATCCTGGAGAAGTTATCCTGTATTATATAGATTTAGGAATCGTGGTCAAAAATCATCTCTAAAACCGAAAAAATGTTAAAAATACTATCGGATTAGTAGGAAACGTAAAATTTATTTTGCCAATTCAAAATACTAAATTATATTTGCAGTGGGTTAGGGTTAAGGTTTGAAAGGTCTGTCGGAATGCCGGCAGGCCTTTCTTTTTTCATAGTAACTATTAATCGGTTGTTATTCAAAACGTTGCTCCCGTGGGTGGGTCTTTCCGGTAACGTTTTACACTTCAAAAATCTGTTTAGATATATCTATTTTCTGACTCGTCCTTTTTTGTTTGTAAAAAGGTCGAAGGAATTTGATTAATATCAAAGAATATGATTGAGAAAAATTCTCACATTGCCCGTGAAGTAGCTGTTCTTGAAATAAATGGGCCTTTTTCTTTGGCATTGCCATACAATTATGGCGAGTAGTTAAAATCGTCAGGACAAAAATGTTGGTCTTATTATTCGGATGCTCTTTATTACCTTTTTTGATTCCATCGGAATATATAATTGGAAGGAAACCATCAGAAGTATTCAGCAAAGCGAGAACAGGAATATTATTGGGAATACAAATCCGGTGTTCTTAAAGACTTTACAAGGGGAATTGACGATATAATTGGGCAATATCAAATATTTATGATTGTACAATCATTTATGCAGAGCGTAAAAATTATCCAAAAAACCTTGATTAAAGAAACTTGTGTTAATCTCAAGCAGTCTGAAACCCTGACCTGACAAATCGAATACACCCGGAAAGTACTTCACAATACTTTTCTTTGCCTCCTTATGAAATGTATTTGCATGTTCAAAGTCTGACAAGTTTTCAATTACCTTTTTCATTCGACTAATCTCTTCATTCATTCTGTATTCGGGATAATTAAAATCTTTATCAATAACTGTTTCGGTACAACTGATGATATTTTCGGCATATAGTAAAATATGGTCGGCAAGTTCGGAACCAAAATCACGTCCCGGGAAAAGATTTTCAATTTTCCGGTAAATCGATCGGATAAAATGATTCTTAAAGGCTGAATGTAATTCATCCTGTTGTTTGAATCCTTCCAATAGTTTCCTGATTCTTTTTTCGCTTTCCGATGTTCCCATATTCTTGTTTTTTCTTTAAAACAATAACCTTTTGAATTTGTTTTGGGTCTGTCTTTAAATAATCTGACCACCTGTTTGTAACGAACAAAGGAGATTTGAAATATCTTATTCAATAAATCTATTGAATAAGTGAATAACTCCATTTATATTTGTTGTTCAAAACAGAAAAAAGAATGGATAGCCGCGAATTTAAAGATACGATCTATTCAGGGGTGGCAAAAATGCTGAAAGCTCTTGCAAATCCTGCCCGCTTGGAGATTATTGAAATGTTGTCTCAGGGCGAGAAAAATGTAGAAGGAGTTGTTGAGACAACGAATCTCACTTTTGCCAATGCTTCACAACATTTGCAGGTGTTGAAACACAACAACCTGGTAAAATCGCGTAAGGAAGGACATTATGCCTACTACTCCCTGATGAATGATGAAGTTCTTGAGCTTTATCAATTTGTTACGAAATATGCTGTAAATGAAATAGCAGAGGTTGAAAAGACTCTAAACAGGCAACGAAAGGATCATGAAGCATTAAATCCCGTTAATCTCAACGATCTGGAGTTGATGATTAACGCCGAACATGTGATGCTGATGGATGTACGACCCAAAGTGGAATATGAATTGGGTCATATTGATGGAGCTGTTTCAGCCCCCATTAATGAACTGTTATGCTGTTTGAAAGATTTTTCAAGAGAGAAGGAAATCATAGCCTATTGCAGAGGCCCGTTTTGTGTTTTGGCTGATGAAGCTGTTAAGGTTTTGCGCGAAAAAGGCTTTAAAGTCCGTCGGATGGATGATGGCTATCCGGAATGGAAGATAAAACAAGTTAAATCGAAAAGAAACCAAACTTTATGAAAAATCCTATATATCTCGATTACAACGCCACAACCCCTGTTGATCCGGAAGTGGCTGATGAAATGCTCCCGTTTTTTACCTGGTTTTACGGAAATCCGTCCAGTGCCAATGACGAGGGGAGAAAAGCTAAAGAAGCCATCAGCAAAGTCCGCCGGCAGGTCGCTTCATTGATTAATGCCGAAGAAGATGAAATAGTGTTTACCAGTGGGGGCACCGAATCCAACAATCATGCTATTCGCGGAATTGCCAGTGCCAACAGTCACAAAGGAAATCACATTATTATTTCAGCCATTGAGCATCCGGCAGTGACTAATGTTTGTGATTATCTGGAATCAAATGGTTTTGAGATAACCCGGATTCAGGTGGATTCGAATGGGAGAGTGAATGCTTCAGATGTAGAAAAAGCTATTCGCCCCGGGACAATTTTGATTACCATCATGCATGCCAACAATGAGGTGGGCACCATTCAGCCCATTGCGGAGATAGGGGAAATTGCCAAAAAACACAAAATTGTTTTTCATACGGATGCAGCTCAAAGTCTGGGGAAAATTGAAACAGACGTAAATAAGCTAAATGTTGATTTGCTTTCGGTGGCTGGCCATAAGTTATACGCGCCTAAAGGAATAGGTGCTTTGTATATCAAATCGGGAACAAAAATTGATAATATTTTATTTGGTGCAGGGCAGGAGAAAGGGCTGAGACCGGGAACCGAAAATGTTCCTTACATCGTGGGGCTGGGGAAAGCCTGCGAGAAAGCCCAACGCGATTTTGAAAGCAATACCCGGAATATGTATTCAGCCAGGGAGCGTTTATTCGATGGGTTGAAAGCAAAGCTTGGCGAAAAGGTTCATTTAAACGGAGATTTCTCCGGAACACTTCCCAATACCCTGAGCCTGGCATTCCGCGGGATGGAAGCGCACACGCTGGCATCGGCCATTGAAAAAGAGGTGGTAATATCCACAGGATCTGCCTGTCATGCCCATTCCATAGAAATATCCTCAGTCTTAAAAGCAATGAATACGCCCCCGGAGATAGGGGCAGCCACAGTACGTATTTCCACTGGAAAGAACACTTCCACTGAAGAAATAGATCGTGCCGTGGAAAGTATAATTAGTGTCTGTCTATAAAGTACAATTTGCCGTCGCAAGCCTCGCAACTGGCACTTTCTAACCAGCTACATGATTACTAAGACGCTTTACCCGATTTTATAGACAGGATCTAATAAAATAATAGTTCGTTAAATTTTTTCAATAGCTTTTGAATCAATTATTTGTATTTAACAGGTGTTTTGTGTTAAGGTGCATATTTTAAATATTATACGATTTATCTTAAATCTTATATCTAAAAATCTAACGGTCTATTGATAAAAGGCAATACTATTTTTTAACCATTTATTTTTTTCAATTATGCAGAAAATTTTAATTATTTTCAATCGCGAACCTTACGACAACACTGATGTAACCTGGAATGGCCTTCGCCTGGCCGATACCCTCCAAAAGAAAGGACACGAAGTCCGTATTTTTTTAATGAACGATGCGGTGGATATGGCCCGCGATGTTTGTAAACCGCCGGAGGGATATGATCAGGATTTGGCTCAAATGCTCAAAGACCTCATAAAAGTGGGTGTACCTGTTGAAGTATGCGGAACCTGCATGGCCCGCTGCGGTATTTATAAAAACCATCCTTATTTCGAAGGAGCCAACAGCTCAACGATGGCATTTTTGGCCGACTGGGTAGCCGATAGTGATAAGGTACTTACTTTTTAAAAGATGAAACGAGCCCAGATAATTCGGGACTCGTTCCATCAGACCAATAACTTAGACTGATTTTATACTGATGAAACGAGCATAATATTTTTAAAGCATAATATAACTACTTGTCCCGATTATTCGGGAAAAGAATATGATTAAAAAATATTATGCGAGAGCGAAGCGGTTCCATTCGTTCTAAAATTTTTAATTATTTTTTTTTTATCAGATAATTACAAAATTTTAAACGAATGAAAACAAATCTTTTCGATAACCTTGTCTCGGAATACGAGGCTTGGTTTGAGGAGAACAAAACCCTTTTTCAATCGGAGTTACTTGCTTTGCAGCAGGTAATTCCGGTTAACAAAAAGGGACTGGAGATAGGAATTGGCAGTGGCATATTTGCCAAACCTCTGGGTATTCAATCCGGTGTCGATCCATCAGAAAATATGCTTGAAAAGGCAAGGGAGAGAGGGTTAGATGTTCGGTCAGGGGTGGCTGAAAATCTGCCGTATGATGCAGAATCTTTCGACTATGCAGTAATGATTACCTCCATTTGTTTTGTTAATAATCCGGAAAAAGCTGTTTCCGAGGCTTATCATGTACTTCGGGAAAAAGGAGAACTCATTATTGCAATTATTGACAGGGAAACTCCCTTTGGGAAATTTCTGGATGAAAGAAAAGGGAAAAGCAGATTTTATAAATATGCCAGGTTTTTTTCGGCCAATGAAGTCATTACACTTCTGGAAGCTCAATCATTCAAAATATCCCGGGTTTTGCAAACACTGGAAGATCCCGCTTCCCTCAAAATTGATAATCCGTCTGATGGTCATGGAAAAGGGAGTTTTGTCGTCATTAAGGGTGTCAAAGGGTAAAAAAGGAATTTATAGAAAACAGGATAAAGAGGGCTTCCAATCTTTTTTATAGCATCGGTAAAACAATACTCCGGTAATATTCTACAAATGACTGACAATCAAATTTTTACAAAACCAGCAAAATAGAACATAACTTACTTATAATAAAATCTTTGCGTCATTGCGTCTTCTATGTTGAAAATCAAAATTATTCACT
>CAYOFH010000115.1:0-10551 GCA_964403175.1 uncultured Marinilabiliaceae bacterium
GCAACAACCAAAGTTTACCTTCCTGAATGGTAAACTCAAGATCCTGCATATCTTTATAGTGATTCTCAAGTTTTTTCTGAACGTCAAACAATTCTTTGTAAAGCTCAGGCATAGTTTCCTCAAGAGAAGGGAACTTACTTGCGCGCTCTTCTTCAGAAATACCCTGTAGTTTGGCCCAACGCTTACTTCCTTCCAGAGTAATTTCCTGGGGTGTACGAATACCTGCAACCACATCTTCACCCTGAGCATTGATCAGGTACTCGCCATTAAAGATATTCTCTCCGGTAGCAGCATCACGGGTGAAAGCGACGCCGGTAGCGGAAGTATTACCCATGTTTCCAAAAACCATAGCCTGAACGTTGACAGCAGTACCCCACTCATCAGGAATACCATTGAGGCGGCGGTAGTAAACTGCGCGGGCATTGGTCCAACTGTCAAATACAGCAGCAACAGCACCCCAGAGCTGATCGTACGAGTCGGTAGGAAAGTCTTTTCCTGTCCGTTTTTTTACTGCATCTTTAAACTTTTGAACCAGCCCTTTAAGATCATCTACCGTGAATTCGGTATCCAGTTCAATACCTTTTTCCTCTTTTACCTTTTCCATTATCTCTTCGAAAGGATCCGAATCCTCTTTCGACTCTGGCTTAAGGCCCATAACCACATCGCCATACATCTGAATAAACCGGCGATAAGAATCCCATGCAAAACGCTCATTACCGGTCTTTTTACCCAAACCTTCCACCACTTCGTCATTGAGTCCGAGATTCAGGATGGTATCCATCATACCGGGCATTGATGCACGGGCACCAGAACGTACAGATAGCAACAGAGGATTTTCCTTGTCACCAAATTTAGTTCCGGTTTGCCCTTCCACCTGTTCAATCGCTTTTTCTACTTCCTCTTTCAGAAGTGACACTACTTTGTCATGTCCCAATTCATTATATTCGGTACAAACATCTGTAGTATAGTAAAACCTGGAGGTACCGGCACTCCAATACGATTCATTTCAGCCAGGTTAGCTCCCTTACCACCCAGGAGCTCCTTCATTCCGGCCTTACCTTCGGCTTGTCCGTTACCAAATGTGTAAACACGCTTCTCACTCATAATTGCTTCTTTTGTAATGTTTTATGATTAGAATTTAATTGTTTTTATATTTTCCCGCCCTAAAATTAATCAAATTTTTGTCGAAATTTCAATATTTTATGAGTTTAGATTGTCAAATTGTTAAATAAAAAACAGTTTTTCTCCTTTGGGAGTTAACTATCTATTCCCGTTAATATAAAACCCTGATTAATTCACAAATAACCTGTTGATGATTTCAATTACGTGCAAAATAGAAATAGTCCTCAATAAATTTGATTGCGTTTCCTGCCACTTGAATCTCATCACGGAGATTCATAGATTAATCATGTTAAAAAAAAACCGGATTGCCCGCAGACAAATCCGGTTTTTTTTTTATTTCTAAAGTAATTTATCGCATTGGATATTTGTTAAAATACTCTTTCGATTTCATCAGAAAATCAACATATTGACCGCGCTTATAGGCAAAAGGCTCAGTAATGCGGCTATGAGCCATTTTTCCTTTAAAGTCGTCAATAGAATTATAATTTTTTTCTTTCATCCAGTCGTTAAGCTCATTCAGCATCTTTCCAATTTGGTCGGGTCCATTACGATAGACAGTACTAACTACCTGAACAACATCGGCTCCGGCAAGTAAGGCTGCAATCAAATCCTCCCCATCAAGAATACCTGTATTAGCGGCAACATTGGCCTGAAGTCGCCCGTGCAAAAGACCGGCATATCTCAAAGACAACCGGTTATCTCCTTTATGACTCAGATTATAAGGCATTTCAAATTCTTCATTCCAGATATGAATATCCGGCTGAAAGAGCCGGTTAAACAATACAAAAGCATCAGCACCATTCTCACTGAGGCGGTTGATAAACTCGAGAGCATTTGTATAAAAAGGGCTTAATTTAACTGACACAGGAATCTGCACCTTCCTCTTAATTTTTTTAAGAATTTCAATTCTGGCACTTTCAACCTCCTGAGGCGTTTTATTGGCATCTGTAATGGTACTGTAAAAATTTATCTCCAGACCGTCCACACCAGTAGAAGCCAATTGTTCGGCATAATCTTCCCAGGTAGAATCGAAAATACAATTCAAACTGGCAATAACCGGAATCGAGACAGACTCTTTCACTTCTTTAACGGCCATCAAATGAGCTCTTGGCCCTGAATGTTTAACTTTAGGAAAGAGATCAATCATTTCTGCATGTCGCTCATCGTATTCGTGCAAATCTTCATCAAGTTCGGCAGTTTCCAAATTGATTTGTTCTTCGAAAAGTGATTTATAAACAATGGCAGAAGCTCCTACATCCTCCAGTTTTTTTACCATTTCCTTATCTGTCACCAAATTACTGGCTCCGACAATTAAAGGATTTTTAAGGGGAATCCCCATGTAATGTGTAGATAAGTCCATATTCTATGGGTTTGTTTTTGTAGATTAAACTTATGTTTTACCTGTTTTAGTAACAAACTTAATTGCTGTTTTGTTGAACAACAATCCGTTAAACTTCTGTAATTACCTAATCATTAATTTTTTATAATAATCATGCGTTTTTTATCCACAGGCAGCAATCCTTGTCATGCCCGTTTCATTTAAAACTGTCATTCAATATAAGAAATTCCGGGGAACAAAACAAAAAAGAAAACAGACCAGAACCATGAGTTGGTGAGATAACATCCGTATTGTTTCCCTTTTGCGGTCGCGTTTCAACCAAAAAAAAAGGCAGCCCCAAAACGGAGCTGCCTTTCAAAAAACTATAATGATTATGCTTGTTCAGTATCGTAAGCCATGGCTGCAAAACGCTGATACGTATTGTAGCGCCATTTGGAATTCTCCTGAGCAGCCTTAAAAAGTTCTTCCGCCTGCTCCGGGAAAGATTTCATAAGGGCAGTGTAACGCACTTCACCTTTGAGGAAGTCCTGGAACTTATTCCAATCCGGCTCTTTGGAATCGAGCTGGAACGGATTTTTTCCTTCTGCTTCTAACATTGGATTGTAGCGATACAAATGCCAGTATCCGCACTCAACAGCTCTCTTTCCTTCTGCCTGAGCAGCCCCCATACCAGCTTTCAAGCCATGATTAATACATGGAGAATAAGCTATTATGATAGAAGGTCCGGGATATGCCTCAGCTTCCTTCAAAGCTTTGAAATACTGATTCTGGTTGGCACCCATTGAAACCTGAGCAACATAAACGTATCCATAAGTGGTTGCCATTAAACCAAGATCTTTCTTGCGAATGGCTTTTCCGGCAGCAGCAAATTTAGCCACAGCACCTACAGGGGTAGACTTGGAAGCCTGACCACCAGTGTTGGAATAAACCTCCGTATCCATTACCAGGATATTGATATCACGGCCGGAAGCAATCACATGATCCAATCCACCGTAACCGATGTCATAAGCCCATCCGTCACCACCAAATACCCATACTGATTTCTTCACAAGATAGTCCTTGAGAGCAAGAATTTCTTTGGCCACAGCATGCTTCTCATTTTCCAGAGCAACCATTACAGCTTTAGAAACCTCACGGGTTTTATCTCCGTCTTCTTTTGCTTCAATCCATGCTTCAAAGGCAGCTTTGGTATCAGCAGCTACCGCCGACATATTCTCATTCATGAGACGCTCAATACGGTCACGCAATTTGTCAACACCAACAGCCATTCCCATACCATATTCCGCGTTGTCCTCAAACAATGAGTTGGCCCAGGCAGGTCCCTGACCTTCAGAGTTGGTGCAGTAGGGAGTTGCCGGTGCGGAGCCTCCATAAATGGAAGAACAACCAGTCGCGTTAGCCACCATCATCCGATCACCAAATAACTGGGTAATCAACTTGATATAAGGGGTCTCACCACAACCGGCACAAGCTCCTGAAAACTCAAACAACGGCTTGGCAAACTGTGAAGACTTGAGGTTGGTGGTTTTAGGCGTGATCGAATCCTTGATAGTCACTTTTTCGTTCATGTAATCCCAACGCTCAACTTCGGCCATCTGGGTGTCAAGCGGTTTCATAACAAGTGCCTTCTCCTTGGTAGGACATACATCAGCACAGTTACCACAACCGGTACAATCAAGTACAGTTACCTGGATACGGAATTGTAGTCCGTCAAAAGCTTTACCGTTGGCTTTCTTTGTTTCAGTTCCTTCAGGTGCATTAGCCATCTCCTCTTCATTGAGCAGGAAAGGACGAATAGCTGCATGAGGACAAACATACGCACACTGATTACACTGAATACAGTTTTCCATTTGCCACTCGGGAACCTCAACAGCGATACCACGCTTCTCGTATGCAGTGGTACCTGCAGGGAAAGTACCATCTTCACGGCCTGTAAATGCACTTACAGGAAGGTCATCACCTTTTTGAGCATTAACAGGGAATACAATTTTACTGATGAATTCGGGAACTTCTTTTCCGTTGGATGAAGCATCAACTTTAGCATTGGCCCAATCGGCAGGCACCTCAATCTGAGTTACATTACCTCCCTGCTCAACAGCTTTATAGTTCATGTTCACGATATCCTCCCCTTTCATTCCAAAGGACTTAACAATGAACTTTTTCATCTCTTCCACAGCCTGATCGTAAGGAATTACTTCGGCAATTCTAAAGAAAGCCGACTGCATAATGGTATTGGTACGGTTACCCAGACCAATTTCCTTTGCAATCTTGGTAGCATTGATAATATAGAATTTAATATCGTTCTCAGCCATATATATCTTCATATCGGCAGGGATACGATTTTTAGTCTCTTCTGCGTCCCAGATACTGTTTAAAAGGAAAGTCCCTCCTTTTTTCAGTCCTTTAAGCATGTCGTATTTACCCAGGTAGGAAGGTACGTGACAGGCTACAAAGTCGGGAGTGTTTACCAGATAAGGCGAACGAATGGGCTCATCACCAAAGCGCAGGTGGGAAATAGTAATACCACCAGACTTCTTGGAGTCATACGCAAAATAAGCCTGTGCAAATTTATCAGTGTTTTCTCCGATAATCTTAATCGAGTTTTTGTTGGCACCAACAGTACCATCAGATCCCAGTCCATAAAATTTACCGGCGAAAGTTCCTTTGGGAGCAAGATTAATTTCCTCCTTAAGTGGTAATGATTTAAATGTTACATCGTCGACGATACCCAAAGTAAAATCATTTTTGGGCTCGTTCATTTTCAGATTTTCAAATACTGAAACAATCTGAGCCGGAGTAGTATCTTTTGAAGACAATCCATAACGACCACCAACTACGATGGGAGCATTTTCCTTTCCGTAGAACAGGTCACGGATATCCAGGTAAAGCGGGTTTCCGTTGGCGCCGGGCTCTTTGGTCCGATCAAGAACTGCAATACGCTTGGTGGTTTTTGGGAATGCTTCAAAGAAATACTTAGCTGAGAATGGACGGTACAGGTGTACCGCAATCAAACCAACTTTCTCGCCATTGGCATTCATGTAATCAACAGTCTCCTTAATGGTATCGGTCACTGATCCCATTGCAACAACAATGTGTTCAGCATCATCGGCACCATAATAATCGAAAGGACGATACTTCCGGCCGGTAATTTCGGAGATCTTGTCCATGTAATCGGCTACCACATCAGGAATAGCATCATAAAACGAATTCGAAGCCTCACGCGACTGAAAGTAAATATCCGGGTTCTGAGCAGTACCACGCGTAACAGGGTGCTCAGGATTTAGTGCATTGTCGCGGAATTTTTTCAATGCGTCGCGATCAAGCAATTTAGCCAATTCGTCCTGATCGATGGCTTCAATTTTCTGAATCTCGTGAGAAGTACGGAACCCATCAAAGAAATGCAGGAAAGGAATGCGGGTTTTGATAGCAGCAAGGTGAGCAATACCGGCCAGATCCATCACTTCCTGAACACTTCCGGTGGCCAGCATGGCAAATCCGGACTGACGGGTTGACATAACGTCACTGTGATCACCGAAAATAGAGAGCGCCTGAGCTGCCAGACTTCGGGCACTTACATGAAACACTCCCGGCAATAATTCACCTGAAATCTTATACATGTTTGGGATCATCAGCAATAATCCCTGTGATGCAGTAAAGGTAGAAGTAAGCGCTCCGGCCTGCAAAGAACCATGTACAGCTCCGGCTGCACCAGCTTCCGATTGCATCTCCTCCACTTTCACCGTTTCACCAAAGATGTTTTTCCGCCCGCCGGCTGCCCATTCGTCGATATTCTCAGCCATGTTTGATGACGGAGTAATGGGATAAATCGCAGCTACCTCACTAAACATATATGCCACGTGAGATGCAGCGTAGTTCCCGTCACAGGTAATGAACTTTTTGTTTTTAACCATTTGTCTGTTCTCCTTATTATTTTAAAAATTCAATTATCCTTTAACCAATATTCTGATCTGTTACTTTGTCCTGATCTACTTTCAATCATACATTATTATCCGCAGAGCTTTCAATTTAAAACTCTTAAAATAAAAAGCCAAATAACCAGAGAGGGATCTGATTCTCCGATCCTACTTCAACCATATCGCGCGCAAAAAAACCTTTTTTATTTTGACTTTTCTTTTCAATATTTCGCCCACCAATATAAAAAGGCTTATCCCCGTTTACAATAAAATCCGCATCAGTATTATAATTCACATTATTTAGATACCCCAGCTGATTATAAAAAAACGTCTTATGCAAAACATCCATCCTTACATCACCCCGTGATATGGCATAAACAAGATTCGGATTTTGCATATACAGGCATGCGGGTTTTTTCATCGGGTCAAAAGTGTCTTCATAAAGAAGATTAATCAAACATCCCTGTCTCAGGTAATTAAGATAATTCATAATGGTGGCCCGGCTGGTTTCCACCTCATTACTTAAACGACTGATGTTGGGTTGAAAGGGAGCTGATTTCCCCACCATATAAAGTAATTTACGAAGTTTTGGCAGATATTTCAATTCAATCTGCTGCAAATAACTAATGTCTATCTCCAGAACCAGATTGATGGTTTTTAAAAGATTCTCCGAATAATTACGTTTTTCAAGAAAAAAGGGATAATAGCCATGATGAAGATAATCCGTAAAATAGGCCAGTGGACGAACCTTTGCCACAATCTCTCCCGCAATTTCCTGATGATTGCTAAGTAATATATCTAACGAAACAGGCTTAAAATCATTGCCTGTTTTCAGGTTTAGAAATTCCCGAAAAGTGAAGCCTCCCAAATTATAAACCTTCGCACAGTTATCCAGCTCCGGATTTCCTTCATCCAGACGCATCAGTGGAGAGCCACTAAATACAATCTTAAGATCCTCAAAATGATCGTAACAATATCTCAACTCCTCAGCCCAGTTAGGATATTTATATACCTGGTCGAGCAAAAGAATCTTTCCTCCGGTTTTTCTGAATTCATCGGCAAAAGCAACAACACTAATCTCCGAGAAATAAAGATTATTCAGATTTACATACAGACACGATTTGTTATGACCATAAAACGTCCTGGCATAATCAAGCAGAAATGTTGTTTTACCTACACCACGAGCTCCCTGGATGCCTATCAAACGATGATCCCAGTTGATGTAATCCAGCAAATGGCGATGAATCGGAACATTCAAATGATCCAGTAAATAACGGTGTGTTTTTATAAATGCCTGCATCAAAACAATTAGTATTTGTTGGCAAATTTAAACAATGGTTTTTGGTTTTTGCAATATACAGATTACATTTTTCAGGCTTGATTGTTATTTATATTTAGTAAAGATAAGAATATAGTGGGAGCCTTGTAAAATCAAGGAAAGCAGGTATAACTATTAAAAGTTGATTAGTTCTCAACAGCGTCCCAAACATTTTCAAAAAGGGGTTCCCCCACTCCGGCAATCATCTCCTGACCACGCTCGTACCAAAATCGGGACAACTTCACTACAAAATAGTTTTTAATTAATCATTAAGTCATTCTAAAGTCAAATTAAACTCAATTATAATTGAATTTAATATGACTTTAATACGACTTTAAATTGAATTTAATATGACTTTAATCTGAAGTTGTTACGAAGCAGGTACGGAGCAGGTACGAAGCAGGATGAAGATAAACTGAAGAAACAAATATGGCAATGATTGCCACAAACCACGTATCACTGAAGCTTTAGCAGAGGTACAAGAGCGTGTATAAGTTCCTTTATGCAAGTTCCATTCGGCTTAAAAAAATTTTATACGGATAAAAAAGAGGTGCTGTCAGAATTACAACCCATGAACAAACTAATTTACTCCGTGGAAAAAGAAATTAAAAAACAGGAGAACCCACAAAAACCGTTGACATGAAAGGAAATGAAACTACTCTTACCTGACAACACAAACTACTCCGATGATTAAAGCTGTATGCTATTGCGGAGGAAACAAAGCGGTTCAGGAAGTGTGTCTTTGGATTGTAAGGCAATAAAAAAGGCCGCCCAACAGGCGACCTTTTTTATTATATAACTTTGTCATTCAAACAGTCATTTAAATCACTGAAAGCAATTATCTCAACTACTGACTATTCTCTACAAACTACTGACTAAACCCCTAACTATCATTCATCGACACCAAAAACTCCTCGTTCGATTTGGTTTTCAGCATTCTGTCTTTCAGGAATTCCATAGCTTCAATAGGATTCATATCAGCCAGGTAATTACGCAAAATCCAGATACGATTCATAGATTCCTTATCCATCAGCAACTCTTCGCGACGAGTACTGGAAGCATTGATATCCACAGAAGGATAGATACGCTTATTAGAGAGGCGACGGTCGAGCTGAAGCTCCATATTACCGGTACCTTTAAACTCTTCGAAGATCACATCATCCATTTTTGAACCAGTATCGGTAAGAGCAGTTGCCAGAATGGTCAATGAACCACCACCCTCGATGTTACGTGCCGCACCAAAGAAACGCTTGGGACGGTGCAATGCATTGGCATCCACACCACCTGAAAGCACTTTACCCGAAGCAGGCGAAACTGTGTTGTATGCACGTGCCAGACGGGTAATAGAGTCCAAAAGGATTACCACATCATGTCCACACTCTACCAAACGCTTGGCTTTCTCGAGCACAATATTGGCCACTTTTACATGACGGTCTGCAGGCTCATCAAAAGTTGACGAAATTACTTCCGCCTTCACGCTACGGGCCATGTCAGTGACCTCCTCAGGACGTTCGTCAATAAGCAGAATCATCATGTAAACCTCGGGGTGATTAGAGGCAATGGCATTGGCCACATCTTTCAGCAAAACAGTTTTACCTGTTTTTGGCTGAGCCACAATCAGTCCGCGCTGTCCTTTACCTATAGGAGCAAACATATCTACAACTCTTGAAGATATATTGCTAAAAGGACCTTCGGTAAGAGTAAATTTCTGATCGGGAAAAACCGGCACCAAATGATCGAAAGGAACGCGATCACGCACAAAATCGGGCGTACGTCCATTAATCGATTCTACCTTAATCAATGGGAAATACTTTTCTCCCTCTTTCGGGGGGCGAATGCTACCTTCAACAGTATCACCGGTTTTCAGGCCAAACAATTTAATCTGAGACTGGGATACATAAATGTCATCGGGAGAATTGAAATAGTTGTAATCCGACGATCTCAGGAAGCCATAACCATCGGGCATGATTTCCAAAACACCGGAAGCAGAAACAATTCCTTCAAATTCAAAGGCTTTATCGTTAAAATTCTCCTGCTGATTTTGTTTATCCTGATGCTTATTTCGAGGATGCTGTTGTTTGTCCCTTTGCTGCCATTTCCCTTGTTGTTTACGGGATTGTTGCTGATCAGCACGGGTACCTTCATCTTTATGTTGAGTATTTTGCTGAGGTTGAGATTCAGTTGGAGGCTGAGATCCGGATTCCTTTTTATAATCTGTTGGTCTGGTCTTTTCGGCAGGCTTCTTATCAAACGACCGGCTTTTTTCTACAGGTCTGTGTTCTGCAGCTTTAGGCTGATCTGCCTTTTCTTTCTGAGGTTCTTTATCCGGACGTTTTTCTGATTTTTCTATAAACTTAACCCTTTTAGGCTGATCACTTTCACTTTTAACATCATCTTTCAATGTGTCAGGCTGCTTTTTCACTTCACTACGGGTTTCCTCAACCTTTTTGGGAGGGCGTCCACGTCTTGGTCGCTTTTCATTTTTTCCCTGGTCTTCATTAGGCTTACGACTTTCAGGACTTTTCCTTTTTTCAGATTCCTGAATAGCTTGTTCGTCAAGAATTCTGTAAACCAGATCTTGTTTCTTAAATGATTCTACACGTCTGATGCCAAGATCCTTAGCTATTTGACGTAATTCAACAAGTTTTTTGCTGTTTAATTCTATAATATCAAGCATATAAATACACTAATAATTTTTGTATGTAATTTGGATTTTATATTTTTTCGAACCATGCCTACAGAACTACAAACTGCAAACAAAAAAAGAATGGATTAATTATTAAGTTAAAACCGGGATCAACAGACGAACGGTTGCCCGGGATGGCAAAATTCTATTTGCAAACATACAGCATAAAAAT
>CAYOFH010000116.1:0-10408 GCA_964403175.1 uncultured Marinilabiliaceae bacterium
TTTCATAATCATCCCAGGCACCAAACAGAAGATTGTATTCCATTGATGCCATATTAAGACTTTTGGCATTCTCAATGTAAGTTTCAACTGTACTAAAAGCAACTTCCCGTTTGGCAATGTCCATCCAGGTGGAAGCAGGTTCATTGCCATTCATTTTCAATGGCCAGTGATGCTTATTCAACCAGTCGTAATATTGTATCCCGTTTATGTGGCAGCGATTAAGAAAAGACAATGTCTCATTTACATCGTCCTGCGTTACCTCAGAGGAAAATTCTGACAAAAATCCATATCGCGGAAACACCGTCCAGTCGGAAGATGCATCTACAGCAACACTGCCATAGACAACTTCTTTCCCGTCAACTTCTTCATAAACATCTACCATGTATCCTTTGAAGTCTTCATTCGGCAAATTCCAGCTCCAGTTTTCTGCTGAAAAAGATTCTTCACTAATTATTTCATCCAAATGGCGATAACGAACTTTTACATCGCCGGAAAGCATTTTATCGGATGTAATGCTCACCTTTTCTCCCGGGTTGTAACGAGCTTTGTCAGTGGTCAGGACCACAGCTTCATTACTCCCGGAACCGTTGTCATCAGGCGGTGTATTGTTGCCATCATCATCCTTCTCACATGCTGACAAAAACAATGTGAAAATTAGGAGTATGTATATGGATCGTATTTGCTTCATATCTATTTTATTAACATGTTTGAGTGCGGTATAAAAAAATACTTTTTATACCGGGCTCATAATTCAATCAGGAACCTGCACTTTCAACACAGGCCCTGATTGATTATGAATGCTATTGTTTTTGGACATCAATGGTCAAATTCTGAACATTAAGGGTAAGGTTGTAATCTCCTGCTTCTCCTTCCGGAATGGTCCATTTGTTATCATCATCTTCTCCTCCTATATGACGGTACATCTTAGTGGGATCAGAAAGATCACGCATGTACATATCCTGTCCCCAATCAGAGTTTTGGTTCACCGGGAATTTGAACTCTCCGGCATTCAGAGGCCCTTCGTAGGTAAAAATGTACCAATTGTCGGGATCCTGAGTCAGTTCGGTTGCGTTACCTATGTCCCAGCCGTTAGGTGCTGCCGAACCTACCATGTAGAGTTTGAAAGGCTCTATGGAAATGGTATTATCGGAAAGATCAAGGGTAATATAATAGTAGTTTTCGTTTTCGATCACCCACTTGTAGTCACCATCAGTACCCCCCTCATGCAGAAACACTTTGGAGGGATCATCAGGTTCGGGCATAAACATATCCTGACCAAAATCGGTATTTCTGTTTACCGGTATTTTAAATTCGCCGGGTGAAAGAACTCCCTCCCAGCTAAACTGGAACAAATTATCGGGGTTTTGTGTCATTTCAACTGCATTGGCAATGTCCCAGCCGTTGGGGGTGGCATCACCTAACAGATATAAAACCTCGTATGCAGGCCCCTCCTGTTTTTCAATAGAGATAGTCAGATCAACAAGGTTAAGCTCTATGGCGTATATTCCACCCTCTTCAATCAGGAACTTATCATCAGGCTGTGCATCTTCGGTCCGGAAAACCAATGTATTTTCATCAGCACCTTTATTGTAGGAAGGCATAAACTGCCCCTGATCAATAATAAACTTAAATTCTCCGGCAGACAAAGGACCGCTGTAAGTGAAAGAAGTCGGGTCAGAAGCTTTCTGCATCAGAGGAGTTGCTTCATCCGCACTCCATCCGTTGGGTGCTGCATCTCCGATCAGGTAAAGGGTTTCAGAAACAGGCTCATAAGTATTTGCCATTATTGTTGATGTAGCTTGTTGGGCTTCAACATCCTCTGCTGCAACATTGGCTGTAATTCGAACTTCAAGTTCGGTATCTGTATTTCCTGATACTCCGAATTGATTCATCAGCATAGAATTTAACTCTTTATGAGTAAAACTCTTTTGGTAAATTTCTTTACCCATATTGTAACTCATTGCAGAAGCAAAATCATTTCCGGCAAGGTCAATTTCCAGTGTATAGGAAATGGAGTTTCCCGTACCCATGTTGGTTCCGGTAGTCCAGGTAAATTTTACCGCCTCTGCATCTGCCTGTTTCTGAGTCAGAGTCACCTCACTGTTCGAAACACTTAAAGAAACAGGTTCTCCCATTGTAATCTCCACTTCGTCATAATCATCGGAACAACTTTGCACCGACCAGGCCATCAGAATAGCCAACAGGAAAAACGGAAGTCTGTAAAGACTTTTCTTCCAATTAGAATCTATATATTTTTTTTGCATGATTTTTTATTTTTGGTAATTCTTGGTTATTTAATACAATAGATCGTTAGACTTTTAGATATAAGATTTAAGCTAAATCATATAATATTGATAATCTGCCCTTTAAGACAAAAACTCATTTGCTTGCAAACGCTTGAACTTTAGGCTTTTATTAAAGTTTAACGAAGTATTGTTAATAGTGATTTAGAAATAAGCACTTTTCTTGCAGAAGCAATCAAATTCTCACGATTAATAACCTGTGTTCTGTTCCAGATTGGGATTAGCATCAATTTCTTTCTGCGGTATTGGCAATAACAAGTGCTTTTCTGAAGCATTTACCCTGCCAATGGAATGAAGGAAACTGAGTCCCCACTGTCCGTTCTCTACACGAATAATATCAAACCAACTCTGACCTTCAAAGGCAAGCTCCATCCGTCGCTCATGCAATACTTTTGCTCTGAAGGCTTCTTTGGAAAGGCCCGATTCAACATCAGGCAGTCCGGCACGATTTCGCACTTCATTCAAAGGAGTTTCTGCATCGGCAGTTTGTCCTAATTCGTTCAGAGCTTCTGCTTTCATCAGCAATACATCAGCATAGCGTAAAACAGGGAAATTCAAGGGACTATTATCATAAGCATCAGCAATTGATTTTGATACCAGGAATTTGCGCAGATTGTAGCCGGTCACTGAATAGGCCGGATCGTATTGTATTCCGTCAAAGTCTGGTCCTCCCTCATACAAAACAGTTACATCTTTACGTAAATCACCATCTTCGTATGAATTCACAAATTCTTCGGTAGGCTGATTCCAGCCCCATCCGCCGGCAACCATGTTGGAGTTACGGGGACCGGTAAAAGTACTTAACCAGGAAGCCTGGTTTTCATTGCCCCAAAAGTCTTCTCCTGCACCTCCGACATATTGTACTTCGAATAAGGATTCTTTTGAGTTCTCGGTAGATACCTGAAAGTTATCGCCATAATTATCGTTCAACTCGTAACCCAGTGTGGCTACCTCGTCAGCTAAATCAACTACTTTCTGCCACTCCCCGCGGGTAAGATAAACTTTTGCCAACAGGCCGGCGGCTGCGCCACGGGTTGCACGTCCCTGATCAGCATCTGAGTATTCCGATTTAACAGGTAAAGAGGCCTTTGCATCCGTAAGATCGGCAATAATCTGCTGATAAACTTCCTCCTTGTCTGTTCTTGAAGGACGCAGGTCATCTCCCGGTTCCTGAGGTTCCAGTATTAACGGGACATCACCAAAAAACCGAACCATAATAAAATAGTAATGTGCCCTGAGAAACTTTGCTTCACCAATAATACGCTCCTTCAAGTCCTCATCAATGTTCATTCCCGGAACATTTTCAATGACTGTGTTACTCCTTAGAATACCGGGAGCGGGTCCGCGAAAGAGATCCAAAACACCCGGATTATCAGTTGTGGTCACAAAATTGGCAAGATCCTGAGTCTCACGTCCGTCATCGCCACCTCCGGCACCTACGATACTGTTACCGGCCATAATATCGGTAGTCCACATGCGCATATTATACAATTTGGGCCACTGTAAGGGCTGATAAGCTCCGTTGATGGCATAAATTGCATCCTGCTCGGTTTCAAAATAGTTTTCGGTATTAATGGAATCCATTGGTGCTTTGATCAGGAAATCCTCACCACAAGCAGTCATTCCAAGCACAATGAATATAGAAATTATATATCGTTTCATTTCGTTTTGCTTTTATTGGTTAAAATGTAATGTTTACACCCAGACTCATGGTACGTGTCACCGGGTACAAGCCGTTATCAATACCATTTGAACCAACTTCGGGATCCACTCCTTCATAATTGGTAAATGTATAAATGTTGGATCCTGAGAAATAGACCCTGGCCTGTTGCATTCCTGCTTTTTCAATCCAACGTTCGGGAAGGTTATACCCAAATACAATGTTCTTAATCCGCAAATAAGAACCATCTTCAATCCACCGGTCAGAAGCTCTGGTGTTTTTATTTGGATCGTTGAAAACAGCACGGGGCATATCGGTTATATCTCCCTCCTGTTGCCAGCGATCAAGGGTCGCCGTTGTTTGATTCACAGCCACAGCCATTCCTTCACTCCAGATGCGGTTAGCATTTAAAATCTCATTACCCTGAACTCCCTGTAAAAAGATAGACAAATCGAATCCTCTCCAGGTAAATTTATTATTCATAGAAAAAATTAAATCAGGACTTGGATTTCCCAGATAGGTACGATCTGCATCGTTGATTACTCCGTCACTGTTCAAATCTATGTACCGTATATCTCCTGCCGATGTGCGGCTGTAGGGATCATTTCCGGGAATTTGTACCGCATGGTTTTCTACTTCCTGCTGATTTTGGAAAAGTCCATCCGATACATATCCGAAAAACTCATTCACCGCGTGTCCCTCAGCAATTCTGGAAGGCTGGAAATCAAATCCCAGGTTACCGGTGGCCATCGGGACGGAGTCATTCAGACTGGTCACCTTGTTTTCGTTGTAGGATATATTAAAATCTGTGTCCCAGGTAAAATCCCCTTCAATATTTCTGGAGTTGACAGATAATTCGACACCGCGGTTTTCCATTTCACCTGCGTTAATTGAAGGCACTACAACATCAGAATATCCGGTTGAAATCGGAACCGACATTGGCACTAACATGTCACTGGTATTTTTCTGATATGCATCAACAGTAACATTTAAACGCTGAGAAAGAAATGTGGCATCAAAACCAATGTTGATTTGCTCCTGAGATTCCCACTGCACCATTGGATTTGGCATTACCATGGGTACAACTGCAGGCACCACGGAATTATTAAAGTTGTATTTGATAATACTCAGATTGGATGCAAAAGCATAGTTTCCAATTTCCTGGTTACCGGTATAACCGATACCTGCACGTAATTTTAAATCATCTACAAAATCAATAGTATTGAAGAAATTTTCTTCCGAAATACGCCAGGCAACAGACCCTGAAGGGAAAATTCCCCATTTATTTCCGGAACCAAAACGTGAGGAACCATCACGGCGTACAGTGGCTGTAACCAGATATTTATCACTAAAATCATAATTAACACGTCCCATGTAGGACATCAGTGACCATTCGGAAGCATTTCCGCCGATCTCCTGCTCATCGTTTCCACTGTCCAGCTGCTGTGTTTTATCACTGGCAAACTCTTTGATGGAACCATTCATAAAGTCAAAGCGATTTTCCTGGGCACTGGTACCCATCATCACTGTTAAATCATGAACACTGTTAAAAGTCTTTTTATAAGTCAGGATATTATCCCACAACCATGTAATACTTCTATTAGAAGATTGATAAAGATAGGACTCTGGTTCAGGGGTTGGATCCCAGTCATAAGCAGGCGACCAGGTACGGCCGAACCAGAAATTGGCCTCCAGGCCACCGGTTGATTTGAATTTCAGTCCATCCAGAATATCAATTTCTGTAAAAATAGATCCTATAACATTGTAACCTTTAGTGGTGTTATCGATTACCGAAGCAGAACCCACCGGATTCCGGATATCTCCTACCCATTCGGGACGTCCTACCGGTCCGGCATAAGTACCGTCCTCGTTATAAACAGGTTGTGTGGGAAGCGCTCTAAGTGTAGATCCGATATCGTAAGCTCCACTATGTTTTTTGTCGTGTGTGAGAGTGAGTGAGTTGCCAAATTTTACATTATCAAATACTTTCGAATCGGAGTTAAACTGAAGATTAAATCGCTGAAATCCTGTGTTCAAAACAATTCCTTCCTGATCCAAAATGCTTCCTGAAACATAATATGAAGTTTTCTCACTTCCTCCGGAATAGGACACGGACATATCATGCATGGGAGCAATGCTAAACAGTTGATCCTGCCAGTCGGTACCCTCGCCCAAAGATGCAGGGTCATTGAAATCAGGATTTTGCGCTCTTCCTGCATTAGCCATCATTTCATTATGCATGGTTGCAAATTGGGAAGCATTCAACATATCAAGGTTATTGGTGGCTTCCTGTGTGCTGTAGGAATACTTTACGTTGATATTGCTTTGCCCGCTGGTACCTCTTTTAGTCGTGATAATAACCACGCCATTGGCTCCTCTGGAACCATAAATTGCGGTTGCCGAAGCATCTTTAAGGACTTGAATCGACTTAATGTTATCTTTATTCAAAAGGTTCAGCCCTGATTTGGTAGGTACTCCGTCAATAACTAATAGTGGGTTATTGTCATTAATAGTACCAAGTCCGCGAATGCGAATGGTAGCATCGCTTCCGGGAGCACCAGTGGATATCACCTGAACTCCAGCAGCTTTTCCCTGCAGGGCGTCACTTACACTGGGAACAGCCAGGGAAGCTATTTCCTCATCACTGACTGATGACACTGAGCCGGTAAGATCTCTTTTCTGCTGGGTACCGTACCCCACGACTATAACTTCATCCAAACCAAGAACTGCTTCTTTCATGGTCACATCGATTTCCGTTTGGCCTTCCATCATTACCTGGCGGGTTTGCATTCCGATAAAGGAAAAAATAAGAGTTGTGGCATCCCCTGGCACCTGAAGAGAATAATTTCCATCCATATCTGTGGTGGTTCCTGTCTGGGTTCCCTCTACCTGCACAGTAACACCTGGAACAGGATTTCCATCAGAGTCTACAACCTTCCCTCTGACAGGTAATTCATCCTGCTGAGTAAGTGGTAATCCGGATTTTTCTTTTCCTGCGGGAAAAATCACGACATGCTTGTCAACAATCCTGAAATCAAGATGAGTGTTGGCAAGAATATCAGTAAGAACTTCAGTTACGGTCTCCCCCTCAGCTTCAACACTTAAGGGAGCTACACTTTTCAACTGTTCATTCTGATAGAAAAAGCTCAAGCCGGTTTGTGCTTCAATGGAATGTATCACCTCTGTTATTGAGCTGTTTTCCATTTTTAAATTTAACTTCTCATTTTGCGACCAACCGGTAACAGCAGAGAGCTGAAACGTCAGAACTGTCACAAAAAACAGGGATAATTTCATAATTCGAAAGATTCGTTTGCCTGCACAGGAATTTTCATTTCCTGTACAATTCCACATTTTTTTCATAGATTTACAATGTTTTAGTTCACAATTAAAACGATATTCAACGCTGTTGGAGCAGCTGTTGAAGAAACTTCTGACGGGGGATGTTGGAGCATTCCCCGTTTGTTTTTAATTCATAGTTTTAGATTTTTCATTATTCTTCTTTTTTTTATGTAACACTATATGATTACTTTTCATTTCCACTTCAATTGGGACTGTTAAATTCACAAATTCAAAGACCTGATCCAGCCTCAGATTATGAATGGTTCCGGAGTAATGAATTCCTTTAAAGTCTTTAGATTCATAATCTATTTCAATATCATACCACCTCTCAAGCCTGGTAATCAAATTGTCAAAATCTTCATTCTTGAAAATCATTACACCTTTTCTCCATGCCGAGTTATGTTTTACCTGTCCGTTGTTCTTTGTCATTTTAAGAGTGCGTTTGTTCAGCAAAAGCACTTCTCCGGGCCTCATCTGTACCCGCTCCCCTTCTGATGATTTAACATTCACAGAGCCTTCTGTTAACGAGACCTCAACTGATGTGTCAGAAGAATAATTCTTTACATTGAACCTGGTTCCTGTAACTTTTACTTTCAGGTCCCCCGTTTCTACTAAGAAGGGACTTGAAGCATCTTTCTCCACGTCAAAAAAAGCTTCTCCTTCCAACTTGATGCTGCGTTTTCGTCCAAAACGATGTTCATAGACCAACCGGGTACTGTTATTCAACCAAACATTTGACCCGTCAGGCAATACAGCTTCGGTGCGCTGTCCTGATTCGGCAACAAGTTCTACCCGCGTGGAATCAAATACGTAAAGAAATTCTGAAACCAATGAACCAACAGAAATCAGAACAACAATGGCGGCTACTATTTTCCACCAGTTTAAGGTTCTTTTTTGAGATTGTAACAGACGCGCTCTGGTGAAAAATGATTCAACAGGAACTTTCTCTTTTGAAGTGGATTCACTGTAATACCTGTGCTGAAAAATTCGCTTCAATATTTGATAACCTTGTTCATTTTGCTCATTGGAACTTCGCCATTTATGAAGAACATTTTTTTCATCCTCTGATGCAGCAAACATCATGTGGCGACTAATTATTTTAGATATATCTTTCTTAATACTCATGATCGATTTGTCAATTAACTGTCACATTCTATCAATCTTTTGCATCATCTCCTTTTAAGGATGTGATTCTAATATAAGGACACACTTTTTTAGAAATGTTACCAATTTAAAATAGTATTTTTTTACATTTATTTACATTGGCATGATTTTTTGAGGATTAGAGGTTAGATGCTTGAAGCTGGAGGCTAGAAGTCAGACTCAAAAGGTTAGACCTTGACGTCCTTTTCACAAAGTCTCTTGTGGGAGCAGTTTTATGAATAAAGACGACATAGGATTAGGGTTACCTGACGAAAAGGAAAGACCTCAAATAAACAGTTAAAAACAAGCCGTATTCCTGAATAAGATCTGCTTTTATTTTATTTCCTTAATTAATGATTGGCATATCTGCAAGATACGATATTGGAATTCGGAAGACTACACTTTGCAAATTGTATGTTCTTATTCAAAAAAACAAAAATGAGCTTGTGCAGATTTTTTTTGGAACGAGCTAAGCAATATCGTGGGGAGTTAATGCACATTAGAACCTCTTTCTACAGACACAATAAAAAGGTTCTGAGTCCGGTGAAATTTTTCTTAATAGAGAGATCCAGCCCTAATGTTTCACCAATTTTACGAACGGCTATGGCAACTTGATTGTCTACTGTATTTACTGAAATCCCTAATGCCAGAGCAGTATCCTTTCTTGACAGCCCTTCCTCACGTAACAATTTAAAAACCATCTTACATTTTGAGGGTAATTCTTCTACTGCATTATTAAGTGCATCCAACATTTCTTCCGAGATTAGATCATCTTCCGGAGTACTTTCATAACGGGCAAGGGACACTTCAACATGTTCAAGAGAATCAGAATCATGTTGCTTGCCTTTCCTAAGAAAATTATAGCTGACATTTCGAACCGCAACAAAAAGATAGGTCGTCAGATTATCAATCTCGTCAAGCTTTTCGCGTTTTTCCCATAGTTTCAAAAACACATCCATGACCACTTCTTCCGCCAGGGCCTCCTCTTTCAGAAAGGAGACGGCGAAACGCTTCAATCTTACATAGTAGAGATCAAGGAGTTCTCTGAATTTAGCTTCATCATGATATTTAATATTTAAGGTCATGCAGTTCGGAATCTATTCTTTAACATTTATTTGTAAAATTCAAATATATGAAATAATCCTAAATCCATATACGCATGATCACGGCAGCGTTAATCCTTTCTGTTTTTCATAATACGACCACCCTGCCAGTATTTGGCTTGTTGATTTCCTATGTATCGAATGTTACTTACTCACTACGATGTTCATCAACTTAGTCTCCTCCTGCGAAAAATGACAAAACACGACCATTCATAATTCCACCAAGGTAAACCTGAACAAACATTTTATCATATATATAGTCAATACTCCTGTAATCTTTACAAAAGACTGACAGTCATTTTATTATAAAGTCAGCAAAATAGAACATAACTAGCAAGACAGATGGTCGTGAAGTACCCATTGTGATTTGGTGGTGACTTTACCTGATGGTACCGAAATTGAGTGTTATGTCCAAATTACACTTACCTGGAAAGAAGATATGAGTACACCATTCTATTTTATAGATGATGTAATGACAATAACCGGTTTTGGTATATGTAGAGATTCCGATGGCAATCAATATCGACGTGAAATAACCCAGCCATTGCAGAAGTTTGGTAAATGCCGGTTTATTGTCAGTGGTGAGGTTGGATATTCGGATAATGGAGAGACTTTTGTTACAGTCGATTATGGGGATGGTACTTGCGACAATACCGGTACATTCAAATGGGCAAATGGAGAAAAAGAGTTTGTCATCGGTAAACGCATCAGAGAACGAATAGCCAACAGAAATCAGTAAGGAAGAATTAAACTGATGTGGTTCGGGTCTGACTTATCCCGGACTTCAATATCTTTGTGCGTTAATGCATTGCTTCAACTATTCTAAAACTTAACAATATTAGAGCAGCTCAGGACAAAGG
>CAYOFH010000117.1:0-10346 GCA_964403175.1 uncultured Marinilabiliaceae bacterium
TCGGACGATCGTTGTCCAGGCCCGATCGGGACTCTAAGCTCCCGTCCGGGCTAAGGCAATGCTGTACACTTTAGTCCGGCGGCGAGCTGGTGGTCGCCACAGGACAATTGCTTCTAAGGCCGTATCGGAACTCCTGGTTCGCATCCGGGCTAAGGCACAGCTGCACTTTTTAGTCCGGAGGCGAACAAAAAAGTCGCCACCGGACCTGGCAGCCGCTAATAGTCGTCAGGTCTGGAGTCGCCATACTACTTTAAAACCACCGAGACGAGCTGGAAGTCGCCACAGGACGGTTTAGCCCATCACATAATTCGTTCTTTGAACAACGATTGTTTTGCAACGCCAAATCCCTGCGTGATACCATTATCAACCATAATTCCCCCCTTAACAGGGCTATAGGTTCTTATTAACAGCATGATAAATCACTTTTTGAATACCTGACCAGATGATTATCCCGATGAGGAATAGTCCGGCCAATCCCCAGAGCAGGAAACGATACCTGCTTTTCTTTGTGATTTTAACCGGGGAATTATCGCCGGTTACAACGATTCCAGCCCAATACACCGGTGCAAGGGTGCGTCCTTTGGCAATTTCCAGGTAATCTGCTTTGGCCATAGAAAGTGCCTTCGCTTTGTTGTGTCCGTTGGCCAGGTGATCAAGAAACTTTTGGGTGATAAAACTGCTGGATTGCTCATCGATCTTCCAAAGGCTCATTAGCAAACTTCTGCTACCGGCATAATGAAAGGCATGTGCCAGGGATGTCATTCCCTCGCCGGGTTGATAAGTTGGTTTGCCGGTATCGCAGGCAGTGAGTATGGTGAGGTGGTTGGGAAAATGGTAATTGTATATTTCATAGGCAAAAAGATGGTTCCCGGGTTCCTGCGAGGTTTTGGCAAAGAACAACCTACTGTAGGCAGGTGAAATATTATTGATTTCGGTATGAGTACCGATGTGCATAATGGTATGTCCGGCAGCATTCTCCAAAAATCCGGATCTGGTAGATTTTTCACCTGCCAGCACTTTTCCGCCATAGTTTGAACGCACATATTTTGCCGTTTCAATGATAAATGGCTGGTAAAGTAATTCCATGTAAATATTATCTTCGGATTCATTGGCTGCTATCATGTATTTTTCTTTTAATTCATTCGAAAATCCGGGAACAAAAGCGATGTACTTTTCAGTAAAATCTTCTTCTGAATATTGCTGTGTAATCTGCAATGAAAGGGCAAAATCGTATGATAAATGGTGTTTATGGATCAGGCTGTTTTTTGATAACTCTCTGTAAGAATCTGCTGATGAGGTGGGAAGAGATGCAAAACTCAGGTTAAACAAGGAGCCATCGGGAATGATGATTACATGTTGGGTTTTGATATGTGCTTCCAGTGGTTTCCACAATTGCTGGTAAAGTGTTTCCAGGATTCGTAGTTCACGTTTTTCGGGAAGAAATGTATTGAGCAGCGCTATGCTGTCTGCAATACCAGATTTTCCAAGATTGAAATAATCTGTCCTCTCATTTGTAATAACAAAGGCGTGTAATTCCTCGTCAATGAACATGTATCTTATGATGGTAGTAGTTGCTTCCATCCTGATTTGAACCTTTTCAACAACATTGGAAATTTTGCCGAATCTAAGGTTATAATAATCAGGATAAGAAGACCTGACCAATAAGAGGTATTCCTGCCATTTTGAGAGGTAATCCAGCGTTTCAACCTGGCTGCCTCCTGCTTGAGTAACATTTTTTCCTGCAGATGAAGCGAGTGCAAGTAATTCGTTTTCCAGTTGAATGATCGAATCGGGAATATTGTGAAAGGTCATATCATTTTGCCGGAAAAATTCCAGTCTTATTGCATTGTAAATGCTTTGCTCTTTCAGGTCAATTAAACTATTGAGATACTTGTTCTTGCCAGTTATTATGTAAAGTTGCACTGTGATATATTGCATCCATTCATAAAATTCTCTGTTTTCGTCGATCAGTGCATTGACGTTTTCTTCCTGTGGAAACATGATCCTGCGGTAATCCAAAAGCGAATCAGCATATTGCATTTCTTTCAGGAGGTTGAGCATTAAAATGGTATCGGGCTTTTGTTGCATTTTATAAGATGCCTTATTTCTTATCAATATTGCCATGGGTATATTTTGTTCTATTTGCATGCGCTCTTCAATGCTGGTGGTAATTTCTGTTTGCTGCTTAATGATTTCCAGGGTTTCGGAGGCCTTTTCCCATGCTGTTTTTGTATCCCCCTTCTGAAGGTATATTCCGGTTATATTCAGCATGTGCTGTATATAGAGTCTATTTTTTTTTCCGGTGTTTCTCTCAAGGTAATTCAACGTCTTTTCTGCTTCTTCCAGGGCGAGTTCATGTCTACCCATTTTGGACAAAAACTTACTTTTTTGCCCCATCAGATGCAGATAATGACGGTTGAAAGCATTGTCCATAGATTTTTCAAATAATATTTTGCTCTCTTCAAATAGTGTAAGTGCAAGTGAATCATTTCCAAGGACACTCACTGCCTGAGCCAGGCCTATGGTGGCAATGGCTTTCCAGTAGATATACTCACCGGGTGTTTCCGCAATCTGGTAGAGTGCCCTCTGGAAGGTTTTCCCGGCCTGTTCATATTCTCTTAAGGACAGTTCAGATTCTCCCAGATTGATCATCGACTGGAAAATCCCCGGATCACCCGGTGGAGAGATTTCTTTTTGCAGATCGTGAACAGATTTGAGAAAACCATTGGACAGTTGATAGTTTCCCAGGTCGTTTTGTATGCTGGCCAGCGAGGTGAGTGCTTTAAGTCTGTTTTTCATGGATCGGAATACCAGATCCTCGTCATCACTGTTTTGGATGACACGGTTATACAAGCGGAGTGTTTCTTCAAGGGTTTGGATGGCAGCAGAAATTTCACCCATGGATTGTTGGATAAGACAAATATTGGACAATGCAATGGCTGTAAGGTAAGATTTATCCAATGAATCTTTGTCCGTTTGCAGGATAGCTCTTATTGACTTATCATAAAAGTACTGTGCACTATCCAGCTTGGTTTTCGACCACATCATGGCACCCATGGCGTTGTAAGCGTCCGGGAGGCGGTTTACCGAAGCAATGGTATCGCTGAGATAGTAGGAAAGTGCTTTATTAAAATGCATCCGGGCATCCTGAAAATTTCCCAGGGCCAATGCACCAGCCCCTAAAAAATAAAGAGTATTGGCAGTTTCAAGAATTGGGAACCCGGGTGTTAAACGTGCTATATCCGCTGCTTCAAGAGTTATCTCGTAGGATTTTTGCACCATAGCCTTTTCATCCAGAAAATGCATAAAATCGATTAAGGCACTGTGCAAGGCCTTTGCTGATGCGCCGTTATCTTTCATTATTTGGATGATCTTTTCGGCTTCTTCAATACCTTTATTTGTATCGGACAATTCGGAATTTATTTTTCCCGACAGGTAAATATATGTAGCAAGAGAATCCCATTGATTATTTGATGCATGATAATCCAGATGCATTTGCAGAACGTATTGTGCGGATTGATATGCTTTTTCACTAACCAGGCTGTCCAGCGTTTCTCTGGTGGGTATGGTGCTTGCCCTGCCAGAGTTGCTTAGCAACAGTATTGAGATGATTAATGAAAAAAACATGCCTATATTCATGGATTTTATTCTTAGAAGTACGACGATTGTTAATCTGCAATTATAGGTTTAGGTAGCAGAAACCAGGAATCTTTAATTATTTAACTTGTCCAATACAAGTTTACTTTCAGCGATCTCACTCTCTTCAAACAGCTTTATTGCCTCATTGGTTTTGCCTTGTTTCAGGTAGGCTAATCCAAGGTAATACCTGGTTTCGTGAATAAATTCATTGTCGGGTGTTTGCAATGCTTTTTGAAGGTACTCAATGGCTTGCTCATCATTTTCCAGCGCCAGGTGCGCCACCCCAAGGAAGTAATTAAGTGTGTCGCTTCCGGCAAACTGAACGTTCAGAGCTTCCCATTTGCTTATGGCAGTTTCGTAGTCAGTAAGTTTATAATTGATCATTCCGTCATAAAACAAATAATCGGATTTGGCGCTCATGGGAGTAATGAGTCCCGGATCGGGCTCAAAAAACTCACTGAAGATTTTTTCATTGTTCAACGAGGGTAATAAGAGCCGGAATAATCCGAAACCTATCAGGATAAGTACCGAAGCGGCAACGAGAAAGGTAATCGAACGGGGAATGGTAAAATCAGGTTTGTCTTTTTTATGTTTTTTCCCATCTTTTACTTCAATTGTATTTTTATGAAACTGATCGATCTTATCATGCATTCCCTCCCTTTCAATGGCCTGAATCATGGTTCGGATTTGCTCCACTCTTTCATTTAGAGATTTACTTTGTTTTAGCTCCTCTTCAAACTCACGCTTTTCACGATCGGACAATTCATTGAGCAGAAATTTTTCTATTCTTTCAAATTGCTGGAAATCATTGTTGGTTTCCTTGTTTTCCATAGATGATCTTTTACAGTTTATCAAATGCCAGTTGTTTCAGTCTTTCCATACAACGGTATTTCTTGTTTTTTACCGATGCTTCATCAATATCGAACTGTTGTGCAAGAACGCGCATAGACATGCGGTAGAAATAAAACCCTGTAAGAAGTTTTCTGCAATCGGGTTTGAGTTTTTGTATCCACACACCCACCCGGTTTACTTTGCTTTCCCATTCCTTATCCGCTTCAATATCAGATGCTTCAAGAGCATCATAAAAACTGTCATCCAGATACGATTTCGAACTAAACTCTTTTGATCGAAGGTGATCGATCCATTTATTGCGTGCCACCCTGTATAGAAAAGCGTTGATGCGTTCTGTATCGCGAGTGTCAAGTTCACCTGATCTTAACTTTTGCCAAAGAACCAGAAATGCTTCCTGGTAAATATCCTTTGCTTCATCCACTGTGCCGCTGTTTGTGATGATATAACTCTGCGTTTTATGAAAATTAACTTCATATATTTTTTGCAGCATCAAATCATTAATCGAAGCATCACTTATAAGTAGACTATTTTTAGTTTCTGTATTTGCCAAAACTGAAACAATTTAGGTCATGAAAAAGCAAAGATAGGACGAAAATTGTTCAATTGAGCGAATTTTTTAAGAAGTTAATAGTAAATAATTGTATTAACAATATCGTTATATGTTGTTTAAATTCGAATATCCTGGATTGTCAAGATTTGGACTTTAAATATTTTGAATTGCATGCCATTCTCCGGCTGATCAGACGGATTGAACATATCCCATTTCCCAATGTCGGATTTGGGGTAAAAACCTTTGATATGTATTCCACTTTTGCCTCATCGCATTGTATACTCGAAGGGCATCGCTTTGCAGAATATTTTTTTTGGGAATGAGAGTCCACTTAACTATATTTTCAAAGTGGACTCAACTTTCTTTTTAATTGTCATTTTCTTACATATTCAATTCAGAGCTTTGATGCAGTGCCATTTACATTAATCGAAATGTCAACGAAAGAAGCGTTATAGGAATAGGTGATTGTATTACCACTAATAGACCCTGAACCGGATACACCCACACTTTCGCCCCCGCTGATAATGGTTTGTTGCGGAATAACGAATGAATCACCATCAACAGATGCAGTAATGGTTTCGGAAGGTTCTGCTGCAAAACCCGTTAAAAGAATATTTCGCTCGCTTCCGGATGATTTGGTAATCGAAAAAGTATAGGTATCACTAAAGGGAACACCCTCAAGCACAAAAGTTTCCGTAGCCCTCCATGTACCCTCAAAGGCTGCTCTTGTGTCTACATCATCGTCTTTCGAACATGCTGAAAAAATGGTTACAATACCAAGTAATACAGTAGCCAACATAAAGCTTTTCTTTTTCATAGTTTTGATTTTTTAAAATTAATGGTTGAGTTGTTTATAGAATGCTTAGAATCATTAATGATAAATTTGAATTTTCCTGAAGTGAGTACCTCGATTGTCTGTAATTTTTAAAATATAAGAACCGGCCTTTAAGGCATAAACCGGAAGTTTCCAGATATCGGTATCTGTAGTCTGGTTTAAAATGAGCCGTCCTGTGAGATCATACACCTCAATCTGGTTTATGATGATCGGGTTTTCAATACTCACAAATTCAGTTGCGGGATTGGGGAAAACCTTTACTTCTTCAGATGCACCTTCCCACACATGAGTAGATGATTCGAAGAAAGCCCTGAGAATAACATCAGTTTCCGGCATGGTATAAATGAATTCGGCCTCAGTAGAAACGATGGTGCCACCCACTTTGAACCATCTGAGGAAACTAAATCCTGACGCAGGAGTAGCCGAGATAAGTATTTCTGCGCCCGTAGCATATTGACCACTGCCAGACACAGTACCACCGTAGGCTGGCGATGCTTCTAATGTAAGGACATATTGCGGTGAAGTTGACGAAGTAAAATGAGCAGTGAGTGTAACATCAGAAGATGGCATATTAAAGATAAAATCCGACTGTATGCTCAAAATGCTTTCGTTTTGTTGCCAGTTTTCAAAAGTATAACCCTCATGAGCTTCAGCCGAGACAAGAATTTGCTCCCCGGCCTGGTAATTACCTGAACCCGCTAATGTTCCTGCATCAGCGGGCTGGGAAGATAGAATAAGTTCCCATGTTTCAGGGGCTTGTTGTTGTTCAAAAACTGCCGTTAGCGTCAAATCCCCTACAGGCATATTGAATGTATAGGTGGGTTGGGTGCTGACGGTAAAATTTCCCTCCTGCCATGCAACGAATTCAAAATTGGTGTTAGGGGTGGCACTGATGGTAACCTGCTGGCCCGATTGATATTCTCCCCCGCCTGAAACAGAACCACCGTTTGATGGGTTAGCCACAAGGGTAAGTGTATACTCAGAGGGTTGTCCCTGGCTGAAATTGGCTACCAGGGTCATATTGGATGCTGGCATTGTAAAGTTAAAACCAGGAACCGTGCTTACTACACTACCAGTGGTATGGGTCCAGTTTTGAAAAGTAAAACCACTGTTAGCAGTAGCAGAAACAAAAACCTGTTGTCCGGATTCATATTGGCCTTCTCCACTGACTGTGCCTCCGTTGGCAGGGTTAGCCTGTAAACTCAGGTTAAAAGTAGGGTCTGATGAAGTACTCCCCCACATTTGCATAGCAACATCATGATCCAGTGCATCATTTTTCTGCCCTGAACCATTTCCAATTAATGGCAGATAGCTTTTAGCACCAGGCCCAATCTTGTTATTATGATTAATCTGACTGGAAAAGGAATCACCCGCACTGGAGTTATGCCAGAGAAACCAGCCATTTCCTCCTGATGATTGTACGGACATCCATCCGTTAGTAACGGGAGTGGAAGGAATATCAAGTTCGAACCGCCAAACATTAAACCCATTGCTCCATGGCGTTTCCGGTGTTATGGATGAAGTTTGCACGTTAAGGTATTGGGCTACCGGATTATTCCAATTGGGAGCAGTGGCCGAAGGATTATAAAACCGGACATTAAAATTCAGGTTGGAACCCGGTTCAACACTAATCCACTGGTTGTTCTCGAAAATAGCATACAAACCATACACCACAATCTTTTCTAAATCACCATTCAGATTGGCAAAATTATCGGCAACTTCATAATTCACACCCTCCCGGACTGCGCTAACCACGGCGCTTTTGTTATTTTCGACCGGCTCTACAGGCTGTTCCACAAGCAATTGCAGATCACCCCCATTTCCGCCTCCTTCCTGGATGGCCGTTATCACAACATCATCTATAAGCCACCAGTAATCCCACTGCCCAAGCCAATGAAACTTTAATTTGATATTGTTTTGCCCCAGTGCTATGGAGGTAATATCAAAGGTGCTCACCAGTGGATTATTCTCAGAATTAAAACTGTCCTGGGGTGCGTTGTTCCATTCATAAAGAAGCGTTTGGGTGGCAAAATTGTCTGCTGATATATATATGGCGATATCTGCATTGCCGAAGGTGCGGGCAAGATGCTCCAGGGAAAAGCTTATAGAGGTAAGATCATCGTGTTGAGCAAAATTAATAGCAGGTGAAATCAGTTCCACATTTTCATTAACTCCTTCAGCACCATTTCCGTCAGAATCCAGGATAAGATATCCGTTGGTGGCAGTGGTAGAGTTGAGCTGCCCACCATAATTCCCTCCGATATTCGTCCATTCAAAACCAGAAAAACCAGCAGGGGCAATTACATTATTTTGCCAGCCGGCAGGAAAGGTTCCGGCAAAATCTTCCGAAAAGACGACTATTTCGGTAGGGTTTCCTCCTCCTATCAGGGCGTTTGCTGCCACAAGTGCGGCATGAGCATTGAGTCCTCCTGCACCCAGCATACCTGAATAACCGGGGTTGGCCTGATAAATATCATCTACAGTTTCTATAATAAGATTATACAACTCCATGGGCGTTAGGGTAACCTGACCAACCAGATGCGACAGAATGAGCGCTCCTACCCCTGAAACATGTGGGCAAGCCATGGAAGTTCCGGACAGAAAGCCATATTGACTTCCCTCGAATGTACTGGCGACATCGGTTCCGGGTGCCGAAATATCGACCCACGGGCCAAAGTTGGAAAAATCGCTTTTTATTCCATTGAAATCATAAGATGCTACAGCCATAGTACCAGAATAAACAGCAGGATACCAGGCAGCATTGCTATTGTCGTTTCCCGCAGCAAAAATGGCGATACCTCCGTTCATGGCTGTGCCCCCACCATTAGTGTTGAAATAATCAATTCCATCCAGGGTTGACTGATTATAAAAACCCGGAGTTGTAAAACCCCAGCTATTTTGTGATATTGCTACCCCATTATTAGCCTGGTAGGTATATAATGCCAAATGTGATAAGCCATGATTTCCCTGAAGCAGGTCCACGGACATCAACCTTACACCGTTTCCGGTTCCGCTTCCCCCGGCCACACCTGAAAGGCCGATATTATTATTGGTTACCGCCGCTACTGTGCCGGCCACGTGAGTACCATGATTGCCTGGGGTTGTAGAACTACCCTCAGGTCCTATTTCGGGCCATATATTGGCCTGCAGGTCGGGATGATTGAACTGCACTCCTTCATCCACAATAGCAACCAGGATATTGGTATTTCCTTTCTGGATATTCCAGGCACCCGGGAGTTTTATATCAACTCCCGGAGTTCCGCCGAACTGACCTGTGTTATTGTAATGCCATTGATTGTCGGCATAAAAAGGGTCGTTGGGTATCCAACGATTGTCTGATTTTATATCTTCACTATTGATAGATCGGGGTTCATCGATGGGATTCACCAGGCCAATCCTGTAAACCGGTTCAGCAAATTCTACAATATCCAGCGCCAATAAAGCCTTCACAAAGGAGATTACATCAGATTTTTTGTCAAACTTTAGCTCATACCACAAATCAAAGCCCCAGGCCTTATGCCGTGAAGCATACAATTCGGAATCCGGAGACTTTTCGTATAATCCGTATAGTAATGGTGTAAAGGAATCAATTCCGTGGATCTTGCTCAATTTATCCATTTTAGAATGTCCGGATTCAACATACCCTTTTTCCGATGCCATCAAACGTTTATCACCAGGCAAAAAGTTTTTCGCTTCGGTTTTAAATCTTACATGCACTTTTCCTTCCTCATAAGCCTCTTTGGGAACATTGTTCAGATCAACAGGGGGTCTGACGCCTTTTACCACTTTATAGCCATCAACATAACTTACGGTTGTATGTAAAGGGTCATAATTCATGGATGTAATTTCAGGTAAGTTGCTTTCCAAAGGCTTTTTTTGGGCTTCAGAAACCTGAGTACCATTCACCAATACAATACATACAAGTAAGCCGGACAGCTTGCTTGCCAGCGATTTGTAAATAGTTTTCATCTGTTTATAATTTGATTAATAATGTCAGATGGAGCTTGCCAACAATAACCATCATAAATATTTTGCCTTGTTGCGAAAATATAATCTCCGCGCGTATGTCAGTGTTATTGTGATGGCTCGGTTCATCTTAGAAACTTTTAGTTATTAGATTTGTAATCCTCTCACAGGGAAGGTCTTCTTATTTCTTTATCGTAAAAAGAAGTTATTTAAATAAAAGTAAAAATAATAATTATGTGAAAAAATTGGATGATAAGGGTTATTTATTTGAATATAAAGAAAAAGAAAAACTTAATGAGAATACTTTAAATATAACTATAATAGATGAAAAAGGGAAAATAGTAGAAGAAAAAAAAAAAATAGATGTACAGTATAATTTAGGACCACGTATAAAAACTATAAAAATAGATGGCAAATTAGATGATTCTTTAAAAGTAGTCGAGTCAAAAAGGAGTATAATAAAATTTGAAGTTGAAGATCTAGAAAACGATAGAATAAAAGATA